>NZ_CP063203.1:622500-933750 GCF_019904255.1 Marixanthomonas sp. SCSIO 43207
AAGATATAAAAATAATTAGTTAATCTACAATAATAAATTTGTCTATTACCAATAAATAACTGTATTTCAGAGCTATTGGTATAATTTCTATTTAATTTTCTTTTTGCTGTTCCTCAATTAAAGGATAATTTTCTTTTCAGAAACTTTAAAAGACCACTTTAAATTGTGAAAAAAGCAGCTTTTCAACTTAAGAAAAAACGAAAATAATAAGAACTTATAGAAAACCAACTCTTTTGATTGGTTTTAACGGTATTTTGTTAATTTATTCTTAGCAGAGAGGAAGGGATTCGAACCCTCGATACGCTTTTGGCGTATACACACTTTCCAGGCGTGCGCCTTCGACCGCTCGGCCACCTCTCTAGATTATCCTCTAAAAGGGCTGCCAAATAACAAAAAAAAAATTGGTTGCTAAAACTTTTTAAATAGAATTTTAAACCATTTCGCCTCTTAATGAGGTTTCAAAAATTGTTTTAAAACTATTTAATGATATTTTTTGACCTAATAGATACATTAATTTGGCCAGGGCTGCTTCTGTAGTGATATCTTTTCCTGAAATCACTCCTAGTTTTTTTAACGCTGTACTGGTTTCATACAAGCCCATTATTACACTTCCTCCAGAGCATTGTGTTACGTTTATAACTGGAATTCCTTTATCTATTAATTTTTTTAATGCTTTTAAAAACCATTCTTCATTGGTAGTATTTCCACTTCCGTAGGTTTCAAGAACCAAGCCTTTCATTTCGGGGTAAGCAAAGATGTGCTCAACTGTTGATATGTCAATGCCAGGAAACATTTTTAAAAGTACAATATTAGACTCCATACGTTTATGCACTTTTAGTTTCTTTCTTCTATTGGGCTTGTACAACGCATCATTATTAATGAAAAGATTTACACCACTTTCTATTAAGGGAGGATAATTTAAAGAAGCAAAGGCTTCAAAATGTTCGGCATTAATCTTTGTTGTTCTATTTGCCCGATAAAGTTTATATTCAAAGTACAAACAAACTTCGGCAATTTTGGCCCTGCCTTTTTCACGAAGACCTGCAATCTGTATAGAGGTAATCAAATTTTCTTTGGCATCGGTACGTAAATCACCAATTGGTAATTGTGATCCTGTAAACACCACTGGCTTTGCTAAGTTTTCAAGCATAAAGCTTAAGGCTGAGGCTGTGTAAGACATTGTATCACTACCGTGTAAAACCACAAAACCATCAAACTCATTATAGTTTTCTTCAATAATTCCTGCTAGCATTACCCAATACTTTGCACTCATATTTGAACTATCAATAGGCTCTTCAAAACTGTGTGTACTTATAGTGGAGTCAAGCAGTTTTAGCTCGGGAATGTGTTTCAGTAAATCATCAAAATTGAAATTACGCAAAGCTCCTGTTTCAAAATCTTTGATCATACCTATAGTTCCTCCGGTATATATAATGAGTATTTTGGGTTGTTCAGCCATAGTAAAAAATTAAATACTGAATACTTCTTTTGAATTCATGGTGGTGATTTGAGCTACTTCTTCTTCTGAAATAGCATAAATTTCGGCCACTTTTTTACAAATTAATTGCAAATAACTGCTTTCATTTCGTTTACCACGATAAGGTACTGGAGACAAATAGGGTGCATCTGTTTCTAAAACAATATGCTCAATAGGTATTTCATTTAAAAATTGATCTATTTTTCCATTTTTAAAAGTAACTACACCTCCAATGCCTAGTTTCATATTATAAGAAATTGCTTTTTCAGCTTGTTCTTTTGTACCGGTAAAGCAATGAAAAATTCCGAAGAGATCATCATCCTTTTCGCTTTCTAACACATCAAAAACTTCATCAAAGGCTTTACGACAGTGAATAACAATGGGAAGTTTATATTTTTTTGCTAGTTGAATTTGCCTTTTAAAAGCATCTTGCTGTATATGTAAGGTAGAAGTATCCCAATGCAAATCTATCCCTATCTCACCTACGGCATAAAATTGTCGTTTTGAAAATTGCTCTTCAACGTGTTTTAATTCTGTTTCATAATTTTCTTTAACCGATGTAGGATGTAATCCCATCATTAAAAAAACAGCATCGGGATAGTCTTGTTCTAGTTTGTACATCGCTTCAGTGTGTTCTGAATCAATTGCGGGAATAAAAAAACGTGATATTCCTAAATCAATAGCACGTTGAATCATTTCTGCTTGATCCTCTTCAAAAGCTTCACTATATAAATGTGTGTGTGTATCTGTAAGCATATTTGCAAAGCTACTTATTTTTGTTAGCTATCTTTACAAAAAACAAAAAATGCATTTACGCACCTTTCTTGAAGAGAAAAACTTTCATAGAGTTCCATTAAAAAAACTAGCTACCGGTCACTACAAACTATCATTAAAGCTCAATGGTGTTTTGGGTAACTTCATCTTAGACACCGGAGCTTCTACTAGCTGTGTAGGGTTTACCGGGATTGATCATTTTTTAATGACAAGCGAAGAAAGCCAAATAAAAGCTGCAGGAGCAGGCGCCATTAATATGGAAACCAAAATCTCTCGTAACAATACAATAAATATTGGCAAATGGAATACAAAAAAAATGGATTTTGTAGTTTTTGACCTTTCGCATGTAAATCAAGCACTAGAACAAGCTGAAGAGGAATCTGTTCATGGAATTATTGGTGCAGATTTTTTAAAAAAATTTAGAGCTGTAATTGATTATGGACGCAATTGTCTTTATCTAAAATAAAACAATGAAAAATATGTGCTGAAATTAATTTTTAGTACATTTAAAGTCTCCCCCAATACCTTATTAAAGATGCATAAAAAGCTTTCGTTGATATTTGGCTTTATCGTGCTATACTCATATATAAGTGTAGCTCAGGATGTTTCTTACTATAAAAACATTGCAGATTCTACGACCAATATTTCTTTAAAGTTAAAAGCCATAGACTCTATTTTATCAAAAACCTATAGAGTTGATAACGAAACTTTTATTAAATACAGCAGCCAGTATATAGAAGAAGCCAAAAAAATGGACAGTATTGAAATGGCAGCCAGAAAAGCAATGAACTTGCAAACAATACTTTCAGATTTTAATAACGAACCTCGTAAAGCAATCCGAATAATAGATGGCGTTCTAGCTCATAAATATAAAATTAAAGACAGTTTTTTACTCGGCGGGTTATACCTTAAAAGAGGCCGTGCCAATTTAAAATTAAATGTAAAAGACGCTATCAAAGATTATGAGGCTGCGATTGAAAACTTCTCTACACAAGACTCCATATACATAGCAGATGCATATTTATTTAGCGGTCAAGCGTATTCAAATATCGGAAAATTTGTTGCCGCTGGAGAATATTATGAAAAAGCATACAAAGTTTATGAAAACCGTAAAGAATATGAATATATGCTTCACGCTAGACAAGGGATAATAACCATGTTTAGTATGAATGGTTTTTATGACAAAGCCGAAACAGAGCGAAAAAAATTAATTGAAACTTTAAAAAAACTTGAAAACAAAAAGTACATAATTACAGAATACTACAATCAATCAATTGATTACAATAAAATAGGGAACAAACAACAAGAGATTAAATACCTTTTAAAAGCAGATTCATTACTTAAGGTCACAGACACAAATCAAGAAGATTACAAAAACACAATTAACATTCACGCCAAGCTAGCAGAGTTTTACATAAGTAATAACGAGTTAATAAAAGCAAAAGAACATATAGACATACTCGACCAATGGATTGATAAAGCCAAAGAAGACCGTACAGTTAACGTTAGCTACAATGGTGCAAAAGCTAGATATTACAATGCTTTAAAACTTTACAACCAAGCTTTAAAACATGCCGAGGAACAATTAAGATATTCTCAAGCAATAGGCCACGAAGATGATATTATGCAATCGCATTTATTGCTCTCAAACATTTATGCAGAAACCGGCGCCTATAAAAAAAGTCTAGAAAATAAAAATGCATACGTGACCTTGAAAGATTCTTTATACAACAAGGGGACCGCACAATTTTTGGCTTATTATCAAACTCTATACGAAACTGAAAAAAAGGAAAAAAAGCTTGTTGAAAAAAATACTAACATACAACTGCTAGAAAAAGACAATGAAAATTTTAAAAAAATTGTTTTCTTTTCAAGTCTTGCTTTGGTTCTTACTTTTGGACTTATATTATTATATAGAAATCAACGCTACCTTAAAAACAATAAAGAGTTACAAGAAAAATTCAGTCAAAAACTATTAGTATCACAAGAAATTGAAAGAAGACGTATTTCAAAAGATCTTCACGATGGTCTCGGTCAACGATTACTACTTATAAAAAACAAAATACTCTCAAATGGTGATGATGACACCAAAAAAATGGTTGATGACGCCATTGATGAAGTAAGAACCATTTCTAGAGACTTACACCCTTTTCAGCTTCAGGAAATGGGCATTACAAAAGCAATTGAGTATACTCTTACCCAAATTGATGAAAACACAACGCTGTTTATTTCTTCAGAAATAGATAATATTGACAACCTATTTACCAAAGAACAAGAAGTTAATATTTATCGTATTATTCAAGAAACGCTCAATAATATTTTAAAACATGCTAAAGCTGAAGCTAGTAAAGTAACC
The DNA here is from genome assembly GCF_019904255.1 of Marixanthomonas sp. SCSIO 43207. GTDB lineage: Bacteria > Bacteroidota > Bacteroidia > Flavobacteriales > Flavobacteriaceae > Marixanthomonas. The sequence continues at coordinate 627,108 of NZ_CP063203.1, forward strand.
GTTAAAAAATTAACCGGTAATATTGTAATATCAATTAAAGATAATGGTGTTGGGTTTGATTTTAGCGAGAAATATCAAAACGTAAAATCACTAGGTTTAAAAACGTTACTTGAGCGCACACGATTTTTAAATGGACAAATGAAGGTAAAATCTATTAAAAATAACGGAACAATTGTTATCTTTCAATTTCCTATTTCATGACAGAAAGAACCATCATAACAGCAGATGACCATCCACTTTTATTAAAAGGTCTTAATGATTTTTTATTAGAAAAAGGATATAATATTATTGGAAGCGCTCACGACGGAAGAGACGCTTATAATTTAATTGCTAAAGAAAAACCTAGTATAGCTATACTAGACATTCAAATGCCACATATGTCTGGTATTGAAATAGCAAAAAAATGTAAAGAAAATAATATTGCAACAAAGATTGTTCTTATTACACTTCACAAAGAAAAAGAACTTTACATTAAAGCTCAAGAGTTGAATATTTTTGGGTACGTTTTAAAAGAATTTGCCCTTGAAGAAATTGAAAATTGCATTAATACTGTTACTCTAGGCGATAAGTATTTCAGTCCTAAAATTAAAGAATTACTTGACGGCATTCTTTTTTCAGACAGCTCGTTAAATGCTTTGACTCCTTCAGAAAAGAAGATTTTAAAACTTATAGCTAATGACAAAACTAATAAAGAAATAGCCTCTCTTCTTTTTATATCTCACCGTACTGTTGAAAAACACCGAAGCAATATTATATCAAAATTAAATCTTGAACCCAAGACAAATAGTTTGCTTATTTGGGCTAAAGAAAATTATGATAAAATGATGTAAATACAAAAAACTGAATAATTACGTGTTTCCACGTATTTTAAAATTGTGTTAAATTTCTGACATTTACCTAATGAATGTTAACATGGTTTTTAAAAATGACAACACGAAGAATGAACGAACAAAAAAGAGGATTTTTATCTTTTTAGTTGTTGTGGTTGTTGCAATTGTGTTACTCAATATTGTTAATTATTTTGTTTCTTAATTTTTATGTTAATTTCAACTAACTAATTAAAAAACACCCGCTGAGCTTTCAACGGGTGTTTTTATTTTTTTTAAAAAATGTAGTTGAACAATTAAAGCTCAAGGGCTTTTTTCACATCGTTATCCATAAGTAATTCTTCAGGACTCTCAAGAGCTTCTTTAATAGCAACTAAAAAGCCAACAGACTCTTTACCATCAATTATTCTATGGTCATAAGATAAGGCAACATACATTATAGGCGCAACAGCAATAGCACCGTCTTTTGCGATTGGTCGTTCTACTATGTTGTGCATTCCTAAAATACCTGATTGCGGAGGGTTGATAATTGGTGTTGAAAGCATACTTCCGAAAACACCTCCGTTTGAGATGGTAAATGTACCACCTGTCATTTCATCTACGGTAATTTTCCCATCACGAGCTCTTAACGCTAAACGTTTCACTTCTTCTTCAACACCTCTAAAGCTAAGGTTTTCAGCATTTCGTATCACAGGAACCATTAATCCTTTGGGTCCTGATACTGCTATTGAAATATCCTTATAATCATAGGTAACTTTGTAATCACCATCAATCATTGAGTTTACATCTGGGTATAAATCTAAGGCACGTACTACGGCTAAAGTGAAAAATGACATGAAGCCAAGACTTACGCCATGCTTTTCTTTAAAGTTTTCTTTGTACTTTTTTCTTAATTCAAAGATCGCGCTCATGTCAACTTCATTAAAAGTAGTCAACATAGCTGTTTCATTTTTTGCTGAAACTAACCGTTCTGCAACTTTACGACGAAGCATAGACAGTTTTTTGCGTTCGCTTCCTCTGCTACCTTGTCCCGGCGTACCCATAGAAGGTGTTGCTTTTACAGCATCGTCTTTTGTAATACGTCCATCACGACCGGTACCTTTTACATCCTTAGCATCTACTCCTTTTTCATCCATAATCTTCTTAGCAGAAGGTGATGGCGATCCTGTTGCATATGTTTTTTTATCTTGTTCTTGAGATTGTGTTGAGGGTTTTGAAGGTTCTTCGGTTTTTGCCTCAGCTTTATCACTGTCTTTTTTACTTTCCTCCTTTTTTGAATCTCCTTCAGAGTTTCCTGGTTTTTCTGCTTCGGTATCAATTAAGCAAACTACCTCTCCTACTGCAACTGCGTCACCTTCTTCGGCTTTTCTGGTAATAACACCACTTGCTTCAGCAGGTAGTTCAAGAGTTGCTTTATCACTGTCTATTTCTGCGATGGCTTGATCTTTTTCTACATAATCGCCATCTTCAACTAGCCATTGTGCTATTTCTACTTCGGTAATGGATTCTCCCGGAGATGGGACTTTCATTTCTAGTGCCATAGTATTTTAATTTACCTATTACGGATTTTATATAATTGTAATTATTTTTCTTCAATATTAAAAACGCTCTCAATAACACGCTGGTGTCTTTGCTTTGAACGCACACTACTTCCAGAAGCTGGTGCTGCGTACATTTTTCTGCTACAAACCCTAAAGTTACGTGCTTCTTCAAAATGCATTAATATATGAGAATATGCTCCCATGTTTCTAGGTTCTTCTTGAGCCCAGACCACATCTTTTGCATTTTTATATTTTTTCATGATGTTTTTCATTTGCTCTGTAGGTAGTGGGAACAACTGCTCTACTCTTACTAACGCAACATCATCTCTTTTTTCTTCTTCTTTTACATCTAAAAGATCGTAATAAAACTTACCTGTTACAAAAACTAGAGTTTTAACTTTTGAAGCTTTTGCTTCTGGATCATCAATTACCATCTGGAATGTGCCATTGGCCAATTCTTCTTTGGTAGAGACTACTTTTGAGTGTCTTAATAAACTTTTGGGTGTAAACACTATTAATGGCTTACGGTAGTTTACTTTTATTTGTCTTCTAAGTAAATGATAAAAGTTTGCTGGTGTAGTACAATCTGCAACAAACATATTGTCTTTGGCACACAATTGAAGGTAGCGTTCCATTCTTGCTGAAGAGTGTTCTGCTCCTTGACCTTCATAACCGTGTGGTAATAACATTACCAGACCGTTTTGTAATTTCCATTTATCTTCTGCAGCAGAAATATATTGGTCAATCATAATTTGAGCTCCATTACTGAAATCTCCAAATTGCGCCTCCCAAATACAAAGTGTTATTGGGCTAGCCATTGCATAACCGTAATCAAATCCAACTACTCCATATTCTGAAAGTAGTGAATTATAGATGTAAAAATGTGCTTGGTCTTCATTTAATTGATTAAGCAACACAACTTCTTCTTCACTTTCTTCAGCTTTGATAACTGCGTGCCTGTGTGAAAATGTTCCTCTTTCTACATCTTGACCTGTTATTCTTACATCGTGACCTTCTGCTAATAGTGTTCCGTATGCTAGAAGTTCTCCCATTGCCCAGTCTAGCTTATTATCCTCAAAGTACATTTTGTTTCGTGCTTGTATAAGCTTAGAAACTTTGCGTAAGAATTTTTTATCTTCAGGTAGTTTTGTAATAACTTCTGCTATCTCGGTAAGTTTATCAAGATCAAAGGTTGTATCTACATCTTGCATCATTTTATCCTCTTCAGCATATTCAAAACCTTGCCACTCTTCTTGCATGATAGCACTTATTTCGGTTTTGTCTTCTTTTCGAGAATCTTCAAGACTTTCTTCAAGCTTGTTTTTATAGTCTTCTTCTAGCTTTTTGGTGTATTCTTCATCAATTACACCTTCTTTTATCAATTTTTCAGAATAAATCTCACGTGGATTTTTATGCTTTGATATGGCTTTATACAGATTTGGCTGGGTAAATTTAGGTTCATCTCCCTCATTATGACCATATTTTCTGTATCCTAAAAGATCAATAAACACATCGTGCTTAAATTTCATTCTAAACTCTAAAGCAAAAAGCATGGCATGTACTACTGCTTCAACATCATCTGCATTTACGTGAAGTACTGGCGAGAGTGTAACTTTTGCTACATCTGTACAATAGGTTGAAGAGCGTCCATCTAGGTAGTTGGTAGTAAATCCTACTTGATTATTTACCACAATATGAATAGTACCTTGTGTTTTGTACCCTTCTAGTTGTGCCATTTGCACAATTTCATATACAATACCTTGACCAGCAATAGCTGCATCACCGTGAACAACGATTGGTAAAACTTTTTCAGGGTTTTCTAGGTGGTGATCATCTTGCTTTGCGCGAGCAATTCCTTGCACAACCGCTCCTACAGTTTCTAGGTGTGAGGGATTGGGTGCAATGTTAAGATTAATTTCTTTTCCGCTATCGGTTTTTCGTTTTGATGTCCATCCTAAGTGGTATTTTACATCACCATCAAAAACGGCTTGTTCATAATCTTTTCCGTCAAATTCACTAAAAATGTCTTTTGCATTTTTACCAAAAATGTTGGTTAAAGTACTTAACCTACCACGGTGTGCCATTCCCATTACAAACTCTTCAACACCTTTTTCTGCTGCATTTTCAATAAGAGCATCTAAGCCAGGAATAAGACTTTCTCCTCCTTCTAGCGAAAACCGTTTTTGACCTACATATTTGGTATGAAGGAAGCTTTCAAAAGCTACTGCTTCGTTTAATTTTTTTAATATGTGTTTTTTCTGGTCGTTTGAAAAACTTGGTTGGTTTTCATTTACATTCAGCTTGTCTTGAATCCATTGAATTTCTTCAGGCTTACGAATGTACATATACTCAATCCCAATAGAATCACAGTAAATTTTATTGAGGTGCTTTATAATGTCTTCTAATGTAGCTTCACCTATACCTAAAATTTCACCTGCTTTAAATGACGTTTGCATGTCATCTTGTGACAGACCAAAGTTTTCAATATCAAGCTTAGGTGTATATTTTCTTCGTTCGCGTACAGGATTGGTTCTAGTAAATAAGTGACCACGTGACCGGTACCCGTCAATTAATTTAATTACCTGAAACTCTTTTATAAAGTTTTCTGGTATTTCTGTTTTTTCTTCAATACCCAATGCTTCTAGAGAGCCATTTTCTATTCCGAAATCAAAACCTTGAAAAAAAGCACGCCAGCTAGGTTCTACAGTATCGGGGTATTGTAAGTATTTATCATAAAGTTCTGCGATAAACGAGGGATGTACCGCATTGAGAAAAGAATATCTATCCATAATTGGAATACAAGGGTTTCATTTTGTAAAACGATACAAAAATACAACAATTACAATAAATAGGCGATTGGATTGTGTATATTTCTATGGATTGAAATCTTAAATATTTCCTAATAAAACCGTTGGTTCTCTGTAACTTGATTTTCAGAATTATTAATTTAAGAAGCAGATGTGATTTTTAATATTAAAATGTACGCTTCATTAACCACTCTCCAAACTCTCTAAGCTCTGTTTTCTTTTTTTCTGAAATATCAATCTGCTCTAACACATCGTTTGCCTTCTGGGTATATTTTGTAATTTCCTTTTGTGTTGCCTCTGCAGCTCCCGAATTTTTAAAGATTCGCTTTACTGTATCAATTTTATCTGAAGGGTTTTTAGGGCTTATAGTGTACAAATGCTCAAGTTCGTCTGCTTGAGTTACTTCACTATTTTTTAGTGCAGTTAAGTATAGAAAGGTTTTTTTATTCTCAATAATATCACCTCCTACTTGTTTTCCGAATGATTCTGGATTACCAAATACATCTAAATAATCATCTTGCAACTGAAACGCTATCCCTAGATTACGCCCAAATTTGTAAATATTTTCTTTACAAGAATGCGAAGCTCCAGCAACGATAGCACCCATTTTCATGGCAGCACCCAGCAATACAGCTGTTTTAAAATCTATCATTTTGATGTATTCATCTATTGAAACAGCATCTCTATCTTCAAAATCAACATCATACTGCTGTCCTTCACAAACCTCAATTGCCGTTTTACTAAACAATTGTGCTAGTTCTCTAAAAAGTTTAGGCTCATATTCTTCAAATAATTGATAAGCCAGTATTAACATAGCATCACCAGAAAGAATACCAGTGTTGATATCCCACTTTTCATGTACGGTTTCTTTACCACGTCTCAAGGGCGCATTATCCATTATATCGTCATGAATTAATGAAAAGTTATGAAACAATTCTATAGCCAATGCTGCCGGCATGGCTTTTTTATAGTCGGTTTCAAAAAAATCACAAGTTAACAACGTGAGAATAGGACGCAGTCGTTTACCTCCAATATTTAATATGTATTGTATAGGCTCATATAATTGCTCTGGCTCTTTAACTTCTACTGTATGCTGTAGTTGTTCTTGTAATGCTGTGCTATACTTTTTTAATAATTCCATACCGCGCTCAAAATTTGCCGCTAAAATACAAGTTGCCACACAAAACTGACTACTAAAAACCAAAAAAAAGTGTTTTTAAAAGGTCAAGTGAGCAACCCATGTTAAATTTATGTAAAACCTAGGAAACTTTTTTTGTTCCTAAAGTTTCCTTTGTCTATCTTTGCGCCGAATTATGAAAGAGAAAATTATAACAAAGGCAGCAGAAATGTTTCTTTCACTAGGCTTTAAAAGCGTAACGATGGATGACATTTCAAATGAGATGGGCATTTCAAAAAAAACAATTTACACCCATTTTAATAACAAAACACAATTGGTGAAAGAATCTGTGTTAAAAGTATTTGAAGAGATTTCTTGTGGTATAGACGCCATTCAAGATTTGGAAAAAGATCCAATTGAAGAATTATATGAAATTAAAAAGTTTGTAATGCTTCAATTAAAAAATGAAAAATCATCACCTCAATACCAGCTTCAAAAATATTATCCTGAAGTGTACACCATGATTAGAAAAAAGAAATATGAAAACATGGCAGAGTGTACTATTGAAAACCTGAAACGAGGCGTTGAAAAAGGTGTTTACAGAAAAAACATTGATGTAGATTTTATATCAAAACTTTACTTTTTATGTATTGAAGGCATCAACGATGAATCTATTTTTCCTTTATCACAGTTTTCAAAATTCAAATTAATGGAGGATTACTTAGATTATCACCTTAGAGGAATTGTAACATCTAAAGGCTTAGAAACACTTACTAAATATTCAAACAAGAATTAAAACTAATGAAACATATTTTTTTAATAGCTTTTTTTGCTTTCAGCATATATTCTCAAGCTCAAGAAACAGTAAACCTTCAACAACGAACGTTTACTCTTGAAGAAGCCATTCAGTTTGGTCTTGAAAATGGTTATAACTCTAGAATTGCAAAAAAAGACGTAGCCATTGCCTTAAAACAGAAATGGGAAATTATTGCACAAGGATTGCCGCAAATAAGTGGTGACGCAAATTACAACAATAACCTTAAGCAGCCGGTAACCTTGATCCCCGGCGAAGTTGCCGGTGGCGAACCCGGAACATTTGTACCCGTTACATTTGGAACCAAACACAGTGTAAACGCAACTGGAACTTGGAATCAATTAATTTTTGATGGGTCTTATATTGTAGGTATTCAATCTGCGAAAACACTTTTGCAAATTTCAGAAAACGCAAAGGTTAAAACAGATCTAGAGGTAAAAAAAGCTATCACAGACGCCTACGGAAATGTACTATTGGCTTCAGAAAGTGTTACCATTTTAAAGAAAAACCTCTCTACTGTCGAAAAAAACTTAAACGACACCCGAAAGATTTTTGAAAATGGTCTAGCAGAAGAAGAAGACGTAGAACAATTGGAGATTACACGCTTAAACCTTGAAGCCAACCTTAATAATTCTATACGTATGCAATCCATTGCATATGATATGCTAAAGGTAACAATGGGCATTCCTGTAACGGAAGAAATTAAAGTAACCGATAACCTAAGCGAGTTGAGTGAAGAAAACTTTAATCTATTACTTCTTTCAAAAGAAATGAACGTAGAAGAAAATATTGATTACCGCATCGCCGAAGATCAAGCCAACCTTTCAGAAGTAGAAGTAAAACTTGAAAAAAGTAAAGCATTGCCTACTCTTTCTGCGTTTGTTAATTATGGCGTTGCAGGATATAGTGATGAATTCACCTTTTTTAATAGCGACCAAGACTATTTTACACAATCTGTTTTAGGTGTTAATTTAAGTATTCCTATTTTCAGTAGTGGTATGAGAAGTGCCAAGACAGCTCAAAAGCAATTGGCTTTTGAACAAGCAAAATTACAACTTGAACAAACAAAAAATCAAGTTACTCTTGAAATTGCAAATGCTCGAAACGAATATCAATTTGCTTTAGAGAATTATGAAAACAAACAGCGCAACCTAGAATTGGCAGAACGTATTGAAAAGAAAAATAGCATCAAGTTTTTTGAAGGAATTGCCACTAGTTTTGAATTAAGCGAAGCACAACAACAACTTTTTCAAGCACAACAAGACTATCTGCAATCAATGCTAGATGTAATAAGCACCAAAGCAGAACTAGAAAATTTATTAGACACAACAAAATATCCCGAAAACAAAGACGAGTAACAACCCATTGCAACACACTATATTATGAGAAAATTCATATACTTATTTCTAATTACAATAACAGTAGCCTCTTGTGGTGGCGATAAAAACAGCAACTCTGTTGAAAAAGTAATAGAAAGTAACAACCTAGAAACCATTCGACAAAAAAGAGCTGAGCTAGTAAATCAACAAGAAGCACTTCAAGAAAGTATTCACAATTTAGACTCTGCTATTTCTAAGCTTGACACTGTAAAAAATGTGCCTTTAATCACCACTTTAACCGCAAAAAAAGAGGTTTTTAATCACGTTTTGGAAATACAAGGAAATGTAACAACCAAAAACCTTTTAGTTATCACGCCAGAATATAGCGGCATTCTCACAAGAGTATATGTAAAAGAAGGACAACGAGTTACTAAAGGACAAACATTAGCAAAAATTGATGATGGTGGTTTAAGCCAGCAATTATCGCAATTACAAATACAAGCAGATTTAGCAAAAACCACTTACGAACGTCAAAAACGTTTATGGGAGCAAAACATAGGTAGTGAAATTCAGTTTTTACAAGCAAAATCTTCATATGAATCACAACAAGAAGCCGTAAATCAATTAAAACAACAAATAGCAAAAACGGTAGTAAAAGCTCCTTTTTCAGGAACAATCGATGATGTTATTACAGAGCAAGGTAGCGTAGTTGCAGCTGGGCAAACTCAACTTATGCGCATTGTAAACTTAAAAGACATGTACATAGAGACCGATATCCCTGAGCGTTACATTAAAGATGTTACAAAAGGAAAAGATGTAGAAGTAGAATTTCCGGTTATTGGTAAAACAGTTACAACTTCCGTTAGACAAGCAGGAGACTTTATAAACCCTGCAAACAGAACATTTAAAGTAGAGGTAGCTATACCCAACGCAGATAAGACCATAAAACCAAACCTTACTGCAAAACTTAAAATTAACGACTATACAAATGAAGATGCTATATTAATTCCACAAAGTATTATTTCAGAAAATGCTGAAGGTGAGCAATACGTTTACATTGTTAATGATAAAAATGAAAATGAAGAAGGCATTGCAAACCGGGTAATAATCAAAACCGGAAAAACACAAGGCGATGTAATTGAAGTACTAGAAGGAATAGAAAGCGGTGCCGAAATTGTTCAAGAAGGAGCACGTAGCGTTAAAGACGGGCAAACTGTAAAAGTGATAAAGTACTAAACCCAAGCACATGACAAAAAAGAAAAAACAAGTAGATAAAGAATTTGGTTTATCGTCCTGGGCAATAGACAATAAAACAACTATGTATGTCTTAATTGCTGTGATTTTTTACTTAGGGGTTTCAGCATTCTTTGATATGCCTCGAGAAAATTTCCCAGAAGTAAATGAAACCAAAATTTATGTAAGCTCTGTGTATCCGGGTAATACTGCCGAAGATATAGAAAAATTAATCACAGATCCGCTAGAAGACAGGCTTAAAACCGTAAGTAATGTAGTAGAAATCACCTCAACATCTCAAGAAGACTACGGGATGATTATGGTTGAGTTTGATGAAAACATCACTGTTGAACAAGCCAAACAAAAAGTAAAGGATGAAATTGATAGTGAAACTGCCGGTGAAGACTGGCCTACTTTTAACGAAGCAAAGGTAGAACCCGAAGTATTTGAGTTAAGCCTTTCTGAAGAAATGCCTATTCTTAATATTAATATCTCTGGTGACTACCCAGTAGGTAAATTAAAAGAATACGGAGAGTATCTTCAAGACGAAATTGAAGATTTACTTGAAATTAAAAAAGTAGATATTAGAGGTGCTCAAGAAAAGGAAGTTGAAGTAGCCGTAGATATTTACAAGATGATGGCAGCCAATGTTACCTTTAATGATATAATTGGCGCTATAAATGCTGGTAACGTTACCATGTCTGCCGGTAACTTAAAGGCAAGTGGTCAACGACGTACCATACGTGTTTTAGGAGAAATTGATGACCCGAAAGAACTTGAAAATTTTGTTGTTAAGTCTGAAAATGGAGATGCAATTTACCTCAAAGATGTAGCTACAGTTGCTTTTCAAGAAGAAGACAAAACAACCTACGCAAGAGAGTTTGGGCATCCTGTTGTAATGCTAGACGTAAAAAAACGCGCCGGTAAAAACATGGTTGCTGCAGCAGAACAAATACAAGTTATTGTTGAAGAAGCAAGAAATGAAGTATTTCCGCAAGACTTAACAGTAACCATAGCAAACGATCAATCTTCAGTTACAATTGGTCAAGTTGATGATCTAGTGAACAATATCATATTTGGTGTTATTCTGGTTGTAACTGTACTTATGTTCTTTTTAGGATTTAAGAATGCCATTTTCGTAGGTTTTGCAATTCCTATGTCTATGTTTATGTCGCTTATGATATTAAACATGCTAGGGCAAAGTTTAAATACTATGGTGCTCTTTGGTCTTATTATGGGTCTTGGTATGCTTGTAGATAATGGTATTGTAGTGGTAGAGAACGTATACCGCCTTATGGATGAAGAAGGCATGAGTCGAATGCAAGCTGCTAAAAAAGGTATCGGCGAAATAGCCTTCCCCATTATTATTTCTACAGCAACAACAGTAGCAGCTTTTATTCCTTTAGGGTTATGGCCTGGTATTATGGGAGAATTTATGATGATTTTACCTATAACGCTTTCAGTTGTTTTAGGCTCCTCTTTATTTGTTGCTATTTTCTTTAACTCAGTGTTGGTATCTCAATTTATGAATACCGAAGACAAAGACATGCCTTTACGTAAAATCATACGAACTACCGTTATTATGGCTGTTATAGGCATTCTTGTGATATTGGTAGGCGGCGAGTACCGTGGATTGGGAACACTGATGGTGTTTACAGCAATTATGCTTTGGGTGTATCGTATTTTCTTACGAAAATGGGCTAATAATTTTCAGAATAAAACCTTAGTAAAACTTGAACGTTGGTATGAAAACCAGTTAAGATGGGCACTTTCGGGTAGAAAACCTTATTTATTAAGTATAGGTACGTTTGTGTTATTAATAATATCATTTGTTGCTTTTGGTATCTCCTTATCACAACAACGAACCAAAGTAGAGTTTTTTCCAGATAATAAACCAAATCAAATTATTGTCTATATAGAATACCCACAGGGAACGGCTATTGAAAAAACAAACGCTATCACTAAGGAAATTGAAGAACGTGTTTACAACGTTATTAATCAAGATCAATATACTGATGATGGTTATAATTTTCTTGTAGAAAGTGCTGTGTCACAAGTTGGCGAAGGTGCCGGTAATCCTCAAACAGATGGCGGATCTACTGCCGAAATGCCGCACAAAGCTAAAATTACCGCATCAATGCGTGAGTACAAATACCGTCGTGGTGAAGACAGTGAACTATTACGTCAAAAAGTGCAAGAGGCATTAGTTGGAATTTATCCGGGAGTTCTTATTTCGGTTGAAAAAGACGCCAATGGACCACCAGCCGGTTCACCCATTAATATTGAATTAGAGGGTGATGATTATAACGAGCTAATTGCTACCGCAGAAAATATGCGAGAGTTTATTAATAACAAAAACATTGCGGGTATTGATGAGCTTAAAATTGATGTTAATAAAGATAAGCCAAGTATGCAAGTGGTTGTTGATAGAGAAAAAGCCGGTGAATTGGGTGTGAGTGCATCTCAAGTAGGCCAACAACTGCGTAACTCTATTTTTGGTAGTAAAGCTGGTATCTATAAAGAAGATGGTGATGATTATGATATATACGTTCGTTTCAATGAAGATATTAGGTACAACAAAAGCGCTTTATTTAATCAAAATATAACATTTAGAGATAACACAGGCCAATTAAAAACTATTCCTATTTCGGCTGTTGCCAAGCAGGAAAACACCTCAGGTTTTAGTGCAATTAAGCATAATGATACAAAACGAGTGGTTACTGTATATTCTGCATTGGCACCGGGTTATACAGATGCTGGAGCAATTGTAGCTCAGATTCAAAATGAAATGAAAAGCTATGAAGGTCTACCAAATAACATTAAGATTGATTACACCGGTCAGATTGAAGAGCAAAATAAACAAATGGCATTTTTAATGGGTGCTTTTTTTACAGGTCTGGGATTAATTTTCTTTATTCTGATATTTCAATTTAACTCTATTTCAAAACCGGCTATCATCATGTTGGCTATTTTCTTAAGTTTAATTGGTGTATTTGGCGGTATTGTAATTTCTGGAAGTGCCTTTGTAATTATGATGACTATGGTTGGTATAATATCACTTGCCGGTATTGTAGTAAACAACGGCGTAGTATTACTGGATTATGCACAGTTATTAATTGACAGAAAAAAACAAAAGCTAAATCTTGAAGCAGATGATTACCTGAATGAAGAAGATCTTTATGAAAGTATCGTTAAAGCAGGTAAAGCACGTTTACGTCCTGTGCTATTGACTGCTATCACTACTATTTTAGGGTTGATACCTTTAGCCATTGGACTAAACATTAACTTCTTTACTCTATTTTCAGAATTTGATGCAAATGTTTATATGGGAGGTGACAATGTGGTATTCTGGGGCCCTCTTGCTTGGACGGTGATTTACGGTCTCTTAATTGCCACTTTTTTAACTTTGATCGTAGTTCCTATTTTGTTTTTCTTATCGGTAAAACTTAAAATGTGGATACGTAAAAAGTTCTCTAATTCTGAAGATACTTCAAAAGAAAATCACGAAGCAGCTATAAATCCAAAACCTGCAGAATAAACTATTTAAGCAATAAAAAAACCCTTTCAATATTGAAAGGGTTTTTTTGTAATGCCAATTAAATGTTTATTGATTCTCCGTTAATGGTATCGGAAACTTTGAAAACACGTCATCTTCTGGTCTGTCTATCGGAAGCTCACCTAATCTTCCAAATCTTCTCATATCAATCCAACGATGTCCTTCGGCATATAAAGAATACCTTCTTTGGTTTAGCATTTCATCTGTCAAAGACGTTGGATCTGTAGCCCCCGTATATGGGTCTAGACCTGCACTGTTTCGTATTATATTGAGCGCATTTACTGTTTCCCCAGGATTGCTGTTAATATTTGCTTCAGCATAAAGTAAAATTAACTCTTCATTTCTAATGATAGGAATATCATCAACATTAGTCTCATACCTGAAAAGAGCAAAATTTCCTGATAAATCATCTTGGCTTATTGGCTCTGATAATTCTACAACCTTACTTAATCTGGTATCGCCACTCTCGGCATCTGCTACAAATAAAGGCTGAGCAATTCTAGCATTTGCTGCTGTTAAACCCTCAATTGCTTGAAATAACGGGTTTATAATATCTGTTTGATCTAGTGAGAAATTATAAAATATTCCTGTATTTAAAGCTGAACCATTTAATTCTAAAAATGAATCGTTTAAAAAGTTTAAAACTGCAGGATAATCTCCTTGATAAGCGGCGACTCTAGCAGAAATTGCTTTGTTAACTTGTAAAAATGACGCCGGAGTATCAAAACCACTAAAACCGGTTGTTAACACAAACGGAAAACTTGCTCCTCCTCCAGACAAATCATTGGCTCCTTCTTCTAGCAATGAGCGTATTCCTGCTAATGCAGCAGATTTTGACACAAATGGTCCCAAGTTATTCTCATCTTCTACGTCTAATCGTATTCCATTGTCATCAGTTAAGTTTAAGTTTAAAAGCAGCTCATAAGCTTTGAAGGTTTTAAGAAACCCTTTTGTTGCAGATAATTCTGCAGCCGAAAATTGAGCTGAAAGGTCTTGTCCTTCAATAAAGCTTAAGATTAAATTGGCATTTTTTACAGTTCTGTATCGAGCACCCCAAGGTCCTGTGATATAAAAAGTATTGTTATCAAGTGTCAACCCTTCTCTACCTAATAAATCTCCTGTGAATCTTGGTTCAGATCCAGAGAATCTATAGTATTCACGGCCTATTACACCACAGTCATCAAAATAAGTACCTAAACGTACTCTAGAACTGTATAAAATCCCACCTACTAGGTCTTGTAAATCACCTCGGGTAAGGTTTTCTTCAAAGGCATCAACCTCTGCGTTATTAAGGTCATTAAAGTCTTGTACTTCACAAGAAGCTATTGTCGCCACTATAGAAGCAAAGAATATTAATTTATATATATATGTTTTCATCATTATTATGTTTAAAAGTTAATTGATACATTAAATAAGAATCTTTTGGAAGAAGGGAACGGTAGTACATCAACACCTGTAAATATAGATCCTCCTCCAAAGTTTGATACTTCTGGATCATAACTGTTGTAATCAAAAAAGTTTAAAATATTTGTTCCGGATACTCCAAGTTTAATACTGTCTATACTACCATTTAAAATACCACCTAACGTTTCCTTTTGCAGTGTATAGTATAAACCTGCTTCACGAAGTCTTACATAACTTGCATCTTCTACGTGAACTTCAGGCGGAGCTCCTGGTCTATATTGACCATTAGGAAGTTGCCCTGATGGGTCTGCACCAAATTCATCATAATCATGACTTGTTCTATTAAGGTCTGTTAATAATGTTGTCAAGTTAATGTTATCACCTCCGTTTTTCCATTGCCAAAGCATTGTAAATTGAAAGTTATCATACCTAAAATCACTATTGAAACCCATTTGAAAATCTGGCTCTGCATTACCAATTACGCGCAGACCTTCTGGATATGAACCTACTATTTGCGTTGCACTTTTACCTTCTTCAATTCTAAATGTACCTAAACTAGCTCCAAATGCTCCAATATTAAATGCAGGAACGTTTAAGTCTGTAACTTCAGATTTGTTTTTAAAGAAATTTACACCAAGATTCCATTGAATTTTATCTGAAAGTATTGGTGTTGTATTAAGTCCTATCTCAACACCTTTGTTTTCTAGACTACCCGCATTTACAAATTGAGTAGTAAATCCACTAGATGGTTCTAGGTTTGCTCGCAAAATAAGATCGTCAATTGTTTTCACATAATACGTAGCAGATAAGTTTACACGACCATTAAAAAAGCCTATATCTGTACCAAATTCTAATTCTTTTTGACGCTCAGATTTTAAATCTGCATCTCCTCTCACACCTATTAAGCTAATCCCTAGTGTTCCACCTGTAGAAAAAGCGTTGTATGAAGTAAACAAAGCAGCAAATGGCGGGAAGTTTCCAGCTTCACCATAAGCAGCTCTTAGCTTAAATTGATTCCAAACAGATCCTTCATTCCAAAACCCAAATTCATTAAAATTAACAGCTAATGATGCTTTTGGATAATAGAAAAATTCATTTGCATCACCGTTATTTGACGATTTATCTCCACGTATACCTACTGTGGCAATAAGCATATCTTTAAAGTTAATTTCTTCTTGAGCAAAGAAGCCCGAGTCTTCTTGTAATAATCGCGTTTGATTTACTCCGGTATTTGCAGCTTGATCAACATTCGTTTCAGAAGCAACTAATCCACTTGCTGTAATCAATTCAGTATTTTGATCAAAATACTCTCTTGTTAAACCAAACTGAGTTCTAAAGTTTATATCAGAATCTGTAAAATAGTTATGTACTAAAAACGCCGAAAGGTTATAGTTTTTATTCTGAGTATCCCCTTGAACTGAAACTCCATTTAACCCTCCATTTGAAAGTTTCTGAAATTGTAATTCTTTAGGAAAAATAGCTCTCGTTTTTTGACCATAAAAATCAATACCTCCTCTAAGAATTAACTCAAGGTTTGAATTATCGGCTTTATAAATATCAATATTGGCTGTTCCTCCCATTATTAAACGGTTTACAGTTTCTCTATTGGTTACCAAATCTCTTGTTTGCAATGGGTTTGATGAGTTATTTGGGTGATCCGGATAAATTCCGTCTGCGTTTGGAAATAACTGATCCCAAGGACGAGTAGCCGTTAATGCGATACCAATGGTTGTGCCTGAATTATCATTATTGAAAAACCCTCTATCTGAAGATGAGTAAATATAGTTTGAACTCAACGTAAATTTTAAAAAGTCTTCAGGACTGTGGTCAAGGTTTAATCTAAATGATGTTTTTTCATATCCTGTATTTTTAACAATTCCGTCTTCATTATTATGAGTTACACCGGCAAAAAATTTGGTTTTTTCGCTACCACCACTCATATTAAAGTTTGTAATACTTACTATTCCCTTTTCACCATAAATTTCTTCTTCATAGTCAACTAGTCTTCCAGCGTCACGAGCAGCTATATAGGCTTCTAGATCTGCTTGACCAAAACTTTCCAACACACGTTCTTCGGTATAATCACGAACTCCTAAAAGATTAATAGCTTCGCTCCATCCTGTAGATTGTGAAAACCTAAACTTGGTTTCTCCTGCTTTACCTCGTTTGGTAGTTATAATAACAACACCGGCAGCAGCTCGTGAACCATAAATTGCTGCGGCTGATGCTCCTTTTAATATTTCAATATTTGCAATATCTTCTGGGTTGATATCTGCAATACGGTTGGTTGGGTTATCTTGGTTTGAGGCACTTCCTCCTGCCGAAGCAGCAGATACAGCGTTTAATCCTGCTGCAATAGAAGAGTTATCAACATATACTCCATCAATAATATAAAGAGGTTGTGTATTACCTTGAATAGAAGTAGCACCCCTTAATTTTACTGAAAGCCCTCCTCCTGGAGCACCCGAGTTTGCATTAACAATAGCACCCGGAAATTTACCATAAAGAGCACCATCAAGTGTAGGCGGCGGTGTAGTTCCAGTAATCTCTTCAGCAGAAAGTGATGCAACAGCGTTTGCAGAGTTTGTTCGCTTAACCGATGTTGCTAGACCAGTAATTACAACTTCTTCTAAAGCTTGAGCAGATTCTCCTAGTGTTATGTTGATAGGATTTCGGTTAATTGCTCTAAACTCTTGCTTTTCAAAACCTAATGAAGAAAAAACCAATACTGTAGGCACATCGCTAACTTCAATGCTAAAATTACCTTCAATATCGGTTGTTGTTCCATTACTTGTACCTTTTTCTATAACGTTTACAAACGGGACTGTTTCACCCTTTTCGTTATTAACTGTTCCTGTTAACGTTGTCTGCGAAAAAGCAAAGAACGGTAATAGAAAAAATAAAAACAGGAGGTACCTGTTATTAAAGTCATTTTGTTTCATAATTAATGTTTTTATTGTTAATTTATCTAAAATACTAAACATTTTTTGATAAATTATCATAAATACAAGTATTTATAAACATTATTGTTAACTAGCTGTCTTCAGCTAAATAAATACTGTAGAAAATATCTTGAAGTTTCTTTATCTTATTAAATTTGCATTTCAATTTTTAAGATATGTATAGAACGCACAATAACGGAGAGTTAAGAGCCGAAAACAACAATACAAAAGTCACCTTATCTGGGTGGGTACAGAAAATTCGTGATAAAGGTTTTATGGTTTGGGTAGATTTACGTGACCGCTATGGAATCACCCAACTTATTTTTGATGAAGAACGTACTCCTAAAGAGGTAATGGATAAAGCCTCTCAATTGGGGCGCGAGTTTGTTATTCAAGTTACAGGAACAGTTATTGAACGTGAATCTAAAAACCCAAATATTCCTACCGGTGATATTGAGATTTTAGTTTCAGAAGTTATTGTTTTAAACACATCATTAACACCACCATTTACTATTGAAGACAACACCGATGGTGGTGAAGATTTACGAATGAAATATAGATATCTAGATTTACGACGTAAACCGGTTCGTAATAATCTAGTATTTCGTCACAAAGTAACAATGGCGGTTCGAAATTATCTTTCTGAAAAAGATTTTGTTGAAGTTGAAACCCCATATCTTATTAAATCAACTCCCGAAGGCGCCCGAGATTTTGTGGTTCCTTCAAGAATGAATGAAGGTCAATTTTATGCTCTTCCGCAGTCACCACAAACTTTTAAGCAATTATTAATGGTAGGCGGTATGGATAAATATTTTCAAATTGTAAAATGCTTCAGAGATGAAGATTTACGTGCCGATCGTCAACCCGAATTTACCCAAATTGATTGCGAAATGGCTTTTGTTGAGCAGGAAGACATATTAAACACCTTTGAAGGTCTTACCAAACATCTTCTAAAAGAAATAAACGGTGTAGACGTAGAAAAATTTCCTAGAATGACGTATGATGAAGCGATGCGCCGTTACGGAAATGACAAACCAGACATTCGTTTTGGGATGGAATTTGGAGAATTAAATGATGTTGCTCAACACAAAGATTTTAAAGTTTTTAATTCAGCTGAATTAGTTGTTGGAATTGCTATTCCCGGCGGGAACCAATATTCGAGAAAAGAAATAGACAAGCTTATTGATTGGGTAAAACGCCCTCAAATAGGTGCATTGGGAATGGTTTATGTAAAATGTAATGAAGACGGAAGTTATAAATCTTCAGTAGACAAGTTTTATGATCAAGAAGATTTAGCAAAATGGGCCGAAGCAACCGGAGCTCAAGCCGGTGATTTAATTTGTGTACTTTCAGGAGAAGCAAATAAAACGAGAGCACAATTAAGCGCTCTTAGAATGGAAATGGCAGAACGTCTAGAATTAAGAAAGGTAGATGAATTTGCACCACTCTGGGTGATAGATTTTCCATTATTAGAATGGGACGAAGAAACCAATCGCTATCATGCAATGCACCATCCATTTACTTCACCTAAACCAGGTCAAATGGAATTACTTAAAACCAATCCTGGCGCTGTAAAAGCCAATGCTTACGATCTAGTTTTAAATGGAAATGAAATTGGCGGTGGTTCCATTCGTATTCACGACAAGGAAGTACAGTCAAAAATGTTTGATTACTTAGGCTTTACCCCAGAAGAAGCCATAGCGCAATTCGGATTTTTAATGGATGCTTTTCAATATGGAGCACCACCACACGGCGGTATTGCTTTTGGACTTGATAGACTTGTAGCTATTTTGGGCGGTCAAGAAACAATTAGAGATTTTATTGCCTTCCCAAAAAATAATGCAGGTAGAGATGTTATGATTGACGCACCGGCACCTATTGATGAACAACAACTTAATGAGTTAAACCTGAATATAACTATTAAAGATTAATTATATTTAAAGAACAGATTTTGAGGAAGCCATAGAAACATCAAATGCCAAAACAAAACCTTTTAAAACGCTTTTTAAAATGGCGATTAAAGTACATTTCACAAAAGCAATTTATTTATATACTTAGTATAATAATTGGTTTTGCAGCCGGTATTGTTGCGGTTATCCTTAAAAACTTGACTCATTTTATACAACTTCTTTTAGAAGGTAGCTTTGTTCAATACTATCATACAGCTTTTTACTTTATTTTCCCTATTATTGGATTAGGACTTACCTATTTAGTCATTAAATATGTAATTAAACACAAAGTAAACCACGGTATTCCTTCTACTCTATTTGCTATTTCAAAAAGAAAAGGAATCATGAAAAGGTTTCAAATGGTAGGAAGCATATTAACAGCACCTATCACTGTAGGTTTTGGAGGTTCTGTAGGTTTGGAGGGGCCTACGGTAGCCACCGGAGCTGCTGTTAGTTCAAACTTGTCAAGGTTATTACATTTAAACCAATCTACCAGAACACTTTTAATTGGGTGTGCTGGAGCAGGTGCGATGGCATCCATTTTTAAGGCTCCAATTGCAGCTATAATTTTTGCTGTTGAGGTATTTAGCTTAGATTTAACCTTGGCTTCTTTAATGCCGCTTTTATTGGCGTCACTTTCTGGTGTAATTACCTCTTATTTTTTCTTCGGAAATGAAATATTACTTCCGTTTAATATTGAAGATAAATTTGTATTAAGTGATCTTCCGTTTTATATGTTACTAGGTGTTGTGGGAGCTTTTGCCTCTATTTACTTCACAAAAACATATGCTTTTTTTCAAGATTTTTTTAGCCGAATAAAATCTCCAATAAAAAGATTAGCTCTAGGAGGGATTGGCCTAGGTGTTTTAATCTACTTTATACCACCTCTGTATGGTGAAGGATATGATATAATGAACAACCTTATTCAAGGTAATCCTGCCGCAGCTTTAGAAAACAATTTCTTTAACCTTGAGCTTTCCAACGTTTGGGTAATTATTGCTTTATTACTAGGCTTAGTTATTTTTAAAGTTATTGCCAGTGCTCTCACCTTTGGCGCTGGTGGTGTTGGTGGTATTTTTGCACCAACGCTGTTTATGGGAAGTATTCTAGGCAACGCTCTAGCCAAAGCGCTTAACAACATAGGATGGTTTTCAAACCCTGTTTCTGAAAGTAATTTCACCTTAGTAGGAATGACCGGATTAATGGCAGGAGTTTTACACGCACCGCTTACAGCCATTTTCCTTATTGCTGAAGTAACCGGCGGCTATGAATTGTTTATCCCGTTAATGTTAACCTCAGCCATTTCATTTGCCATTACAAAAAGTTTTATTCCGCATTCAGTTTATGCTATGGAACTAGGCCGAAAAGGAGAATTAATCACTCATAATAAAGATCATGCTGTATTAACACTTATGGAAATTGAAAACGTGGTAGAGCGCAGTTTTATAAAAGTTTATAGCGATATGAAACTTGGTGAAATTATTGAAACTGCCGTTGTTAAATCAAAACGAAATATTTACCCTGTAGTAAATAGAAAAAATGACAAACTTGAAGGTATTATTCTTCTAGATGATTTACGCCCCATTATGTTTAATCAATCATTGTACAATGAAGTGACTGCGCGAGAACTTATGCAAAATCCACCAACAATTATTAACTTTGAAAAAGATCGCATGACGAGTGTCATGAAAAAGTTTCAAGATACAGGAGCTTGGAATTTGCCCGTAGAATCAAAAGGCGTTTATTACGGGTTTGTATCAAAGTCAAGATTATTAACTGCCTATAGAAGAAAATTAATCGATTTTTCAAGAAGTTAATGCGAATTTTACTAAGCATCATATTTATTGCTATTGCCGGCTCTGCTGGGTACGGGTTCTATATTAAACCCGAAGATTATAGCACAGGCGAATTATTTATTGGACTTTCAATAGCCGGTCTGTTTTTCATCTGGATGCCTATCTTTATCTATCACAGATGGCGAAAAAGAAATTTTAAAGACTATATGCTTACCAAAGAAAACATTGATAAGATGAGAGATGAAGGCAAAGAGAAAAAACTATAATTAAAGCAAATTTTAACTTTTTTTACATTTTTTTAACGTTTCAGCCTAAATTAATAGTACCTTTGAAATTATTATTAATTTATTTTTTTATTACAATGGAAGGAACAGTTAAGTTTTTCAACGAATCTAAAGGTTACGGTTTTATCACTAATGATGAAACTGGAAAAGACATTTTTGTACATGTTACCGGTCTTAATGGCGAAGCCCTTAACGAAGGTGACAAAGTAGAATATGTTGAAGAGGAAGGAAGAAAAGGGATGGTAGCAGGCCAAGTGCGTGTGATCCACTAACAAGAGATATACTTTAAAGATTTTATCAAACCTTCCCTTTTCCGGAAGGTTTTTTATTTAATTCCTGTTTCGTTTTTGTATAAAAAAGCGCTTTAATAATTGAGAAGCCTCTTCTGCCAAAACACCGCCACTCATTTTTGTTTTGGGATGTAATTTTGTTTCCATAGATATACAACCTCTTTGTTCATCTCTTGCTCCATATACTATTTTATCAATTTGACTCCAGTATAAAGCTCCGGCACACATTTGGCATGGCTCAATAGTTACATATAATGTGCATTGTTTTAAGTACTTTCCTCCCAAAAAGTTGGCAGCAGCCGTAATGGCCTGCATTTCTGCATGAGCTGTTACATCATTAAGTGTTTCAGTGAGGTTATGCGCACGTGCTATAATTTGATTTTCTGCAACAATCACGGCGCCAATGGGTATTTCATCTTTATCAAAAGCTGATTCAGCCTCCATTAAAGCGCGTTTCATAAAATAAGTATCATCGTAGGGTTTTAATAATTCCATGCTTATCTTTTATAGATTATTCAAAAGTACAATATCAAAATGTATCTTTGTTACGTGTCAAAAAAGATATTAGATACCATTCAATTTCCTAACGACCTGCGGAACCTTTCAAAAGAAGATTTACCACAAGTTGCTAAAGAACTTCGTGAGTTTATTATCAATATTGTAGCAGTAAAAGAAGGACATCTTGGAGCAAGTCTTGGTGTAGTAGAGTTGACCATAGCACTTCACTATATCTTTAATACCCCCGAAGATAATTTGATTTGGGATGTAGGTCATCAAGCCTATGGACACAAAATCCTCACAGGGCGCAAAGATATTTTTCATACCAATAGACAGCTTGAAGGTATTTCAGGTTTTCCTAAACGAGAAGAAAGCAACTATGATGCCTTTGGGGTTGGGCATAGCAGCACGGCAATTTCGGCAACATTAGGAATGGCTATTGCAGCTCAAATTAAAGGTCAAAACCACAAACAACATATTGCAGTAGTAGGTGACGCATCTATTGCTAGCGGAATGGCTTTTGAAGCTTTAAATCATGCAGGTATTTCAAAAACCAACATATTGGTTATTCTTAATGACAATGCTATTGGTATTGACCCCAGCGTAGGCGCTTTAAAAGATTATTTGACCAAAGTAACGCTAGATGACTTTCCCGAAACAGATAACATTTTTGAAGCACTCAACTTTCATTATGTGGGCCCTATTGATGGCCACAACCTGGAAACTTTAACTACCGAGCTGGAGCGATTAAAGTCTATCTCAGGACCAAAACTTATGCACGTAATTACAAAAAAAGGGAAAGGATTGCGTCAAGCCGAAGAAAATCAAGTGAAATACCACGCTCCAGGAAAGTTTGATGCGCTTACAGGAGACCTAATCCCTAAAGACCAAACTAACTTACCTCCAAAATTTCAAGATGTTTTTGGTGAAACAATCGTTGAACTGGCTATTAGCAATAAAAACATCGTAGGCATTACACCCGCAATGCCCACCGGAAGTTCTTTAAAGTACTTTATGGACACATTTCCCAAACGTGCTTTTGATGTGGGCATTGCAGAGCAACACGCGGTTACACTTTCTGCGGGACTTGCCACACAAGGCTTACAAGTATTCTGTAATATTTATTCAACGTTTCTACAACGTGCGTATGATCAAGTAATACACGATGTATGCCTTCAAGATTTACCTGTTATTTTCTGTCTAGATCGATCAGGAATTGTAGGTGAAGATGGTGCTACACATCACGGTATTTTTGATTTGGCCTATTTGAGGTGCATCCCTAATCTTATTGTTTTTGCACCTCGAAATGAAATTGAACTTCGCAACATACTATACACATCACAACTAGGACTTCAACACCCTATTGCCATTAGGTATCCACGTGGGCGAGGTACTATAAAGGATTGGAAAAAAGAATTTTCTGAAATTGAAATTGGAAAAGGAGTTTGTTTAAAAGAAGGTTCTGACATTGCCATTGTAACAGTTGGATCTATTTTTGAAGAAGCCAAAAAAGCGGTTCAAGACTTTTCAGAAAAGAAAAAAGTTGCACTTTACGATATGCGCTTTGTGAAACCACTAGATAAAGGGCTTTTAGATTCTATTTTTGAACGATTTAATACCATCATTACTATTGAAGATGGCGTGATTAACGGTGGATTTGGTAGTGCTATTTTAGAATACGCTTCAGAAAAAAAATACAAAGGAGTGATTAAACTTTTAGGTATTCAAGATTATTTTCCACAACATGGCACAGTAGAAGAATTAAAACATCAAGCGGGAATTTCTTCAGAAAAAATTAAATCTACAATACTGAACTATTTATAAGAGTTTACCTTAAAACTTTCCATTCATCTTCTGAAATATTTGAGAAGATTTACCATCTGTTAACCTTGATACGTAATGACAAACTGCTAAAATGTTATTGTAGATTGAATCAGTATTTACTTGAATATTTAACGTATTTAAAACGAGATCATCGTAGTGACGTTCTGTGTTGTTCATTTTGTTTTCTACAGCAGTTGTATAGGTATCTAGTAGAGTTGAAAGAATTTTATAGCCGGTTATTTCTTTGTTTATTACTTCTTTACTTTGGTATATTTTTTCGATGCTAATTTTTATAATATCATCTATTTGAGCTGTATAATTACTCTTTTCAAGAAGAGAAGAAGTAAAGGTTCCTTTCAATATTTCTTCTTCGTGTGATAAAAACACTTGAACTGCTTCAGATATTAATGTATTTATAGCTAATGAACGTAAATAAGCCAACCGATCTGTAGTTTGTTTAAGGCTGTGATACTTTTCAGTATTGATATTGTTTTTTACAAGTTTAATTAGATATTCTAGAGCAAACTCCTCTTCAATTAATCCTAAGTTTATGCCATCTTCAAAATCAATAATTGTGTAACAAATGTCATCTGCCGCTTCAACTAGGTAAGCTAGTGGATGCCTACTGTAACTCATGTTGTTATTATCGCCGCGTTTTAAAAGACCTAACTCATAAGCTATCTCATCAAAAAATGAAGTTTCAGATTGAAATACTCCATACTTTTTATCGGCTATATGATTGGTAGGTTTTTTTGGTAATGATTCTTTTGGATATTTTGTAAATGCTCCAAGCGTTGCATAAGAAAGACGCAAACCGCCTTCTACTCCATTTTTGGTCTCGGTCAAAATTTTAAAACCATTAGCGTTTCCTTCAAAGGTGATTAAATCTTGATATTGTTTTGCTGATAATTGATTTTTGAATCGTTTTCCTTTTCCGTGTAAAAAATAATCTCCAATGGCTTTTTCACCACTGTGACCAAAAGGCGGGTTACCTATATCGTGTGCTAATGCAGCTGCAGCTACAATAGCGCCAAAATCATTAATTTGATATCCGTGGCTGGTTTTTAGGTGTGGGTGCTTTTGCAAAATAGCTTTACCTACTTGCCTTCCCAAAGAACGTCCTACAACAGAAACTTCTAGACTATGAGTTAATCGTGTATGTACAAATGATGTTTGAGAAAGAGGGATTACCTGTGTTTTGTCTTGCAAACTTCTAAAGGCTGAAGAAAAAATTACCCGATCATAATCAACCTCAAAACCCAAACGAGTTTCATCTTGTTCTATACGTAACCGTTTATGTATATCACCTTGCCTTTTAAGTGAGAGTAGGTTTTCCCATTGCATCATAACGCTAAAGTTTTAATTGCAAGATACTATTTTGAGCACATCGTGCAAAGTGAAAGTCAATGTTAATTACTTAACATTAACATAACTTTCTTATGACAAATTAGTAATCCTTAGGTAACCTCATCTTTACAATGTCTGCATTTCTTTGTGGCATTATTAAAAACGTAAAAAACAGACTTTAAAAATGAAAAAATTCTTTCTTTCTTGTATAGCGATTGCAGCGACAATGTTATTTGTAAGCTGTAGCGGTGATGATGATAACGATGTTATCGATGATGATCCAGGACAAGTTGATACTGAACTTTCAGGTCAAATAACTGAAGACTTAAGATTAACAAATGACGTAATTTGGACATTAGACGGTCGTGTAACTGTCACTAACCAAGCTACATTGACAATTGATCCGGGTACAATCATTAAAGCTAACCCAGGACAAGAAGCAAACGCTTCAGTATTAATTATTGCTAGAGGAGCAAAAATTATTGCAAATGGTAACGCTAATCAACCTATTATCTTTACTTCATCTACAGATAATATTGAATTAGGACAAACTGCAGGTACCAACTTAACAGAAAATGATCGTGGACTTTGGGGAGGTGTAATAGTGCTAGGTAACGCACGAGCTTCTTTATCTGGAGATGCTACAGAAAACCAAATTGAAGGTATTCCTGCTAGTGACACCAACGGTCTTTACGGCGGAAACAACGACGCAGACAACTCTGGTGTACTTAACTATATTTCTATCCGTCATGGAGGAACATTAATTGGTGAAGGAAACGAAATTAACGGTCTTACACTAGGTGGTGTTGGTTCTGGTACTACAGTTTCAAACATTGAAGTAGTAGCAAACGTAGATGATGGTATTGAGTGGTTTGGTGGAGCAGTTAATGTTTCAAACGCATTAGTATGGTCTCAAGGTGATGACGGTCTTGATATTGATGAGGCGTACTCAGGTACGATCACAAACTCTGCTGTAATCCTAGGTGATATTTCTGATCACGGGATGGAAATTGACGGTCCAGCTGGTTCTCTAGAAGGAAGATTCACACTTAATGGAATCTCTCTTTTTGGAAATACAGTTACTGAAAATGGTGAATACGCAGATTTAAGAGACAACGCAATGGGAACTCTTAAAAACATTTATGCTGAAGGTTTTAAATCTTCTTCAGACGTTGAATTAGACAATAACGAAGTATCACAAAACTTCTTAGATGGAAAAATCGTTTTCCAAAACTGGGTTCTTAACGGTGCAGACAATACTGTTTTTGTTGAAAAAGGAGGTTGTATCGCAAATTGTGATGATGACAATGACGATAACGACGTTTTTGAAGACCAAATTATTCTTAACCCAACATTTGCTGAAAGAGCTGCAAATTGGACTTCACAAGGAACAAGTGGAGGCGCAAATATGTCTGTATTCTCTTGGACATATGCTAGCTCTCAAGGCGCATTTTAATTACAGTTTACATTAAATTTTTGTTCTCATATAATTAGCTAACTTGCTCGCTTTAAAAAAAGCGAGCAAGTTCTATAAATAACAGTTATGAAAAATATTTTTCTACTACTATCAATTTTTTTAACCCAACTTGCATTTAGCCAAACTGGTACCATAACAGGTACCATTAACGATGGAGAATACAATGACGTACTACCTTTTGCCAATGTGGTAATAAAAGGTTCTCAAACCGGTACAACTTCAGACTTTGAAGGAAAGTATACCTTAAACGTAAAGCCGGGAACGTATACAGTTGTCTTTTCATTTGTTGGCTATCAAACAAAAGAGATCACAGATATTGTGGTTGTAGAAGACCAGTCAACCGTTATTGATGCAACTTTAAACGCAAGTGCCGGTCAACTTGATGAAGTAGTAATTACTACAACAGCTAGGCAAAACACTGAATCTGCTGTATTAAGTTTACAAAAAAAATCAATAAACTTAATGGATGGTCTTTCACTAGAAACCATAAAGAAAACCGGTGCTAGTAGTGTTGCCTCTGCCGTTAAAAACGTACCGGGAGTTTCAATTCAAGGTGGGAAGTTTGTCTATGTAAGAGGTCTTGGGGATCGATACACAAAATCTATCTTAAATGGTGTAGATGTACCAGGATTAGACCCTGACAGAAACACGTTACAGTTGGATATTTTCCCTACTCAAATATTAGAAAACGTATTAATTATTAAGTCTGCAACAGCAGATCAACCGGCAGATTTTACAGGTGGAGTTGTTGATATTGTCACTAAAGACATTCCTAGCAGAGAAGAATATAGTTTATCTGTAGGTGCTAGTTATAATTCAGATTTTCACTTTAATGATAATTATTTAGTTTCAGAAAGTAGTGGAACTGACTTTTTAGGTTTCGACGATGGATTAAGAGACAATCCTTTATCATCAAATCAAGATGTGCCGCTTCCGCAAGAAAATGCTTCGGTAGCAAGAGAAGTTACACAGCAGTTTAACCCAACAATGGCAGCTCAAAGACAGCAAAGCCTTATGGATTTTAAATTTTCGGCAACAGCTGGTAACCAATATGATATAGGTGATAACAAACTTGGTTTTTTAGCCTCTCTTTCCTATAAAAACGAAACCACTTATTATGATGAGTATATTGATGGTCAAATTTATAGAAAAGATGAAGCAGATAAATCAAACTTTGAATTGCTTCCAGATATAACACAAAATGGAGAAGCAGGAACCAACAATGTATTAATTAGTGGTCTTGCAGGTCTCTCTTTTAAAACTGAAAAATCAAAATATAGATTTAATGTACTTCATATTCAAAATGGAGAATCACAGGCTTCTATTTTTAGACAAAGTAACTTTATCATTAGTAGTAACCAGATAAAGAAAGACAACCTTATATATACTGAAAGATCTATTACCAATGGGTTACTGAGCGGAAAGCACTCTCTAGGTGAAGATAACGACTGGACTGTTGAGTGGAAATTATCACCTACGCTGGCACGTATCGATGATAAAGATTTTAGAGTAACTCCTTTTAGAATCTCAAGAAATCCTGAAACTGGCCAAGAAACTTTTACCATTGAGCCTAGTGAATCTGGCCTACCTTCGAGATTTTATAGAAACTTGGAAGAAATAAACTTAGCCGGAAAACTAGACATTGACAAAAAACATTCATTGTTTGGGTATGATGCTAAAGTAAAATTTGGAGGTGCCTTTACGTACAAACAAAGAGATTTTGAAGTTATTAAGTTTACGATTCCATTTTTAAATTTCCCATCGGCTTCAATAGGCGGTAATCCAGATTTAATCCTTGCTGATGAAAATATTTATGACCCAGCTACAAACAGTGGTTTTTATATTCGTGAAGATTCAAATGATTCAGACACCTATGATTCAGAAGTAAGTGTGGGTGCTGCTTATATTTCAGAAGAGTTTAAAGTTACCAATTGGTTCAACGCTATTTTGGGTGTTCGCTTTGAAAAATTTGATTTAATATACACTGGAGAAAACCAAAACGGAACTGAGCTAAACAATGCAACAGTTTTGGACAAATCTGACTTTTTCCCATCTGCAAATTTAATCTTTGACTTAAACGAAGACGGAAACCAAAAAATAAGAGCTTCATACGCTCGCACAACTGCGAGACCTTCTTTTAAAGAAGCATCATTAGCTGAAATTTTTGATCCAATTAGTAGTAACACGTTCATTGGAAATATTAACTTACAGCCTAGTTACATTAACAACTTTGACCTTCGTTATGAGCGATATGGTGAAAATAGTGACTTTTTTGCACTGAGTGGATTTTATAAATCATTCAAAGATCCTATTGAACTTTCTTTCATAAGAAGAGCTTACGGTCAATACACCCCATTAAATCTTGGTGACGCAAATGTTTTTGGCGGTGAGATTGAAATAAGAAAAAACCTTGGTTTTATTGAAGGACTACAAAACCTTTCATTTAACGCAAACTTTTCTTTAATTGAATCACAACAAGAATATAGTGAAGATGAAAGACAAGGAAGATTAGACAACTTAAGAGAAGGGGAAACGCTAGACGACACCCGTCAATTACAAGGACAATCGCCTTACCTTATCAATCTTGGCTTTAATTATAATCAAGAAGAAAGCGGCTGGCAAGGTGGCTTATTCTATAATACACAAGGAAAAACCCTTGAAATAGTTGGTGCAGGTGACGTAGCCGATGTGTACACATTGCCTTTTCACAATTTAAAATTGAATATTTCAAAATCATTTGGTGAAAAGAAAAACTCAACTGTTACCCTTAAGTTTGAAAACTTGCTAGATGATGATGTAGAAAGTGTATATCAATCATTCAATGCACAAGATCAAATTTTCTCAAAGTGGAATCCTGGACAAGAAATAAGCTTGAGTTATAGCATTCGTTTTTAAAAAGTTTTTAATACAATAAAAAAAGCCCGATAATAAAAGTATCGGGCTTTTTTGTTATCAAATGAATAGTTATTTGTTTGAAACTACCTGGGTATTGTCTTTTGTAAAAGTATTTACTTTTGCAATTTTTGAATTCATATAGGTTACTTCTCTAATAGTTTCTCCTTGAAAAAACACCCAAGAACCTACTTTTTCTCCTTTGTGATAGTTTGCTATTGCAGTTTTATTTCCATTAGTATCGTAACTAATCCACTCGCCTTGTAGCTTATTATCCAAAGTATAAAATCCGGTTTGCGCTACAACGCCATTGTCATGATATAAAGTTGTTTTAACCAATTTATTGTTAGAAGCATCAACAACATATTCATTCTTCTGTTTCTCTTGTGCATTACCTAATGCTACTGCCGCAATTAATGCTATAAGTGTGATTATATTTTTCATAACGCTAATTTTTAAATTCTTATACTCAAATATACAACATTATTAACATTAATGAAATACTTTCATAACATTAAATTTACATTAACCTTTTAAACTACTGTTTTTTAGCGTTTTATATTTTAAAATTTAACATTAAAACAAGTAAGTAAATTAATAATTTGATAATCTTTTCATGATACACACACTACATAAGAGTTATTAATTTGTTGAGTCTATAGACATTAATACACCTACATAAAATCGTTTAAGTTTTTGTCGACTAGATTTTTTTCAGTGTATGAGCTGCCTTGATCAGGCAGCTTTTTTTATCTTTAATGTTAACAACTATCAATAGTTTGAAACAAATTTAATATACAGGAAACATTATCTTAACATAAAGATAGGTTCTTTGCAGCGACAAAAACTTAAATTGATTATATATGAAGCTACGCTATCTAGCGCTTTTAGCATTGGCTATCTTGTTTCATAAAGTAGAAGCACAAGATACTACCACTACATCTTTTGGTAAAGGCCTTTTGAATGTTGTTGCTAAAGACAGTTCTTGGAGTGTACAATTTGCCCCTCGCATCCAGTTTAGAGCAAATTCAGTGTGGAATTACACAGGAACTCAATATGATTCGCCTCAACAAAATTTCTTAATACGTAGAGCACGATTAAAATTTAAAGGTTTTGCTTATTCTCCAAAGTTGAAATATAAAATTGAACTAGGTCTTTCTAATAGAGATCTTTCAGGAGGAAATCAGTTTACAAGTGACGCACCAAGGTATATTTTAGATGCCGTCCTTATGTGGAATTTTTACGAAAATTTTGAACTATGGGCCGGACAGACCAAACTCCCCGGTAACATAGAACGTATTGTATCTTCAGGAAACATGCAATTTATTGATCGCTCTTTATTAAACAGCAGATTTAATATTGACCGTGATGTGGGTATTCAACTACATCATAAAACTTTTATTTCTGAAAAATTTATTCTTCGTGAAACATTTGCCCTTTCTCAAGGTGAAGGAAGAAATGTTACTTCAGGAAATCTAGGCGGCCATCAATATACAGGAAGAGTTGAAGTATTGCCTTTTGGTGAATTTACAAATGGAACAGAATACGTACAAAGTGATTTAAAACGAGAAGTATCTCCTAAGTTAATGATTGGTATTGCATATGATTATAATGATGATGCTGTTAAAACAAGAAGTAATTTAGGTAACTATATGCAAACAAGTACCGGATTTTATAATACAGATATTACAACAGTGTTTATAGATGCCATGTTTAAGTATAACGGTTTTTCATTTATGGGAGAATTTGCCAATAGAGAAGCCGAAAACCCTATTGCCACTGAACAGGACGGGACCCTTGCTGTAGATGAAGATGGAATTCCTACAAATGATGTTGTATTAGTAGGAAATGCTTTAAACCTTCAGGCCGGTTATTTGTTTGAAAATAATTATGAGGTAGCCGGTCGTTTCACTTCATTACGTTTTGATTCGGTTACCAATGCTAGTAATCAAAATCAATACACAGTAGGAGTTTCAAAATATATAGTAGGTCACAAATTAAAAGTACAAAGTGACGTGAGCTATTCAACAATAGAAAATGAAAACGGTCCAATAGCATTTAGATTGGGTTTTGATTTTCATTTTTAAGCATACAATAGATAACAATTTGATAACAATTAAAGGCAATTTAATTAAGAGATTTGCACCACTTTAAATAACAGATATGGAAAACATATATTTATTGATGATTGTAGCATTGGCAGTTCTTGCCGTTGCAGATTTGGTTGTAGGAGTAAGTAACGATGCGGTTAACTTTTTAAACTCTGCAATTGGATCTAAAGCTATATCATTTAAAACCATCATGATCATCGCCAGTATTGGTATTTTTATTGGCGCTGTATTTTCAAGCGGAATGATGGAAGTAGCTCGTAAAGGGATATTTGTACCTGGTGAGTTCTACTTTGAAGAAATTATGATTGTCTTTATGGCCGTCATGATTACTGATATTTTACTGCTTGACTTTTTTAACACACTAGGATTACCCACTTCTACCACCGTTTCTATTGTATTTGAATTATTAGGAGCAGCCGTGGTTATGGCATTGATAAAAATTGGCGCAAACGCAGATGAAACTTGGGCAGATTTAGGCAATTATATCAATACAGCAAAAGCTACAGAAATCATTTTAGGTATTCTCCTCTCTGTGGTCATAGCGTTCAGTATTGGTGCTGCAGTACAATGGTTATCGCGATTGGTCTTTACGTTTCATTATGAAAAAAGAATAAAAAACTTTGGCGCATTTTTTGGAGGTTTTGCTTTAACAGCAATAGGTTATTTCATTTTTATGAAAGGCCTAAAAGGAACTCCTTATTATGGCGATTTTAAAGAAGTTGTAGAAGGAAATGAACTTTACTTCTTAGGTGGTAGTTTTATTTTCTGGACTCTGTTTTCTTTTTTATTCACCAAAATATTCAAAAAAAGCATCTTAGTTTTTGTAATTGCTGTAGGTACATTTGGATTGGCACTTGCCTTTTCAGGTAATGATTTGGTAAACTTTATTGGAGTACCAATGGCTGCCTACCATTCATACGAAGCTTGGTTAGCCTCTGGTGAAGCCGCAAGTTCTTTTTCAATGGATGTTCTTTCTGAAAAAGTGCCTGCAGAACCTTTCTTACTCTTTATTGCCGGTGGTGTAATGGTACTTACGCTTTGGTTTTCTAAGAAAGCACGTAGCGTTGCTGAAACCGAAATTGGTCTTTCTAGACAAGGTGATGGACACGAAAAATTTCAGCCAAATATGCTTTCTAGACTTGTTGTAAAAGGAACTTCTAGAGTAGCTGAAGGGTTAAACTATGTACTTCCAAAAACAACAACCAAAACTATCAATTCTCGTTTTGAAAAACCTGTTGTAGAATTACCCAAACACAAAACGTATGAATTACCTGCTTTTGATATGATTAGAGCATCTATCAACTTAGTTGTTGCAGGAGTGCTTATATCAATAGCTACCTCTATGAAATTGCCTTTATCTACAACGTATGTAACATTTATGGTTGCTATGGGTACTTCACTTGCAGATAGAGCTTGGGGAAGAGAAAGTGCAGTATATCGTGTTGCCGGTGTGCTTAATGTTATTGGTGGTTGGTTCTTTACTGCGTTTAGTGCTTTTGTTGCCGCAGGTACTTTAGCTTACCTTATTTACCTAGGAAAAGGAGTGGCTATCGCTATTTTACTATTACTTGCAGTTCTATTACTGGTACGCAACTATCTTTCATATAAAAAGAAGAGTAGTGCAATAATGGACGAGACCGGTCTTAAAAAGACTGAAAGTAATACTGTGCAAGGAATCATTCAAGAAAGTGCAGATAATATTGCCAAGGTTGTTCACAGAAGTAATAGAATTTATTCTGATATGTTACGCGGATTGGCAAAACAGGATACTTCAAAACTGAAAAAGAGCAAAAAAGGAGTCAAAAAGCTTAATGACGAAATAGATGAACTACGTGATAACATTTTCTATTTTATTAAAGATCTAGATGAAAAAAGTGTTCGCGGAAGTAACTTCTACATCATCATTTTAGGATATTTACAAGATGTAGCTCAATCACTCGAGTTTATTTCAAAAGCGAGTTATAAGCACGTCAATAATAATCATAAAGCTTTACGTTTTAATCAAATTAAAGACCTTCAAGAGATAGATCAATCGTTAGAAAAACTGTTCCAAGACATTGAAGCAATCTTTAAAAACAGAAGAATTGAAGATATTGAGAAAGTCTTAGACAATAAACAAGAATTGTTTGAGTATGTTTCAAAAAAGATTGAAAAACAAATTGCTAGAACCAGAACTGAAGAGTCTAGCCCAAAAAACACAACGTTGTATTTCAGTCTTTTACTTGAAACAAAAGATTTAATTACTGCTTTAATGAACTTAATGGAAGAATACTATATTAGTTATAAAAAAGCTTAGTTATAATTTCATTTCATAAAAAAAGCCTTGTTTTTAACAAGGCTTTTTTTATTTCAGTTTACTTTTTAAAGAAAGGATGGATTAGTGATTAATTCCTAACTTATTGTGCGTTTTGCGTATTGCTTTTTCATTTTTATAATCTATCCAGTTTTGTCCTTTAATTTTTCGCATTAAGGTATCAAAGTGTCGCATAACAGCAATATTGTAAATAGCTTTACCTAAGTTTTTAGGATTTCGGGCGATGGCTCTTAAACTCATAGAAAAACCAGGTGTAATATAGCGCATGTAATGCCAATAGCCTTCTGGCATATACAAAACGTTCCCGTGATCCAGATGTGCTTTAAAGCCTTTTGCTTGTTTTAAAGCGGGCCATTTTTCATAATCTGGATTTGCAAAATTGATATCTTCTCGAGTGATGAGTGAGTGTGGTATTTTGTATAAATAATCGTTTTGTTTTTGATCAAATAATATCACTTCTTTTTTTCCGTGGAAATGGAAATGAAAGATATTGGCCAGATCTATATCATAATGCATAAAGGTATAACTGTCTTCCCCTCCAAAAAACAACATAGGTAATCCTTTCATTAATTTAATACCAAAATCTGGGTAACTATAGTCTTTTTGCAACGCAGGAACTTCTTTTAATATATTCCACAAAAAAATACGGTATTTTGTTGGTTCACGCTTTAAGAGCTCAATGTATTCGCTCATTTTCATCTTAGCGTGAGGTTCATTAAAACCGTCCTCATGACTCACCGGCCTATTGTCGTAGAGTGGTACTTCTTTGTCTCCGGCAACTTTTGCCATATAATCTAGGTTCCATTTGTCAAAAGCAGGCCAATCCTCAATAAAACGCTCAATCACTACTGGTTTTTGAGGTTTGAAATATTGTGAAATGAAATCTTCTTTTGAAATGGTCGTAACCCTATCTATTTCTTGTAATTGCATAAATATGGTAAAACGACAAATTTACAAAACTTAAATAAAAGGTTTTCTTAAAGTAAAGTTTACTTTTAGTCAAGCTGGTTTTCGACAAGATTAAACTTTATTTTGCAAACTTCACAGCTGTAACTATATTTTGTATAAAAAGGTAAAGCGCTAAATAAAAAACCTACTAGAAAGGCCATCAAAGATTTAATGCTAGATATACTAGAAAAGTAATGTATTTTCTCTGCACCACAATTGGGACATTGTATAGCACTACCTGTATTGTCTAGAGAATAGTCACTAATAGAACTCAATATTTCTTTGGCTTTGGTTTCATCTACTTTATCGACTTTTAGCTTTACACCTCCTATGGCATTACTTACCAGAGGGTCTGTATCTATTGTAATATCATCAAAAAGATACGATACCACGCCTTCAGATGCTAACCTACCTTTTATAATATTTGCTTCAGTTGAATATAAAAATGTAGCTACAGTAATTAATTGTTGAGACATACTCCAAATATAACTTTAAAATTTATACCTAGAACATTGACTTTTTTTTATGAAAAAAGCACGCTAGTTTTTTTAACTTTATAGCTTTTAAAATCTTAAACAAAGTTCAGTTTGAAAATAGCAAAAAACCCGGTAGAAACATTTATTAATAGATCAACCTCAGGAAGTTTTATTCTTCTGCTTTTTACTGTAATTGCTTTGGTTTGGGCAAATTCACCTTGGCAAGAAACCTACCACGCTTTTTGGAATGAAACATTTGCCATAGGTTTTAGCAATACAGATTTTATTATTGAAAAACCTCTGTATTTATGGGTAAATGATGGTCTAATGACTATTTTCTTTTTTTATGTGGGTCTTGAGATTAAACGTGAAATATTAGATGGCGAACTCACAACAATGCGGAAAGCCTCAATGCCTATTTTTGCTGCATTGGGGGGTATTTTGGTACCCATTGCTATATTTTTCTTGTTAAACAACCACGACCGCGGTCTATCTGGATGGGGTATACCAATGGCTACAGATATTGCTTTTTCATTAGGTATATTAAACTTACTAGGAAAACGCGTTCCTCTAGGGCTGAAGATATTCTTAACCACTTTTGCTGTAATTGATGATATTGGAGCCATCTTGGTTATTGCCACTTTTTACAGCCATGAGATGCATCTTTCTTATTTATTAATAGCATTGGCTATATTAATATTTTTAGGCTTTTTAGCGTATAAAAAATTTCATTCAAAATATTTATTACTTATCAGCGGAATAGCAGTTTGGATTCTATTTTTAAAATCAGGGTTACACCCAACGATTGCAGGTGTTTTATTAGCTTTAGTAATACCATCGAGTAGGAACTTAAACTTAGAAAATTTCTTTCCCGAAATACGAAAGTCATTATACGTATTTAAAAGAACAACCAGCAACAGAGTTATTTTGACTGAGACGCAACAAGATGCAGTTGATAAAATTAACTTGATTACAGATCGCGTACAATCACCTATGCAGCAGCTAGAAAACGGTCTTAGTGGATGGGTTGCCATTGTGATTATGCCCATATTTGCCTTGGCAAATGCCGGTATTACTATAGATTTAGATTCTTTAAGTGCAACACACCTCATTTCACAAATTGCTATTGCCATGGTTGCAGGTAAAGTAATAGGTATTACACTCTTTAGTTATCTAGCATATAAACTTAAAATTGCTGTACTGCCTACAGGAATAAACTTTAAACAAATACTCGGTGTAAGCTTTTTGGGAGGAGTAGGTTTTACAATGTCACTCTTTATAGCCGAATTAGCCTTTAGAAGTGATGCTTTATTAACTACATCAAAAATTGGTATATTAATAGGTACGCTTGTAGCAGGATTTGCAGGTTACTTTATTCTGAAACTTCAGCTTAAAAAACCTCCGGTAGTAGAAAAAGAAGAAGTGGAAGAAATAACAGAATAATCATAAAGTTACCCACTTTGAGTCTCTAGGGTCTGTTGCTGCATCCAATAAATCTATATTTAGTTTTTTAGCAATTGTTTTCCCGGTTTCTAGGGTGATATCAAGCTCTTCAAAATTTATAATATTGAAACGTTTGTTTTTATTATACCAAAGGTTAACTTCATAAAAGCCTTTTCCATTTTTAAAAACAGATAGGTATTCTATTTTTTTAAAGGGTTTCCATCTCCCGAATTTTATAGGACCTACGTGTTTTTCTATTTTATATTGTTTGTTTTCAAAATCAAAGTGATAGTCCTGCACTATTGAAAAGCTTAAACCCGTAGAAAAAGATAACGGCACCAAATAAAACCACCTAATATCTGCTTGAGTGGATATTTTGTAGAGACAGAAAATACAGAGGGTAAAGCATAGAGATGCTATAATTCTATGCCAGAAAGGCCTATTTCCCTGAGAAATGTAGGTATGTTTATTTTCCACAGAAAGGAATGATATTTATAGCATTAAAAAACCCAAATTCCATTATTGAAATTTGGGTTTTTACTATGTATTGTAAATTTCAGCAGAATTAATCAGCCAAAACAATTACTTTATTGTTATTCATTTCAACGGTACCGCTGGTAATTTCTAATATCCACTTACCGTCTTCTTTTTTAAATTTATTTTCAAATCCTTCAGCAATCGTAGGGTTACCAGAAAATTTTACTTTTCCTTTGGCTAAGACAGATACGATAGGCGCATGGTTGTTGAGCATTTGAAACTCACCTTCTACACCCGGTACTGTTACCGATTCTACTTCTCCACTTACTAGGGATGCTTCAGGAGTTACTATTTCTAAATACATATATTTTAGTATTGAGATGTGAGATGTGAGTACTAAGAAAATCTAACATCTCAGTACTCATCTCTCAAATCTATTTTTATGATTCAGCTAACATTTTTTCACCAGCTTCTATTGCTTCTTCAATAGAACCTTTCAGGTTGAAGGCAGCTTCTGGAAGGTGATCTAATTCACCATCCATAATCATATTAAATCCTTTAATGGTTTCTTTAATATCTACCAATACCCCTGGAATTCCTGTAAACTGTTCTGCTACGTGGAATGGCTGAGAAAGGAAACGCTGTACACGACGTGCACGGTTTACCGCTTGCTTATCTTCTTCAGATAATTCTTCCATACCCAAAATAGCGATAATGTCTTGTAATTCTTTATAGCGTTGTAACAACTCTTTTACTCGTTGTGCACAAGCGTAGTGCTCTTCACCTAAAATATCTGCTGTAAGAATACGAGAGGTAGAATCTAACGGGTCTACCGCTGGATAAATACCAAGCTCTGCAATTTTACGAGATAATACCGTTGTTGCATCTAAGTGAGCAAAGGTTGTTGCCGGTGCTGGATCGGTAAGGTCATCTGCAGGTACGTAAACCGCTTGTACCGAAGTAATAGAACCTTTTTTGGTAGAAGTAATACGCTCTTGCATAGCACCCATCTCTGTTGCTAACGTTGGCTGATAACCTACCGCAGAAGGCATACGACCTAGAAGTGCTGATACCTCAGAACCTGCTTGTGTAAAACGGAAGATGTTATCAACGAAGAAAAGTACATCTTTTCCTTGACCATCACCTGCTCCGTCACGGAAATACTCAGCTATTGTTAATCCTGAAAGTGCTACTCGAGCACGTGCTCCAGGTGGTTCGTTCATTTGTCCAAATACGAAAGTTGCTTTACTTTCTTTCATTGCAGTTTTATCAACTTTTGATAAATCCCATCCTCCATCTTCCATAGAGTGTAAGAAATCATCACCGTATTTAATAATACCAGATTCTAACATCTCACGAAGTAAATCGTTTCCTTCACGAGTACGTTCACCTACTCCGGCAAATACAGAAAGACCACCGTGACCTTTTGCAATGTTGTTAATCAATTCTTGAATTAATACTGTTTTACCTACTCCGGCTCCACCGAATAATCCAATTTTACCTCCTTTTGCATAAGGCTCAATCAAATCAATTACTTTAATACCTGTAAAAAGTACCTCAGTAGATGTAGATAAATCTTCAAATTTTGGTGCTTCACGGTGAATTGGCAATCCGTCTTGTCCTGCTTTAGGAAGATTAGGCATACCGTCAATCGCATCACCAATTACGTTAAATAAACGTCCATATACATCTTCACCTATTGGCATTTGTATTGGAGTTCCTGTTGCTACAGCTTCAACACCTCGGCTTAAACCATCTGTAGAATCCATAGAGATTGTTCTTACGGTATTCTCACCAATGTGCGATTGTACTTCAAGAACCAGTAGGTTTCCGTGGTTGTTAACCTCTACTGAGTCATATATTTTTGGAAGTTCGGTTCCGTTAGCAAATTCTATATCTACTACAGGACCAATAATCTGTGCAACTTTTCCTTTAACTTGTGACATTATTAACTGTTTATTTTTTAGTTATCTAAGGGTGAAATTACCACCCTCTTTTTGAACGGTGCAAAGATAGTTTTTTCTGTTTTAATTACGCAATGGAAATCGGTGAATTTTTACTACAGGAGCTTAATATTTTATTTACCGCCTTTATTAAAGTGGCTCACAGTATTCCCGAATGCTGTTTTTAAACAATTCTAATACTTGATTCATAGCTTTATTCTCTTTTGAGATACTTCTACCGTCTATTTCAACAACAGGCGTTAACTCTCCCATAGTACCAGTAGCAAAAACACCATCAGCATTCATAAACTGAGACAAGGTAAGATCTGCTTCCTGTAAAGTTATATTGTTATTAGTACATAACTCTATAACGGTGTTTCGGGTAATACCAGGTAAACACGCATGAGCAAATGGCGTGTATACAATACCGTTTTTAACCATAAACAGATTGCTTCCGTTTAATTCGGCTACAAACCCTCGTTCATCTAGCATTAATCCAGCGTCTTTTCCGGCTACATTAGCTTGAATTTTTGCTATTATATTATTCAGTAAATTATTGTGATGAATTTTACTGTCTAAAAACTGCGGAGCATTGCGGCGCTGGCTAGAACTTAACACTTTTATTCCGCTACTATTATCATATACCAGAGGTTTCCATTCGGCTAAGACAATTAAACAAGACCCATTTTGATTGAGTCTCGGGTCCATCCCACTTGTTATTTTTTCACCTCTTGTTAATGTTAACCGAATATGAACATCATCATTCATACCATTGGCATCAAGAGTTTTTTTAATGGCTTTTTTAATTTCAGCTTTTGAAGGAATATCTACAAAAGCAAGTGTTTTTGCACTTTCTTGCAAGCGAGTGAGGTGTTTATCTAGACAAACTATACCCTCGGGGTATACACGCAAACCTTCCCAAACAGCATCTCCACCTTGTACCGAACTATCAAAAACTGAAACTTTTGCCTGATCCCGGTGGTGTAATGAATCTTTTATAAAAACTTGAATATCACGATTGCGTTCATCAAAGTGTTGTAACATATTATTTATTTTTTAAAATGTGTTTTTTTAAAGTGTTGTAGTACGGCATAGACTCTTCCAAAAGAGGTTTTAACGCTTTTGGTAGCTCCTCTTCAGGTTTTTGAGACTGAATTTTTTTCTGAAATCCTTCAGAATTATGCACGTTTGCATACCAATGTTGCGCCCAAACTCCATCTTCAGGAATACCGCCTTTCTGCCAGGTAGGCATTTTTTCAGAAAAAGGAATGTTTACATTTTTACAAAGTTGTTTTAAATACCGTTTTGGATTAACAAGTAGTTCATCACTGTCAATCACAATAGGAGTTTTATTGTTTTCTTTCAGAAAAATAAAAAGTTCTGAAGCTTTTTTAAGGCCAATGTCTGCCAGTTTTGGATTGTCAATGATTTTTGAAAACGAACGAATAATCTTCTCGGGGCGTCGTATTAAAATAATATTTTCCCAATCTAAAATATAATTTGGTTTTTCTGAAAGGTAATGATGAGCCATTCCCTTTACAAATACATTTTTTAACCCTGAAAGAGAACGTATGCTTTCTACCACTACTTCTTCTTTTAAATCCATCGTTTGAAGAATTTCGGCTGTGGAAGGGTGGTTAATTTCGGTAGTGGTGTTTTTTAAATAAAACCCATAAAAGGGTTCGTCAAGAACGTTAAAATCATCGCGTTGCGCAAAGGAGTACATAAGCGCTGTTGAAATGTTTCTTGGACCGGATATAAGATTAATTACTTTCATTGGATTAAAAATACATCAGAAAAAAGAAAAAGCCTTCAAAAATTTGAAGGCTTTTTATAACAGTGCTCTATAAACAGTTACTTACTCAACTGTAACTGATTTTGCTAAATTTCTAGGCTGATCAACATTTTTACCCAACATTACAGCTATGTGATAAGACAATAATTGCAATGGAATAGTAGTGACTAACGGTGATAACGTCTCTGGTGTTTTTGGCACTTCCATAATATAATCTGCCATTTCTTTAACAGTAGTGTCACCTTCTGTTACTACAGCAATAATTTTTCCGGCTCTAGACTTAATCTCTTGTATATTGCTTACTACCTTTTCATAATGGTTACTGTTTACTGCAATTACCACAACCGGCATTTGCTCATCGATTAAAGCAATTGGTCCGTGTTTCATTTCGGCGGCAGGATACCCTTCTGCGTGTATGTATGAAATTTCTTTTAGCTTTAAGGCTCCTTCCAATGCTACCGGGAAATTATATCCTCTTCCTAGGTATAAGAAATTTGCTGCATCTTTAAATACTTTTGAAATTTCTTTAATCTTATCATCTCCTTTTAAGGCTTCCTCTACTTTACCCGGAATCATATCTAGCTCTCTTAAATGAAGCATGTAATCACTCTGTGATAAGGTTCCTTTAGATTTTGCTAAGCGAAGCGCAATCATTATTAAAACAGTAATTTGAGTAGTAAATGCTTTTGTAGAAGCAACACCTATTTCAGGGCCTGCGTGTGTATATGTACCACTATGCGTTTCTCTAGAAATAGTTGAGCCAACTACATTACAAACTCCATATACAAATGCGCCTTTTTCTTTTGCAAGTTTAATAGCTGCCAATGTATCTGCTGTTTCACCACTTTGCGAAATAGCAATAACAACATCTTTTTCTGTGATTATAGGATTACGGTATCTAAATTCTGAAGCATATTCTACCTCAACAGGTATTCTAGCTAAGTCTTCAAAAACATATTCTGCTACCAATCCTGCATGCCAAGATGTACCGCACGCAACTATAATAATACGATCTGCATTGGTAAATCGCTTAATATGGTCTTCTAGCCCTCCTAAACGCACGATACCTTCATTGGCCAGCAAACGTCCTCTATAAGTATCTTTAATAACAGATGGTTGCTCGTAGATTTCTTTGAGCATAAAGTGATCATAACCACCTTTTTCAATTTGCTCAAGGTTAAGTTGAAGTTCTTGAACATACGGAGCAACTACTTTATCATCCTTAATTTTACGTACTTTAACATCACGTCCTCGACGAATGATAGCCATTTCTTGATCTTCAAGATAAATTGCATTATTGGTAAATTCTATAAACGGCGATGCATCACTTGCTACAAAAAACTCATCGTCACCTATACCAATGGCTAAAGGACTTCCAAGTTTTGCTACAACAATTTCGTCAGGTTTATTTTTATCAAACAGTGCAATTGCATATGCACCAACAACTTGATTTAAGGCTATTTGAACAGCTTTACCAAGTTTTACATTTTCTTGTTTTTTTACTTCTTCTATTAGGTTAACCAACACTTCAGTATCGGTATCTGAAGTAAATGTATACCCGCGATTGATTAATTCTTTTTTAATGGAAGCATAGTTTTCAATTATTCCATTATGAATTATAACCAAATCTCCACTATTTGAATAATGTGGGTGTGAATTTACATCATTAGGAACTCCGTGAGTAGCCCATCGTGTATGACCTATACCTAGACTTCCTTTTAACGTAATATTTTTTTCTGCTTTGGCTTCAAGATCTGCTACTTTACCTTGTGTTTTACACAATTGTATAGTAGAACCGTCAAATAGTGCTATACCGGCACTATCATAACCGCGATATTCTAGTCTTTTTAATCCGTTTAAAACAATTGGGTAAGCTTCTTTTTTACCAATATATCCTACAATTCCGCACATATCATTACTCGGGTTTAGTATAAAAAAGTTGAAGTTTTAATCTTCTATTCTCACTTGGAGAGTTGCTGCCGTGTAAGACAGTTCCTTTAGGGGTTAGCACGCTGGTTCCTGGTACTCTTTTAAGACCGGGAGCTTGGGTGTTTTTAAGATCTTTAAAGTTTGGCCTTACTACGTTATCTGTAACCATTAACCCAAGAGGTACGTTTGTGGAGTCTCTGTTAATTAAATCACTTACATACGTAGTTAATTTAATTTTATAAAAGTTTCCTTGACCGTTTGCATCTCTCTCTAATCTTCCTAAATGATTGGTTCTATGAGTTAGTGGTTCTTCTGTATTTGCAGGATCTGTTAAATAATCAATAAGAACTCTACCATTTGTAGCATCAAAAATAATAATACGTTCTGGTTCATTTTCTATTGCTCCTGTTCTACTTTTATTTACGTAAAAAACCAAGTTGGCTTCATTGATAAGCGGTTTTTCATCACGCAAAATATCAAGTTCGTCAGGCACTCCATTAGGACCAGGTTCTAGGTTTGCGTTAAGGTTATCTTCATTACCAAATAATTGCACTACAGCCGCAATACCGTCACCGCCTTTTATATATAGGTTTTCATCACCGTTATCAACATTTGGATTTTCTACTGCAGATAGTATATTTTGAGGTAATTCATCTTGAAGTAAACTCACATTAATGCCATCAAAGTTAAGCTCTAGTGTAGCTTCATCACGACCATCCTCTTCATCATTTTCATCATAAAAAGAGTAATACATGGTAATTTTTGCTTCGGAAGGATCAAAAAGAAAAAAGTTTCCTGTATCTGTCGCCGAAGCAACTTTAAAATAGATCCCTCTAAAATAATCTTTGAAATTATTATTACTTAAAAGCTCATTTGAACCTTCCATATCAACAATTTTTTGCTGAAAAAACTCGATAGGTAATTTTGCTCGTAATCCAGGCGAAAGCACTTCATTTACAATATCACCATCTGCTGCGGTTTCTGTGGTGGGAAGCACAAATCCCTCATCACTTGGAGCAAAATTTTCAACTTCAAATATTAAATCACCTATCAAACTAGGATTGTTATCTAGGGTCGTTTCTAAATCTGAATAGTAGTTTTGAGTTTCTTGAAAACCTGTTTCAGGATCTAAATCTCTTAAAAAGTAATTTGACTCATATAGTGAAATATTAATAGGATCTTCTCCATAAACAGAATCTAAAGTATAATTAAGTGTATCTTCTCCTATTGTTTCACTTTCACTAAAAAAAGGAATATATAATACAACACTATCTACACTTACACTGTCACCAAATTTTGGATCGGT
Organism: Marixanthomonas sp. SCSIO 43207; assembly: GCF_019904255.1. Taxonomy (GTDB): domain Bacteria; phylum Bacteroidota; class Bacteroidia; order Flavobacteriales; family Flavobacteriaceae; genus Marixanthomonas. The sequence continues at coordinate 671,767 of NZ_CP063203.1, forward strand.
TTGACCAAGTGTTACTTGAGAAAGTAAATTGGCAGTAGTTTTTCCATAAACAGGATCGTTTTTAATCCCTAATTGGTATGCAGACAAGCCATTTGTTTGTATTGGTAACAGTTTACGACTATAAGCAATCACAGTGTTGGTTTGATCTGGCTCTATAAAGGTGTTATCACCCACAATTTCAGACCCTATAATATCAATATCCTCTTCGCAAGATGCCAAGGCAACGATTATAAACAATACCGTTGCGAGTTTTGGCAACAAATTCTTAATCTTCATATGAAATTTAAATTGTGTAAGGGTTTGTTTTCTACAATACTTTCGTTTCGTAAAAGTCTAAATATGCTTCTGAAAACTCTTCTTTTTTGTGAAATTTTAACACTGGTTTGTCCAAGTTGTTAAGGTAGTTTTCTAATCCTTCCGGTATATCATCTGAACCTATTATGGCTGCATCTGAATTTTTTACAGCAACCTTCATCATATTTACATAATTTGGGTTATCAAGTTCTGCAACTGTTTCTTCTTCTATACCGTCAAACAATATTTTTTCTTTTACATTATTGTTTAACGTACCATCAAAGGCTTGATTGTATACGGAGGTAACTATTTTACTATTTTCAAATAAAGGCTCTGTGCCATAGTAGTTGCGAAGGTATAATGGCAAAAATGATGCTAACCAACCGTGTACGTGAATTATATCTGGTGACCAGTTTAATTTTTTTACAGTTTCAATCACTCCTTTTGCAAAAAAGATAGCGCGCTCATCATTATCTGGAAAGAAAGTTCCATCTTCATCTGCATAGGTTGCTTTACGCTTAAAATAATCATCATTGTCAATAAAATACACCTGCATACGTTCTTTTGGTATAGATGCAACTTTAATAATTAACGGCATATCAAGATCGTTAATTACTAAGTTCATTCCGCTTAAACGTATTACCTCGTGTAGTTGATGGCGTCTCTCATTAATATTACCGTAACGCGGCATAAATATTCGTATTTGACCACCATTGTCATTGACCATTTTGGGAGCTTCAAACGACATGGAAGAAATCTCGGTCTCCGGTAGATAAGGTATTACTTCAGAAGACACATACAAGACTCTTTTATCTTTCATAAATATATTACTTTAGTAGCTTACTTGTTTTGAAAGTGCAAAATTACGAAAATTTATGTAGATTGCTCATAATCTATTAATTTTGCCGCCACTCAATTTTTATTCATGAGCGTATATACTAATAAAGAATCGCTTTTAGCTTTTCTGAAACCTTGGCGGAAATCTAAAAAAATTGGTTTTGTTCCTACTATGGGAGCTTTACACGAAGGGCATTTAACTCTGGTTAAAAAAGCTCTCAAAGAAAACGATTGTGTGGTTGTGAGTATTTTTGTCAATCCTACGCAATTCAACAATCCAGAGGATTTAGAAAAATACCCTCGTGACCTTGACACAGATGAAGCCCTGTTAAACTCAATAGATAATAATATTGTTATTTACGCTCCAAACGCTCAAGAAGTATACGGTGATGATGTAGAAGCTACAGATTATAGTTTTGGCGGTTTAGAGTTTGAAATGGAAGGCAAACACCGTGAAGGGCATTTTAATGGTGTAGGCACGATACTAAATATTCTTTTCAGGAGTATTAAACCAGATAACGCTTATTTTGGACAAAAGGATTTTCAGCAATTACAAATAGTAAAAAAGCTAGTCAAAATTGAAGACCTTCCCATTACCATTGTAGGTGTTCCTATTGTTAGAGAAAAAAGTGGTCTCGCTCTCAGCTCTCGCAACAAACGCCTTACCGAAGAAGAAAAAAAAGAAGCAACGCTTTTATATAAAACCCTTTCTGAAGTTAAAGAAAAGTTTGCCTCACATACCATTTCAGAATTAAATGATTATGTGAAAGAAATTTTCAAAAATAACGACCAATTACTGCTAGAGTATTTTGAAATAGCTAACGAAAACACCTTGAAAACAGCTACAAAAAAATCTGAAAAAGAAAAATATAGAGCCTTTATAGCTGTTTTTATTGGTAAAATAAGATTAATAGATAATATGGCTCTAAATTAATACCTTTGCACTATGCAAATACATGTAGTAAAATCTAAAATTCACAGAGTTAAAGTTACCGGTGCAGACCTCAACTATATAGGCAGCATTACTATTGATGAAGATTTAATGGATGCCGCAAATATTATTGAAGGTGAAAAAGTACAAATTGTAAACAATAATAATGGCGAGCGATTAGAGACCTATGCCATTCCAGGACCCCGTAATAGTGGCGAAATCACACTCAATGGAGCTGCAGCCAGAAAAGTTGCCCCAGGTGACATATTGATACTTATCACATATGCTATGATGAGTATTGAAGAAGCCAAAAAATTTAAACCGGCTCTTGTTTTTCCAAATGAAGAAAACAACCTTTTAAAATAAGTTGAAAAAATCTTTCACAAAATTTTTAAAAATTGCCCTGCCATTGGCCTTGGGCATTTTTTTGGTGTATTACTCATACTCAAAATTTACACCAGAACAACTGGATGAAATTACATTTTACTTTAAAAAAGCAGACTATACATTTGTTGCATTATCTGTAATTCTCACCCTTATAAGCCATATTTTAAGAGCAACTCGATGGAATTTATTACTAGCTCCCATAGGCTTTAAGCCAAGAGTACTTAACAACTTTATGGCAATATCGGTAGCTTATTTAATGAATATGTTTATCCCAAAAAGTGGTGAAATATCAAGAGGTATCGTTCTCGATAAATATGAAGATGTTCCATTTGACAAAGGATTCGGTACCATAATATCAGAGCGAGTTGTAGACCTTGTGTTTTTAATGGCGTTTACTGCTCTGGCACTTTTCCTTCAGTTTGATGAACTATATGCCTTTTTGACTGAAACCATAAAACCTTCAAAACTCTTTATGGCATTTGGCGCTTTAGCCATCTTGGGATTGCTCTTTTTCGTTTTTCTGAAATATTCAAAATCAACTCTTCAAAAAAAATTAAAACAATTTTTGCTTGGGCTTAAAGATGGTGTATTCAGTATTTTTAAAATGAAGCAAAAAACATCATTTGTGATTCAGACGTTTTTAATCTGGGGATTGTATTTCTTTTCATTTTACACGGCTATGTTTGCCTTACCTGAAACAAGTTCAATTCCTTTTGGTACTGTTGTTATTGCATTTGTAGTTGGTAGTTTTTCATTTGCTTTTACCAATAGCGGTTTTGGCACCTATCCCTTTTTTGTGGCAGCAATTCTAGCGGTTTTCGGAATTGCCGAAACTGCAGGCACCGCTTTTGGCTGGATTGTATGGACCTCAAACATTTGTTCAATTGTATTTTTTGGCGGGCTTTCCTTTTTATTCTTACCTATCTATAACAAGGTAAAGGCATAAGTTTTCTTTTCAACAAAAAGTTTTAAATTTTAGTATCTTTCCAGTTCTAAAACTTGACCTTTTATGAAAAAAACAGCGATACTTCTCTTTTGCTTTTTAGTTTCTCTTTCCGCTTCAGCTCAAATTTTATATGAAGAATTTAATTCAGAAAAACTTCAAGAAACTCGAAAATTAAAAATACAATTGCCTAGAAATTATGACTCCAATACTGAAAAAGTTTACCCTATTGTAGTTGTACTTGACGCAGATTACTTGTTTGAGCCCGTGGCCGGAAACGTAGACTACCTTAGCTATTGGGAAGATATGCCAGAAAGCATTGTCGTTGGTATTATGCAAGGTGAAAAACGTTATGATGATTGTAATTATGATGACACTAATTTTTTTCCGGCAGATAAAGGAGCAGCATTTTTTGAGTTTATTGGTCTAGAATTGCTTCCGTTTATAGATAACAATTATCGAACAGCAAAATTTACCATTGCAGTAGGGCACGACTTTACAGCAAACTTTATCAATTACTACCTATTTAAAGACCCACCGCTATTTAATGGGTATATAAGTTTAAGTCCAGACCTAGCGCCTTTACTCGATGAACGTATACCACAACGTATTCCAGAAATAGAGTCTGAAATTTTTTACTATTTAGCCACCGGCACCGATGATATTCAATCTTTAATGGAAGTAACCAAACTTTTAAATGCTCCGTTGCAAAACATTGATTCAGAAAACTTTGAGTATTATTATGATAATTTTGATGGAGCTACACATTATTCATTGGTAAGTAGAGGCATACCCAATGCTCTTGAAAAAATATTTTCTGTATATCGCCCTATAAGTAAAAAAGAATATAGCGATGTTCTTTTAAAAATGGAATCACCAGTAGATGAATATTTAAAAGAAAAGTATAACACTATTGAAAACCTTTTTGCACTCACAAACCCAATACGAATAAACGATTTTATAGCAACTGCCACTGCTGCTGAAAAGTTAAAACAATGGGAATCTCTTCGTGAAATAGGAACTATGGCAAAAAAACAATATCCAGACATGAATATGGGCGATTATTTTTTAGGTCGCTATTATGAAGAAATTGGAGAGCCCAAAAAAGCAATGCGAACGTTTCAAGGTGCTTTTGATAAAGAAGAAACAGATTTTATAACCGTTGATATGTTATTGGATAGAGCAGATAAAATAAAAGCAGACTTTGGTTATTAGATTTTACTAATTAAAACCCTATTAAGCAACGCCCAGTTGGTTAAGGTGTTTGTTCCTTTTTCAAGCAGAAGTTTGTCTATAATATTACTACGGTGTTTTTCTACGGTACGCGTAGAGACAAAAAGCTCTTCGGCTATTTCAACTGTGTTTTTTTGTGAGGCAATTAATTTTAAGATAGTAACTTCAGAAGGTGTTAATGTTTTTAATTTTGTCATTTCTTCTGAAGCTGAATCTAAAGATGCCGTATCAAACGAGTTACTGAAATACTCTCTTCCGCTTAAAACGGTTTCCATACAACTATCTATTTCAACAAAAGAGTCTTCTTTTAATAGATAGCCATCAATCTGTAATGCCTTTGCTTGCACTACATACTCTGGTTCTCTATGAAATGAAAGGATTACAAATTTGGTCTCGCTATTTTTTTCTTTGGCAGTTTTTATTACTTCAAGACCGGTCATTAAAGGCATGTCAATGTCTAGTAAAGCAATATCTGGCTGTAGTTTAAGAATTAAATCTAGAGCTTTGGCTCCATTATTTGCTTGACCTATCACATTGTACCCATTTCTAGTAAGTTCTTCATTAAGGCCACTAAGTAACATAGGGTGATCATCTGCAATTACTATGGTAAAGTCTTTATCTATCATTATGTAGGGATTTGCAATAAGATTGAGGTTCCTTTTAAGTGAGCAGTTTCAATACTAAGTTTTGAGTGTATAATTTTGGCTCGTTCAAGTAATGTTTTCATTCCCAAGCTTTCTGAATTGTTTAATTGTTCGTTATACTCAAAGCCATCTCCATTATCTTTTATTAGAGCTTCTATTACTTTTCCTTTTTTTGATATTTGAACAGAAGCTGCTTTTGCTTGAGCATGTTTAACCATATTATTAAGTACTTCTTGAATGATTCTATATAAATGCAAGGCTTGGTCTGGGGTCAAGTCACTATCTATATTTTCAATTTCATTGGTAAAAAAGATATTTGTATTTGCATCTACTTCATTAATCATAGTTTCAATTGCCTTGGTAACTCCAAGTTTTTCTAGAGTTGCAGGATGCAAACCTCTTGATATACTTCGTAGCTCTTCTAGTGTAGTCCCTGCCAAAGATTCCATATCTCTATCACCAATAGTTTTTGTTTTTTTGGTAAGCAGCATAAGTTTTTGCCCCACACTATCGTGCAGTTCTCTAGCTACTCGAGTGCGTTCATCTTCTTGAGCTTTGATTAAATCTTGAGAAAAACGTTCCTGAAGTTTTTGTCGTTTCTTTGCTGCAAAACGAGATCGGGTTAACACCACGGCTCCAAAAAGACCCAACATCCCCAAACCACCAAAGAGCAACCATTGATTTTTTAGTCTATTTTCAGCATCAAGCAGTGCAATATCGCTTTGTTGCATTTCAATTTTTGCATCTCTTTTTTCGGTTTCATACAGGGTTTGATAATAACTTAAAGCGTTGACCTTTTGTACATTTGAGATAGAGTCTTTAATAGCTTCATAAGCTTTAAAGTGCTTATAAGCTTCAGCTTCATTATTGGTAACATCATAGATAGCTGCCAGAAACTTTTCAGCATTCATAATCCCTTCATAGTCACTGCTTTTTTTAGTTACTGCTAGATGTTCCTTAGCATATTGTAGTGCTTTGGGGTACTCTTTTTTTGCAAACCAAAAATGCTTTAATGCAGAATAGTAACCTCCAAGTCTATGGTGTTCACTATCTTGTATAGTGAGTTTTTCAAGTTTTGATAAGTATTTTCTTGCAAGCTCAAGGCTATCTGTTTCTGAATATGCGATACTAAGGTGTGAATATAAAATAGGATTATAAAAGGCATCGTGACCCGAGTTATCTGAAGCCTCTTTTGCTAATAGTAAGTTTTGTATTCGCTCTTTAGGTCTATTTTGTTTATTATCATCGGTCGCGGCATTCATATAAAAAGTCACCAAATGAGCATTACTATTGATGTTTTTTGCCAATGCTATTCCTTCCTTTCTTACTTGAGCAGCTTCTTTGTAAAACCCGTTTTGACTATACAAAATCGATAATGAATTATTAGCACTTATAATATTGAAGGTATCTTTAGATTTTTTAAATAGCTTAATTGATTCTTGTAACCCTTGTGAACTCTTTGCAAAATCACCAATTTGACTTTGCGTACCAGCCTTGTACATTGTAGCAAGACCTAATAAGCGTTGTTTGTTTGCTTTTTTTGCAAACGCAATTGTTGTGTCGTAATAGGCAATAGCTTTTTCATATTCTTTAGTAAAAAAATGGCTATCCCCAATATTTAAATACAACCTAGTCAAAATGGTTTCATCCTTTACTTCGGAAATTTTAGGTCTTATTTTCTCATACGCTACCAAAGCATCTTCAGGATTACCCATTGTATTATTTAAATAATCCATCCTGTTTGAAAGTTGGTCAATAGCAATATGCATTGAATCTAATTGAATTGCATATGATATAGTAGCTTGTAAAATTGAATCTGGATTGCGCTGGGTACTATAGAAAATATAGTCTGTTAAACTATCCATCCATCGCAACTTTTCTCCCTTTTCTGAAGAATTTATTTTCTGTTTTAATTCAATGATATGTTGTTCATTTTCTTGAGCATACATCGAAAAAACAAACAAACAAAAAAGCGAGAGTAAAAGTTGTTTCATGGGGGAACGCATTTACTTATGTAAATATACTTATTTTAGCAAAAGATTATGGCAAAAACCAAAACCACTTTTTTCTGTCAAAACTGCGGCGCACAATATTCAAAATGGCAAGGCAAATGTACGTCTTGCGGTGAGTGGAATACAATTGCCGAAGAAGTTATTCAAAAAGCTGAAAAAGTAAGCTGGAAACCTTCTTCAGCTACAGCAAAACGTGCTGCCAAACCGTTACGTGTTTCTGAAATCTCTGCCGTTTCAGAAGCAAGGATGAATACCAAAAACAATGAACTTAATCGTGTTTTGGGCGGTGGTCTCGTTCCCGGTTCGTTAACGCTTTTAGGCGGCGAGCCCGGTATAGGAAAAAGTACGTTGATGCTGCAAGTTGCTTTACAACTACCATACAAAACACTGTATGTTTCTGGTGAAGAAAGCGCACAACAAATTAAAATGCGTGCAGAACGCATACAACCGGTTTCAGAAAACTGCTTTATTCTTACCGAAACAAAAACACAAAATATTTTCAGAAATATTGAAGAAACCGAACCCGACATTGTTGTTATTGATTCTATTCAAACCTTGCATACCGATCATATTGAAAGCAGCGCAGGAAGTATCTCGCAAATAAGAGAAACCACCACAGAGCTTATTAAGTTTGCAAAAGAAACCGCAACCCCGGTCATTTTGATTGGGCATATTACTAAAGACGGTAACATTGCCGGTCCCAAAATTTTGGAACACATGGTTGACACCGTTTTACAGTTTGAAGGCGATAGAAATCACGTATACCGTATTCTTAGATCCCATAAAAATCGTTTTGGAAGTACAAACGAACTAGGAATTTATGAAATGCAAGGAAGCGGATTAAGAGAGGTGTCAAATCCTTCAGAAATATTAATTTCAAAAAACGAAGAAGATCTTAGCGGTACCGCCATTGCAGCAACTCTAGAAGGCATGCGCCCCTTGATGATTGAAATTCAAGCGTTGGTTAGTTCTGCCGTTTACGGAACACCACAACGAAGCGCAACCGGTTATAATGCGAAGCGCTTAAATATGTTATTGGCTGTTTTAGAAAAACGTGCCGGCTTTAAACTAGGTGCAAAAGATGTATTTTTAAATGTCACTGGCGGAATTTCGGTTGATGATCCTGCTATAGATTTAGCTGTCGTTGCCGCTGTGCTTTCTTCAAATATTGATGTAGCGATCGACAAATCATTATGTTTTGCTGCAGAAGTTGGTTTAGCCGGAGAAGTTAGACCTGTCACACGCGTAGAACAACGTATTCTTGAAGCTGAAAAATTAGGTTTTGGAAGTATTATAGTATCCAAACACTGCAAATTTCCGAAGCTAAAATTTACAATCAACATTATTAAAGTAGCCAAGGTTCACGATGTTGTGAGGCATTTATTTGGGTAAAGTTGGTATAGTTTCTGCAGGGTATGTATTGCTATGAAAAAAGAACTATATGGGCTTTTAATATTGCTCTTTTTATTGAGTTGTAAACAAATTCAAAAAGCAACAGATGTGGTTACTCAACCCACAGCAAGAGAAGTATACGAACGCAACTTTGATGACAATGACAAGCGGTTTACCTCTTGGAAAGCGGCTTACAACCGTGCCTTTACAGATAGTTTACAAATTAAGCTTCCATACACCGAAACAGGTATTATAAATGTAAAAAACAATGCGGTCTACAGCTATAATTTTTCAGTTAAAGAAGGAGAGAAATTAATTATTTCTACTGAAACCGAAATTGATTCACTTTCCCTTTTTATTGATTTATTTCAGAAACAAAACGACTCAGTATTTCAAAAAAAACCTAAAAAGAGTAATAGACCAAATAAATCAAGTATAGCTTATGAGGTAACCAAAAATGAATCTTTAAAGGTTGTCATTCAACCTCAACTACAAGGTACTACATCATTTACACTAAAAATTTACACCCTTCCTACGTACCAATTTCCGGTGAGTGGTGCCGGCAATAGAGATATTAAAAGTTTTTGGGGAGCCACACGAGATGGAGGGAAACGTTCACACGAAGGGGTCGATATTTTTGCAAAACGAGGCACACCTGTTGTTGCTGTGACCGACGGCCGCGTAAGCTCAACGGGCAACCGCGGTCTGGGCGGCAAACAAGTTTGGCTGCGTGATGGTTTATTTGGTAGTTCTATTTATTACGCACATTTAGATAGTATTGCAACCACAGGCGGTAAACGAGTAAAAAAAGGAGATACTTTGGGGTTTGTAGGAAACACCGGCAACGCCAAAACTACTGCTCCACATTTACATTTTGGCATTTACAAAGGCTACTCAGGAGCTGTAGACCCGCTACCTTTTATAAAAAAACAGCAAGCTCCAAAAAACAAAACTATAAATCGCATTTCCTTCGGAAAAGTAACTCGCAATAATGCCGAATTACGATTAGGCTCATCTACAAAATATCAGCAAATAGCTAGTTTAAGAAGAAATGACTCGGTTTCCATTCTAGGGAAAAACAATAGCTGGTTTCACATTCAAAAAAACGATTCGATAAAAGGGTTTATGCACCAATCTTTATTAAAAAGCGCACCTTCAAATTAACACTTCTTTAGGCTACAAACTAAAACAGACACGGTATCTTTAAGTTTCAATCTTTAAACTGAACCGTATGTCTTTCTTTTCAAAAATCAAACAGACCATCTCGCTTTTAAAAGAAGTTGATCTTGATGCGCTAGGTAAATTATCACAAAAAATAGATTTACCCGAAGTAATGACTGCTGTTGGTCAACTAGATGACCGTCAATTAAAAGGCTTGATGAAAATGCTGAAAAGTCAAGGCAAAAAAGGACAACACAAATTACCGCCAATCGATGGTGATTTTTATGATTTAAGTTTGAAGTTAACAGAACGCCAACGCGAAATTCAGCTAAAAGTGCGTCAATTTATGGAAAAGGAAATAAAACCAATTGCAAATGAATATTGGAATAAAGCCGAATTTCCTTTTGAAATTATCCCTAAAATGGCCAAACTAGATATCTGCGGAATTGCCTACGATGGTATTGGTCCCGACGAACAAAGCTTTTTAATGGAAGGTATTATCGCTATGGAATTGGCTCGAATTGATGTATCTATTTCAACTTTTTTTGGTGTTCACAGCGGACTAGCAATGGGTTCTATTTACGTATGCGGAAGCGAAGAACAAAAACAAGAGTGGCTGCCTAAAATGCAACGGATGGAAAAAATTGGTGCCTTTGGCTTAACCGAACCTGAAGTAGGCTCTGCAGTTGCCGGAGGATTGGGCACAACGTGTAAACGAGAAGGTGATGAGTGGGTTTTAAACGGACAAAAAAAATGGATTGGTAATGCCACCTTTGCCGATGTTGTAGTTATTTGGGCTCGTGATGAAGATAGTGGCAGAGCTAAAGGATTTCTGGTACGAAAAGGAAACCCCGGCTTTAAAACCGAAAAAATGGAAAATAAAATGGCGCTGCGAACCGTTCAAAATGCCTTAATTACTATGAAGGATTGCCGCGTTCCTGAAAGCGATCGTTTACAAAAATGCGAATCGTTTAAAGACACTGCCAAAGTACTTAAAATGACGCGCGCCGCAGTTGCTTGGCAAGCCGTAGGTTGTGCAAGAGGTGCGTATGAAAGCGCCTTAAAATACACCAAAAAGCGTGAGCAGTTTGGGCGACCTATTGCTTCATTTCAATTGATACAAAATCATTTGGTTGAAATGGTTTCAAATCTTACCGCGATGCAAACGCTTTGTTTTCGCCTATCAGAATTACAAGATGAAGACTTATTGACCGATGAACACGCTTCACTAGCCAAAGTATTTTGTAGTATGCGAACCCGTGATGTAGTAAGCCGGGCTCGAGAAGTAATGGGTGGAAATGGTATTTTACTAGAACACGATGTGGCCCGTTTTGTTGCCGATGCTGAAGCTATTTACAGTTATGAAGGCACCAAAGAAATAAACTCGCTTATTGTAGGTAGAGCGATTACTGGGTATAGTGCGTTTGTGAGTTAAATCTCATTCAACAGTTTTGAAATTTCATCAAGTTTTGGAGTTAAAATCACTTCGATCCTACGGTTTTTTGCTTTTCCTTCAGCAGTTGCGTTTGTTGCAATGGGTGCGTATTCTCCTCGACCCGCAGCTGTAAGATTATCTTTGGGTATTGAACCGTTTTCAGTCAAAATATTGACTATTGCTGTAGCTCTTTTGGTAGAAAGATCCCAGTTGTTTTTTAAAGGTCCGTTGCCGCCGTATGGTACATTATCAGTATGTCCTTCAATCAAAACGGCTATTTCAGGATTTTGTGCGAGTACATTCCCAAGCTGAACAACAGCTTGTCTTCCGCGTGAATTTACGGCCCAACTTCCGCTTTCAAAAAGCAACTTATTTTCCATAGAAACATAGACTTTTCCGTCACGCTGTTCTACAGTAAGACCATTGCCTTCAAAATTGGTTAACGCTGCCGAAATTGCATCTTTAAGTGCTTTCATTTTGGCATCTTTTGCGGCTATAATTCTTTCCAATTCATCAACACGTTTAGAACGGGCAGCTAAATCTTGTTGAAGCTTGTTTAATCGCTGACTTTCTGCAGCCAACGCACGTTCTTTTTCTTCTAGCTGTGCTAATAATTTTCGGTTGCGTTCCAAGTTTTCAGTCAATGCAGATGAACTATTTGCTTCTAGCGCATCATATGATTTTTGCAAACGGTTATAGTTTTTTTCTGAAGCGGCCAAATCCATTGCCAAACGAGTATTTTCGGCTTTTAATCTTTCTATTTCATCTCGCAATTGATCAACTGAATACACCTTCCCATCTGATGAAGCATTGTCTAATTGATTCATTAACGATTCATTTTCTGCTTTCAGAGCAGCATAACGGTCTTTTAAATCGTCATAAATTTTTGATGAAACGCATGAAGTAGAAATTGATGCGATTAATATTCCGAAGAACAATTTTTTAAGCATAATTAAAGATTTGGAGATTTAAAATTCAAGTTCAACCAACAACGGACAATGGTCACTATGTTTGGCTTCGGGTAATATAACGGCTCTTTTTAAATTTTCTTGTAAAGGCTGAGCAACCATATTATAATCTATACGCCATCCTTTGTTATTGTTGCGAGCATTAGCGCGATAACTCCACCAAGTATAATGGTGTGGTTCTTTATTAAAGTGGCGAAATGAATCTATAAAACCACTATCAATAAAGTTGCCAATCCATTCACGTTCAACCGGTAAAAACCCAGATACATTTTTATTTCGCACCGGATCGTGAATATCAATTGCTTGGTGACAGATATTGTAATCACCGCAAATAACGAGATTGGGAATTTGTTGTTTCAACTCATCTACATAGTGTTGAAAATCATCCATAAATGTGAGTTTATGTTCTAAACGAGCAATATTGGTTCCGCTAGGAAGGTAAAGGCTCATTACTGAAAGGTTATCAAAATCTACTCGCACATTTCGGCCTTCGTGATCCATGTAATCAACTCCGGTTCCATACGCAACGTTATTGGGTTCTGTTTTTGAAAAAATTGCTACACCGCTATACCCTTTTTTTTGAGCACTGTACCAGTATTGATACGGATAGCCGGCTTCGGTGATGGCATCGGTGTCTACTTGTTCTTTCATCGCTTTGGTTTCTTGAATGCAGATTACATCTGGATTGGCGTTTTGAATCCAATCAAGAAATCCTTTTCTAATAGCTGCTCTAATTCCGTTTACGTTGTAAGAAATAATTTTCATAACATTTCCCGTGTAGACGGGAATCTTTTTAATAAGTTAGTATTCTTTTTATAAAAAAAGGCAAGTTAAAAAAATCTAGTATACTTTGATCAACGGTAAATTTGATTCTTTATACTTAGTTTAGGTAAGATTCCTGCCTACGCAGGAATTAAGTTGCATTTGTACCCTACGGAATACTTGAAAGGTTTTCCTAAAATAATTCACAAAATAAAAAGACTTATAGTAAGTTGTATAAGGTAATGAAGTTGTATCTGTTTCTTTTTGCGTTTTGTATTGCCGCAGTTGGCTTTGCGCAAGATACCTTGTCTAACTACCGAACCAAAAAAACCGTTGTTAATGATACGGTTGTAGTAGATAGTTTTAGTATCAATCCGGCACGTTTTCGGGTTTTTGATCAATCAGGTTCTGTCATAGACTCATTATCTTACAGGGTTGATTATAAAAACGGAATCGTTACTTTTTCTGAAGAAGCACAACAATTACAAGATTCAATTACTATTGAGTATTTACGGTATCCCCTTTTTTTAACACGTGATTACTATACATTTGATAAAAACCTAATAGTTGAAGAAACCGGAGCTATTGAAAAACTATATTCTCTTGAAGAAAGCACAGATAATAGCGCCTTCACACCTTTTGACGGTTTAAACACGGTAGGAAGCATTTCACGCGGTGTGACAATTGGTAACAATCAAAATGCGGTGCTCAATTCACAATTAGATCTTCAAATAACCGGAAAATTAAGCGAAAAGGTCTCTATAAGAGCTTCTATTCAAGATGCTAACATTCCTACACAAGAAGGCGGTTATTCTCAAAGCTTGGATGAGTTTGATCAAATTTTTATTGAATTATACAGTGACAAATGGAAGATTAGAGCTGGTGATGTAGATCTTGAAAACAATAATAGTTACTTTGGTCGGTTTACCAAAAAAGTACAAGGGATTGCTCTAGGAGGTACTTTTGATCATAAAAACGGAGCACAAACTTCTGCTTTTGCTAGCGGAGCCATTGTACGTGGTGTTTTTCAACGTAGTCAATTTACCGGACAAGAAGGAAACCAAGGTCCATACAAACTAGTAGGACCCAATGGTGAATTATTCATTTTAATTGTTTCAGGAAGTGAACGAGTTTATGTTAATGGCTTGCTTTTACAAAGAGGAGAAAACAATGATTATGTGATAGATTATAATGCCGGTGAGATTACTTTTAATTCAACCTATCCTATCACAGCCAATATGCGTATTACGGTTGAATATCAATATACTGATAGAAACTACACTCGCTTTATAGGTTATGGTGGCGGAAATTACAGCAGCGAAAAGTTGGATATTGGTACGTATATATATTCTGAAAATGATGCTAAAAATCAACCGTTGCAACAAAATTTATCTGAAGAGCAAGTAGCAATTTTACAAGCTGCCGGTGATGATATGGAAGCCATGACAGCACCTTCAGCTATTCAAGATACATATTCAGAAAATAAAATATTATATAGAAAGGAAATTATAAACGGTGAAGAAGTATTTGTTTTTTCAAACAACCCTGATGATGAGTTATTCAGTGTTCGGTTTACGTTGGTGGGTGATAATCAAGGTAATTATGTTGTAAGCAATCAAAGTGCTATAAGCCGTATTTTTGAATATGTACCACCGGTAAATGGTATTCCGCAAGGTAATTATGAACCTATAATTCAATTAAATGCACCAACAAAACTTCAAATAGGAGGGTTGAATGGAAATTATCATCCTTCAGAAAAAACTACCATTGGTTTTGAGGTTGCAGGAAGCAAAAATGACCTGAATTTATTCTCAAATATTGATGATAACAATAATGATGGTTTTGCCGGTAGATTAACAGCTAGACAGCGATTGCTCACCACACAAGACTCATTACAACTTGATGGTTTTGCTACAGTAGATTATATTAATAAAGATTTCAGAACTATTGAGCGGTTGTATAATATTGAATTTAACCGAGATTGGAATTTAATTAATCCATTGGGCAATCAACGATATGCAACCGGAGGAGTCGTGTTTTCTGACCCACAGATTGGTAATGCAACGTATGAATTTCAAAATTTAGACTTTTCTGAAAACTTTAGCGGAATACGTCACGTAACTTCTTCTGTAATTCAGTTAAAAAAACTGAGAAGTAAAACCAATGCAAGTTATCTAAAAAGCAAAGGAGATTCTCTAGACAGTAAATTTGTGCGTTTGGCAAATACTACTACGTATTCATTACATAAAAGTTGGGTTGGTGGTAAAATAGGATATGAAGATAATCAAGTACGTACTATTACCAATAGCCAATTAAGTCCTGTAAGCCAAAAGTACCAATCATACGAAGGATTTGTAGGAATTGGCGATAGCACACAAGTATTTGTAGAAGCCGGTTATAGACATCAAATTAATGATAGTATTTATAATGCTAAGCTTCAGAAAGTAAATAGTTCAAATACATATTACCTGAAATCAAAGCTTATCAACTCAGAAAACACACAACTTTCTGTATTTGCTAATTATCGTGTTTTGAAAAGGGAAGGTTTTGATAATGAAAACAACACAGGTGTAAATGATTCATTAAAACTACCTAACACAAAACGTGAAGAACAGCTTGAAAAATCTTTAAACTCCCGTATTATATACAACCAATCGCTATTTGACAATGGTATACGTTTAAATACAACATTGGAGTCAAACAACGGTGTGATACCAAGGCAAGAATTTACATATGTAAAAGTTGATCCCGGGCAAGGTATTTACACCTGGAATGATTATAACAATAATGGTGTTCAAGAACTGGAAGAATTTGAGGTTGCGCAGTTTCAAGATCAAGCAGAGTATGTAAGGGTATTGCTTCCCAATCAATTATTTATAAAAATTAGGCAAAATAAATTTAGTCAGATTGTAACGCTCAATCCGCAGCAATGGTCTGGTAAAGAAGGTATTTTTAAATTTCTTTCAAAGTTTTACAATCAAACTTCATATGTAATTGATAGAAAAGTGAGACGTACTAACGATGGCTTTAACATTAACCCATTTGAAGATGGCGGTGATGATCAATTGGGACTAAATCTTAACTTCAGAAACGCGTTATTTTTCAACAGAGGTAAACAGCGCTATACAACTAGTTATACCTATATTTCAACTTCTAGTGACAATTTACTGTCTGTGGGGCTTCAGAAAAACACCATACAAAGCCACCAATTTAATTTTAATCATAAAGTTTGGGAAAGTTGGTTGTTTAATGTAAAAGGTTCTTTGGGTAACAACAAAAGTGTTTCTGAAAATTTTCCTGGCAGAAATTACAAGCTGGACACCTATGATTTTCAACCTAAAGTTTCTTATTTATTAAATAGACAAACTCGCTTTGATGTTTTTTATGAATACGGAAATAAAAACAATACACTTGGTGATATGGAAGAATTAAACCAACAGAAATTGGGTGCTTCTTTTTCTTTTAATAATGCTGAAAAAATCTCAATGAATGGTGAGTTTAACTATATAACCAATGATTTTTCGGGAAGTGCTTTTTCACCGGTTGCTTATCAAATGCTAGAAGGTTTGCAACCCGGAACCAATTTTACTTGGCAGGTTTTGTTTCAAAAGAGAATTACTAAATATCTAGATGCCAATCTATCTTATTTTGGGCGTAAGAGTGAAACTTCAAAAACTATTCATACCGGCAGTGTACAATTGAGAGCATATTTTTAAACAAAAAAAGGCGAAGTGATTACTTCGCCTTTTAATCTATTAATTAGAAAAGTTTATTCAACGATAATACGTTTTACTTTTCCTAATTTACTGTTTCCTATTTTAACTAAATATACTCCACTCTTAACGTAAGACATATTTAACTCATAGTTATATCCTTGCCCTTCATTTTCAAGCGCACGGTATAGTAAACGTTGACCAAGCACATTGTATACAGAAAGTTCTAGCTTATCTGTGATAGCTTGTGTCTTTAATGAAACGTCATATAGGTTTTTACCTTTTTTAAGTACGGTAAATTCTGCTTCAGCAAATGGGTTATCGTTAACTCCTAGCGGATCAAAAATATTAACCATATAATCTTCTGTTTCACCATAAGTTGTTTCTTCACAAGCATCATCTGGTACAGGATCATCCCAGTTTGTCTTCGCACGCATTAAGTGTTGACCTAAAGAAGCACCTGCAGGAATAACAAGATCCATAGTTTCAGTATACGTACCAGATCCTTGGTTATCTGCAATCTCGTAGTTATCAACTACTAGTTCGTCTAGTGTAAACACAAAGTCATCGTTAAAGTCAACCCAAACTCTTACAAATTGGTTACCGTATCCGGTTGTAATAGTAAGATCGTTTGTAGAATCAACTTCAAGATCTGTAGATAGGTTTGTATAGTCTCCATAACCATTAGGATCACAACCTGATGAGTTGTTTATATCACCTACTTGGAATAAACGAATACCATCTCCTGTAGTACAGCTTGATTCTGGCTGACAGTTTGAGTTTACAACAAGTTTTGTTGCTTCATCATTTGATGTATCACTATCATTTGGTAATGAAGTACTAGCTGAAAAATTGTACGTTCCAAAAGCAGAAAGGTCTGCATCTTGAGTAAAAGTATAACTCATATCTGAGTTTCCTTCA
Source organism: Marixanthomonas sp. SCSIO 43207 (assembly GCF_019904255.1). Lineage (GTDB taxonomy): Bacteria > Bacteroidota > Bacteroidia > Flavobacteriales > Flavobacteriaceae > Marixanthomonas. The sequence continues at coordinate 689,400 of NZ_CP063203.1, forward strand.
AGAGGTCCTGCTACTGTTTCAGTTACTATAGTTCCGTTAACATCATATGATACATCAAAGTTTGATTGCGGCTCACCACCAAAGTTATTGATTGTTACAGTAACGGTTTCAGAAGCTGTTAAGTTAGTTCCTGAATTTGGCGAAGTTATTGAAGTAACACCAATATCATTAGGTTCTAAGTAAGTAACTTCTTTTGTAGTTGCATCGTTTGTATTGTCTTCATCTGCACCATAATCTGTAGATGCAGTTATAGAATAAGTTTCACCTACTGTAGACAAATCTGCTTGAGCGCTAAAAGTATATTGAGCTGAAGTAGCAGAAGCTAAAGGTCCTGCAAAAGTTTCAGTTACCACTGCTCCTCCATCAACTTGATAGGTAACATCAAAGTTTGATGCAGAGTTTTGTCCAAAATTGAAAATAGTAATAGTTACATCTTCATTTGCAGATAATGTTCCTGTTTCTGGTTGGTCAATACTAACAACACCTACATCATCATTAAAGTTTGGCGCAATCTGGAATACACCAACAACGTCTTTTCTACCACTATTCATATATTCATTAATAAACCAAAACTCTTTGTCATTATTAGGATCAAGGTCTATTTTACTGTAATCACCATATCGCAATCCAGGAATGTTTTGATTACCTGCTGCAATAAGCTCTTCAGAAACAGTCATAGTATTGATAGGATCACCTGCAAATCTTCCGGTATAGTATGAACTTACTCTAAAATCTGTTGGGTTTGGTGTATCTGGTCCTGCCATTGCAGTATATCCCATACCAATGTTCCCTTGTAAATCCATCATCATACTAGCATGCCAAGCGTGCTTTCCGTCTGGTGATGTATAAGTTCCTTCTTGGTGAATGGTCCAAGGTTGTCCATCGCCTGATTGACGCAACTCAAACCAACGTATACCGGCTAACTCGCCACTTGAAGCATCTGTATCTACTACAAAGTTGAATACTGCAGAGTTGTGACCAGAAAATTTTCTGAATTGTGCCTGATTCATAATCGTAGCTTGTAATGCATCAATTGCAATACCTCCATTAGGCTGTGTCAAGTTTGAGAAACTACCTCCGTCAAAAACAGAAATAAAAGGAGTAGTTACTAGTTCGTTAGGTTGTGAAATCTCTGAGTTTCCTGGTGTATCCCAATCCACATCTACTGTCCATAACTTTACGTGATCTTCAGAAACACCACTCCAAGCGTCATCTTGAAGGTATAAAATAGGCGCACTTCCTGCAGCAGGCAAGTTATCGTCAGTAACGTTTAAAGCCTGAGGACTGTAAAAACCACTGGTTTGAATTCCTGGCAGAGGAAATCCTATTATTTGAGCGTTTGGATCACCTGCTAACATAGCATCTCTTTCTAACGCATAAATGCGGTTACTTGAATTTGATGTATTATCTGTAATATAATATGCATCACTCCATACAGAAAGCTTTTGGTAATCATTTACAGAAGGTATTGTATATGTATACCACCCGTCGTTGATTGGGTCTGGACCATCAGAAACTGCAATTTGCGCTCCAGATCCAAGGAAAGTTAACACCCATCTATCTGCAGCATTATCATATGAAACAGTAAGATCACAACATCCTCCACTTGGGAAAATTGTGGGATTAGGAGAAATTTGTCCAGTTAAAGCGTTTCCGTCTTTATCATAAATAATAAAACCTGTATTAAAAACAACAAATACGTGATCTGGACCAACGGCTAATGCCGGATCGGTTGGTTGAGAACTAGATTCTGCAGCATCAAATACCAAACTTGGTGATCTACCAGGAATTTTACCGGCTAATTTGTGAGGGTTGCGCACAAAGTAATCGTTTTCAGTTTGTGGATCTTTTCCAGGTACAACATTGTTTTTTGAAGATCTTGCATCTTTCATTTCCTGCTCTTTTACTCTAGCAGGTTGTAGGTTTGTTTGTGAGGAAATGGAAGGAACTTTTTGCATGGAAATTGCTTTTCCAATAAAGGTTGGTTTCTCTCCATTTTTCTCTTGTGCTTCTGCTGAAAAAATCGCCAGCATAAACAGCACGAGTAGGGATAGTTTTAACTTCATTTTATTAGTTTTAGTTAATAATTTCTTAATTCGATAAAAATACAATGTCTTCTTTGAAATACAAGAGAGGTCAACGTTAAATTTTATCATCTATCTCATTAAAACCAATAAATAATGTGAAATAAAGCCCTATTTTCTCAAAACAATTTTAAAGTCTTAAAAAAATTGTTTTTTATCCTGCATTATTTGTAATTTCACTACTTAATAAAACCTACTACTTATGACACTATTAAAATTCAGTTTTGGATTTTTATTCTTCTTTGCAATAGCTTGTAATAGCTCAAAAGAAACAACACAAGACACAACAGAAATGAACTCGGTAAAACAGCAAGATGAACAAAAAATGATGGATGCCGGCTTTAAAAAAGGTGTTGTTGTATATTCAAACGCTGAAGGTGATTGCCCATACACAATTAAGCTTGAAGAAGGTGACACTTACTACGATCCTATAAATCTAGAAGAAAACTATAAAACTGATGGAGAGAAGGTTTGGTTTCAGTTTAACCCGTTACGAAGAATGAATCGTTGTGTGAAAGCCAACCCTGTATATGTTTCTAAGATAAAAAAAAGAGCAGAATAAATCCCGCTCTTTTTATAAGTAATTAATCCTATTTATATTACTGAAGCCAATCTTTATAAGAAATACTTCTTTTAAGTTTTTCTGAAATTTCTGAAATGGCAATACGTTCCTGTTCCATTGTATCACGGTCTCTTATGGTTACCGTATTGTCCTCTTTAGTTTGGTGATCAACGGTTATACAAAATGGTGTTCCGGCGGCGTCTTGTCTACGGTAGCGTCTTCCTACAGCGTCTTTTTCATCATAGGTAACATTGTAATCCCATTGCAATTCTTCAATAATTTTTTCGGCTATTTCAGGCAAACCATCTTTTTTAACAAGAGGCAAAATTGCCGCTTTTGTTGGTGCTAGAATTGCCGGAATTTTTAACACTGTACGTGTTGTTCCGCCTTCCAGTTCTTCTTCTTCTAGAGAATTACTTAGTACCGCTAAAAACATTCTGTCAAGACCAATAGAGGTTTCAACTACGTAAGGCACATAGTTTTTATTCATTTCAGGATCAAAAAACTGTAATTTTTTTCCGCTGTGCTCTTCATGTGCTTTTAGATCAAAATCGGTACGGGAATGAATTCCTTCCAACTCTTTAAATCCGAATGGGAAGTTAAATTCTATATCGGCTGCGGCGTTTGCGTAATGAGCCAACTTTTCGTGGTCGTGGAAACGGTAGTTTTCTTCTCCCATACCTAAAGACAAGTGCCATTTTAAACGGGTTTCTTTCCAGTATTCGTACCATTTTAATTCATCACCGGGACGAACGAAAAATTGCATTTCCATTTGTTCAAACTCCCGCATACGAAATATAAATTGACGCGCTACAATTTCATTTCTGAAAGCTTTTCCGGTTTGTGCAATACCGAAAGGGATTTTCATTCGGCCGGTTTTTTGCACATTTAAAAAGTTTACAAATATCCCTTGAGCAGTTTCAGGACGCAAATACAAATCGGTTGCGTTTTCTGCAGATGCACCAAGCTTTGTACCAAACATTAGGTTAAATTGTCTTACCTCTGTCCAGTTTTTACTTCCGGTTTCTGGACAAGCAATACCCAATTCTTCGATTAATGCTTTTACATCTTTCAAGTCTTCAGCAGCTAGAGATTTTGCCATACGGCTTAATACTTCTTTTTGCTCGTTTCTATATCGCACTACGCGCGGGTGTGTACTTACAAATTGAGCTTCGTCAAAATCATCACCAAAACGTTTCTTTGCTTTTGCAATTTCTTTTTGTGCTTTTTGCTCTAGTTTTTCAGCATAGTCTTCAATTAAAACATCTGCTCTGTACCGCTTTTTTGAGTCTTTATTATCAATTAGCGGATCTGTAAATGCATCTACGTGACCAGAAGCTTTCCAAGTAGTAGGATGCATTAATATTGCTGCATCTATTCCTACTATATTTTGGTGCATATACACCATACTTCGCCACCAGTATTCACGAATGTTCTTTTTGAGCTCTACTCCATTTTGTGCATAATCATAGACAGCACTAAGCCCGTCATATATTTCACTGGACGCAAATACGTATCCGTATTCTTTTGCGTGAGAGACTACCTTTTTAAAATGATCATCGTTGTTTGCCATACCGCAAAAATAAAAAAACCGCTACGATAACACCGTAGCGGTTTTAAAAATTTTTAATGTGATTTTATTTTAATTCCATAGTGGTTGTAGCTACTTGGTTTTCTCCATCAAAAACATTTACGGTGTAACGTCCTTCAATAAGGTTGTTTTCTGTGGCATCTACCAATACACATACATCTAATTCTTCATTTTCATAAAATACAGTTGTTTTTGCACTGTAATTTAACACGCCATTTTCAAACCCTATGGTTTCCTTTACTCCTAGTAAATTATTTTTTGGGTTAATAACTTGCACGTATAGGTCACGATCTCCACTTTTAGCAATTACGTTGGGAGCCAATGTAAAGCAAGCTCTTATTTTGTCTGCTCTACTAGCTCTACGTGTATCTACAACTTTTCCGCTATTTCTTATAATGACTGCTTCACCTCTTAAATCGGTTGCTTTTACAATAGAACCTTTTTTAATAGTTTCTGCCATTGTGGTGTTTTCTTCATTTACAGAGTCTACAACCTTTATGGTTTCATCTAAAACTGTTTTGGTACTGTCACGCTCCATCGCTATACGTTTGTTTACGGCTATTAAACTGTCTGCGCGCTTAAAAAGCATGGTACGTTCACGCTTAAGTCTTCCTACTTCCGTTTTATAACGTTCAATAAGCAATACGTTTGCTTCAGCATCTTTAACCGAATCTAACAACAACTCAATACGCTCACGAGCATCTAGAAGTTTTTTATCTTTCAGTTCGTTATCTTGAATTACCTCATCATAATTGGCGATAAGTTCTTCTAGCTCATTTTCTATTGTTACTTTTTGTTGCTCAAGCCCAGTTACTTTATCTTTACTATCATTGTAAAGTGTCACTGTATAGACGGCGAGGGCAATTAACAATACAGATAATACTCCTATGAGTATTTTAAACTTTGTTCCGTTGGTTTCTGAACTCATTTCAAATTGGTTTAAATTGCTAAAATACTAAGGTAGTGATAACTGAAACGTTTAAAAAATGGTAAAAAATCTTAAAATATGTTAAATCTTTTGTTTCCTACTGTTTGCAACGGTTGCCAAGAATTACTTTTGAAAGATGAGACTATTATTTGCACTGCTTGTCGTTACAATTTGCCGTTGGCTTGTCATCATAGAACAAATGACCTTACTTTTTTAAACATGTTTTATGGACGATTTGCTTTGGAAAACGCGACGGCTTTATTACAATTTCAGAAAAGAGGCATTACTCAAAATATACTTCATAATTTAAAATACAGAAATCAAGAAAATATAAGTTCGTTTTTTGGTAAATGGCTTGGAGCAGAACTTGCAGAAAACAAAGATTACAAAACGGTTGATTTGGTTATACCGGTGCCTTTACATAAACAAAAGTTAAAAAAACGAGGCTATAATCAAGTAGCGGGTTTTGGTAAAGAAGTAGCTCAAGCTTTAGCTGTTCCCTATAAAGATGATGTTTTATTGAAAGTTTCAAAAACCACCTCACAAGTTTTTAAAGAACGTTTTTCACGCTTTAATTCTTCTTGGAAACAAGAAGGTGTTTTTTCACTACAAAATATAGAGCATATCAAAAACAAACATATTTTATTGGTTGATGACATAGTAACAACCGGAGCAACACTTGAAAACTGCGCCAACCAACTTTTAAAAGCAAACAATGTAAAACTTAGCTTTGCTACTATTGCTATTGCAACATAAAGAATCCTTATTTTTGCCTCATGAAAAGTCGGTTATTATATATTCCCATTGCAATACTTTTTCTACTTTCTTTTGTAGAATGCGCCAAAAAAGGAGCTCCTTCTGGCGGAAAACGTGATAGTATTCCTCCAGTAATTGTAAGAAGTGTTCCTGAAAATTACACAACAAATTTCTCTGGAAATGAAATAAACATTTACTTTGACGAATACATCAAACTGAAAGATCTTCAAAAAAATCTTATCATTTCGCCTCCTCTCAAATATCCTCCCAATATTACTCCTCTTAGCACTTCAAAAAGGATACAAATTCAAATAGAAGACACCCTGCAAGACAACACAACCTACTCTATAAATTTTGGGCAAAGTATTGTTGACAATAACGAAGAAAACCCATTTGAATATTACAAATATGTTTTTTCTACCGGAGACTATATTGATAGTTTAAAAGTAAATGGCCGCGTACAAGATGCCTTATTGCCAACTCCTGAAATTCCTACCACAGTTATGCTTTATGAAATAAATGAAGCCTTTAATGACACACTTGTATATTCTGAAAAACCAAAATACATAACCACTACAAAAGACAGTACCGGAGTATTTGAAATCACCAATGTTAAGGAAGGCAAATATCTTTTAATGGCTTTAAAAGAAAATAATAGTGATTATACATTTCAGCCAAAAAATGACAAAATTGGTTTTACCCAAAAGCCAATTACACTACCTACAGATAGCATTTATACGTTGCGGCTTTTTAAAGAGATACCAGATTATCTTATAGATAGGCCTAAGCACTTGACAAAAAATCATATTATATTTGGGTATGAAGGTATTACAGATAGTCTACAACTAGAACTTCTATCTCAAGTTTCTAGTAATTTTGAGTACAGAACCTACCGTGATATTGAGAAAGACACTGTTCATTATTGGTTCAAACCTGAAGTGGAAAACGATTCACTCTTATTTTTGGCAACAAACAGAAATGCTCGTGACACGGTAAATGTAAGGATGAAAGACCTTTACAGAGATTCTCTTACCGTTTCTTCACTTAATGCAGGAACTGTTTTACCAAAAGATACTTTAAAACTACTGGCCAATGTTCCTATTGATAGTATTAATACTAAAAGAATAGCCATTCTTGATAAAGACTCAACTAGCATCTCTTCAGAAGCTTTTATTGATAAAAAGTACAATATCGCTCAGTTATTTTTCCCCAAAACCGAAAATCAAGCATACCAAGTAAGGCTGTTACCCGGTGCTATTACAGATTTCTTTGGTGAAACAAATGATACACTCAACTATTCATTACGCACAAGAACCGTTTCAGACTATGGTACGTTAAATATAACTCTTGAAAACCTGAATCAATTTCCGGTGATTATTCAATTGGTTGACAGTAAGTTTAAGGTTATTTCAGAAGATTATATCACACAATTACAACCTGTATTATTTGAAAATATCTCACCAGGGAAGTATTACATTAGACTAATTTTTGATGAAAATGAAAATGGCGTTTGGGATACCGGTAACTTTTTAACTCGAGAACAACCCGAAGAAGTTGTGTATTATCCTACGCAACTAGAAGTACGAGCCAATTGGAGTTTGAATGAAACTTTTATTTTAACTCAAACAAATCCCGATCCTGTAAAAACCTCAACTGATCCCGAGTAGAATTAACGTGTTCTTTTGTCAAGGTTAAGGTTTGTGTAAATTCAGTTTCTAGCTCTTTTGTAGAAATGAGTTCGCCTAAAACATCATATACAGCAGAATGACCACTATATTCGTGATTATTACCGTCTGGGCCTATTCGGTTAACACCTACACAATAGCTCATATTTTCAATAGCTCTTGCTTTTAAAAGAGCATCCCAAGCTGCTACACGCTTTTTTGGCCAATTGGCCACATATAATAACACATCATAATCTACAGTATTGCGCGCCCAGACAGGAAAACGAAGGTCATAACATACCAATGGACATATTTTCCAGCCTTTATAATCCACTACCAAGCGTTTTGTTCCTTTGCTGTAGGTCTTGTGTTCTCCTGCTAGTGTAAAGGTGTGTTTTTTATCGTACATTTTATATTCTCCATTAGGAAACACAAAAAAGAGCCTATTATAAAAAGTATTGTTTTCTGAAATTATAACACTTCCGGTTAGTGCAGCATTGCTTTTTTTGGCTTCAGAAATCATCCAGTTCAATGTTTTTCCGTTTGTTTCTTCAGCAAGAGTTGAAGCGTTCATTGAAAAACCTGTTGAAAACATTTCAGGTAGAATAATCAAGTCTGTTGTTTCAGCAATAGAATCAATTTTTTCTGAAAACATGCTTAAATTGGCATCTACTTGTTCCCAATGTAGTTTTGATTGTATTAGCGTAACTTTTAACGAGGTATTCATTATTTAGATTTCAAAAGTTCAATTATTGTGGTGGCGTTTTGCATTTGAGCGTGATCTAATGCTGTATTACCTCGGTCATCTTTTATGTTGACATCTGCTCCGTTTTCAACTAATAATTTCACAAGTTCGGTTTTACCAAAGGTTGCAGCATAAATAAGTGCAGTTGCGCCATTAAAATTTGTGATGTTTACATTGGCGTCGTGCTCTATTAATAGTTTTGCAATATCATTGTGACCTTTAAAACAAACCCCCATTAAAGCGGTATTACCAGATGCGTCTTGTGCATTGATGTTAGGTTTGTGTTTTAGTATTACTTCGGTAATTGGTTTATAACCATAATACGTTGCCAATAAAAGAGGTGTAGAACCTCTATTATCTTTTTCATTGATCCAATCTGGATGCTCTTGTAAAAGAATTTCTACTTGTTCTGTTTTTTCATCTCTTATGGCATCAAATAGTAGTGTACTCATATTTATAAATAATAAAGCGGAATGGTAAAGTTACCATTCCGCTATGGTTTTTCAAAAGGTAATGTTAGGCTAAATCAAATCGATCAAGATTCATAATCTTGTCCCATACATTTACAAAATCACGTACAAATTTATCTTTGGCATCTTCACTTGCATATACTTCGGCAAGTGCTCTTAATTCAGAATTTGAACCAAATATGAGATCTACTCTACTTCCTTTCCATTTTACTTCGTTTGTACTACGGTCGCGTCCTTCAAATATAGAAGCCTTGTCAGACACTGGTTTCCAAACAGTGGACATATCAAGCAGGTTTACAAAAAAATCATTTGTAAGTTTTCCGGGGGCATTTGTTAATACTCCTGTGTTTGATCCATCATAATTTGTATTTAAAACACGCATTCCTCCAAGCAATACTGTCATTTCGGGAGCGGTTAATGTAAGAAGTTGAGCTTTATCAACTAACAATTCTTCTTCGGTTACTTTATAAGAATCTTTTACATAATTTCTGAAACCATCTGCCAAAGGCTCAAGAGCTTCAAATGATTCTGAATCGGTTTGTTCTGCAGAGGCATCTGCTCTTCCAGCTGTAAAAGGCACTTTCACATCGTGTCCTGCATCTTTTGCAGCTTTTTCAATCGCAGCACAACCACCTAAAACAATCATATCTGCCAATGAAACTTTTTTTCCATCAGACTGACCGTCATTAAACTCTTTCTGAATACGACTTAATGCGTCTAAAACATTTGACAGCTGCTTAGGATTGTTTACTTTCCAGCTGTTTTGAGGCGCCAATCTTATGCGAGCACCATTAGCTCCTCCGCGTTTATCTGATCCTCTAAAAGTTGAAGCAGAAGCCCAGGCTGTTGAAACCAATTCGGAAATTGATAATCCGGAAGAAAGAATGTTTTTCTTTAGTTCTGAAATATCATTATCATCAATTAACTTATGATCCACTTTAGGAATTGGATCTTGCCATAGTAACTCTTCTGAAGGAACTTCAGGACCTAGGTAACGTTCTTTAGGTCCCATATCACGGTGCGTCAACTTATACCAAGCCTTTGAATATGCCTCAGCAAATTCATCCGGATTTTCGTAAAAGTGTCTTGAAATTTTTTCATACTCAGGATCCATTCGTAAGGAAAGGTCTGTTGTTAACATAAATGGATCATTCATTTTATTGGGGTCGTGAGCATCTGGAACGGTACCAGCTCCTGCATTGTCTTTAGGTTTCCATTGGTGAGCACCTGCAGGGCTTTTTGTTAATTCCCATTCGTAACCAAAAAGGGTTTCAAAAAAATTATTATCCCATTTTATAGGTGTCTTGGTCCAAGCTCCTTCCAAACCACTTGTAATAGTATCGGCTCCCTTCCCTGTTCCAAATCTATTTTTCCAGCCCATACTTTGTTCTTCCAGACCTGCTGCTGCGGGTTCTGCATCTACGTATTCTTCAGGGTTTGCTGCTCCGTGCGTTTTTCCGAAGGTATGACCACCAGCTATTAATGCAACTGTTTCATAGTCATTCATGGCCATACGCCCAAAGGTCTCACGAATATAATGAGCTGCATCTACAGGATCTGGATTTGCATTATGACCTTCTGGGTTTACATAAATTAGCCCCATGTGAGCGGCTCCTAGAGGTTTCTCGAGCTGGTCTTCTGTAAATCGGTCCTCATTTCCTAACCATTCGGTTTCAGAACCCCAATACACTTCTTCTGGCTCCCAAACATCCTCTCTTCCGCCAGCAAAACCATACATTTTTAAACCCATAGACTCGTGAGCACAATTTCCTGCTAATACTAATAAATCTGCCCAAGATAATTTTTTACCATACTTCTTTTTTATTGGCCACAATAACAATCTGGCTTTGTCAAGGTTTGCATTATCAGGCCAACTATTAAGTGGTGCAAAGCGTTGTTGTGCTGTACCGGCGCCTCCACGACCGTCTTGAATACGATAGGTTCCGGCACTATGCCAAGCCATACGTATAAAAAACGGACCATAATGTCCATAATCTGCAGGCCACCAATCTTGGCTGTCTGTCATAAGTTTATACAAATCTTCTTTAACGGCTTTTAAGTCAAGTGATTTGAATTCTTTAGCATAATCAAAATCGGGATCCATAGGATCTGTCAATGATGAGTTTTGTCTTAAAATGTTTAAATTTAATTGGTTAGGCCACCAATCTCTGTTGCTCGTTCCTCCTCCGGTAGTGTTGTGCAAATTGCCATTGAGAAAAGGGCATTTTGCAGAAGATTCGTTAACCTCCCAGGCTTTTGTATTGTCGTTGTCCATAATTAATTGATTTTAGTATAATAACACTATAAATTTAAAACTTATAAGTTACTTAAAATCAATCTTATGATTTTAAAACGCAATTTTAGTATAGATTTCTCTTATGTATTTTTTAAATAAGATGTGTTTTTTAAATAGAATTTAATATTTCTGCAGCTTCTTTCAATTCCTTTTCAGTTTTTGCAAAACAAACCCGTATCTGCTTATAGTCTTCTTGATTTTGGTTAAATACAGAAGTAGGTATTGTAGCAATTTTATGTTCTCTGGTTAATCGATCTGCAAAATCAACATCTCTTTCTTCAGAAATTTCTGAAAAATCAAGCAATTGAAAATAAGTTCCTTTTGAGGGTGTAAATTTGAATCGAGAATCTTTAATCAGGTCTAAAAAATAATCACGTTTCTTTTGATAAAATTGTGGCAAGGAAAGATACGTTTCTGAGTCTTGTAAGTATGTAGCCAATGCTTTTTGTATGGGATGATTGACTGAAAATACATTATATTGATGCACTTTTTGAAACTCTTTCATTAAATATTCAGGAGCAAGGCAATACCCCATTTTCCAGCCTGTGTTATGAAATGTTTTTCCGAAAGAGGCGGTTATAAATGTGCGTTTTGCCAACTGCGGAAACTTTGCGGCACTTTGGTGGTCTTTTCCATCAAAAATGATATGTTCATAAACCTCATCACTTAAAACCAATAAATCATTTTCTTCTGAGATTTTTTGCAATTGTAGCATATCATCTTCAGAAAGTAACGTACCTGTAGGATTATGAGGCGTGTTAACAAGAATCATTTTGGTTTTGGTTGTAACATGTTCAACTACTTGTTTCCAGTTGGGTTTGTATGTTGGAGCTTCAAGTTGAATCTCAACAACTTTCCCTCCAAATAATTCAATTGAAGGTTTGTAACAATCATAAGCAGGTGTAAAAACTATAACCTCATCATCTTTATGAATTGTTGCAGCGATGGCAGTAAAGATAGCCTGAGTAGCTCCTGCTGTAATGGTTATTTCTCTATCTGCATTATATTTTTTATAGTATAAACTTTCTATTTTTTCTGAAATGACCTGTCGCAATTTTTTGTCTCCTGGCATAGGAGCGTATTGATTGTAACCATTTTTCATAGCTTTATTTACCAAATCGATCAATGCAGGGTCACTATCAAAACCAGGAAAGCCTTGCGCTAGGTTTATAGCATTGTGGTCTGCAGCCAATTTGCTCATGATACTAAAAATAGAAGTGGTTGTATTGGGTAATTTTGAAGTCATACCCTAAATGTAAGTGTATCCATTTAACTCTCCAAAAGTTAATATTTTAATTTTGTGCTGAATTTTAAGGAATTATGTAAATTGAGCACTTTTTAGACACGGATTTTTCATGGTAAAAAAACTACTTATATCTTTTTCTCTTATACTTGGCGTTGCGACTTATAGTCAAACAAACGAAGTAACCCCAGATACCATTGTACTTCCTAAAGATGTCTCTTTTAAGGAGTTGAAAAAAACAGCAGATATTTTTTATAATAGAGGTAATTATAAAGAATCCCTAAAAATTAATATTGAGCTTCTGAAAAAAGGCTTAAAATTTAAAGACAACTACTACATACATCAAGGGTATAGAAATCTTGGTTATGATTATTTAGAGTTAAATGATACTGTTCAGGCTAAAGAAAGTTTTAAAAAAGCTGTAAAGTATGCTCGTCTTTCCAAAAATGATACCGCTACAGCCCATTCATATATGGATTTGGCAAATATGTATGCAGAGCTCGATAAAAACTACCCCAAAGCCTTTCAATACCACGATAAATCAATTGCTTTATTTGAAAAACTACGTGACTCAGCAGGAATTGCAGATGCTCGATACAACACTATTTTGACAGCTCTTGAAGCAAAAAACTACAACAAAGCCTATCAAAATATAATTAAAGCAAGAAAATTAAATGATTTTAATAAAGAACATTTCAATTATATAGGAATTGACCTTTTAACCGGCGAATATTACCTTGCTAAAAAAAAATATGATCTAGCCGATGAGTATTTATACAAAGCCATACATGCTGCAACAAAAGAGGACCTAAGTTTTGAATTAGAATCAGCCTACCTAGCGTTAAGTAAAAGTTTATACAGTCAAAAAAAATACCAAGAAGCCTACGAAAAACGAGAGCTTTATGACACGTATTTAGAGAACAACCTTCGTAATGTAAATAATGCTCAAACCGAAACCGTTTCGGCAAAATTTCAAGTTTCAGAATATAGAAAAGATATTGAAGCTGCTGAACTAAAAAACCAATTACAAGCCGAAATAGTTAAAAACAAAAGCACTCTAAACACCATTTTATACATTGTGCTTGCCTTATTTTTAATTTTAATAATCGTTTTATTACTTGCCTATAAAAGACGAAGAGAACTTACAAAAAAACTAGAAAAAAGAAACCAAGAGATTTTTGAAGCAAAAGAAGAAGCCGAAAAAATGTCAAAAGCAAAAAGTGAGTTTTTCTCAACTGTTAGTCACGAATTGCGCACACCTTTATACGGTGTAATTGGTTTAAGCTCAATCTTACTAGAAGAACCGGCCTTAAAAAAGCACGAAAAAGATTTAAAATCATTAAAGTTCTCTGCAGATTACCTTTTGGCGTTGATTAATGATGTACTTCAAATTAATAAAATTGATTCAAATAAAATTGAAGAACACGTTAGCACATTCAACCTAAAGAAGTTTATTGATAAAATTGCAGCTTCTTTTGAGTATATGTGCCTTCAAAACAAAAACAAATTAAATATTCATATTGATAAAGAAGTTCCACAGCTTATTGAAGGTAACGCAACTACGCTTTCGCAAATATTAATGAATCTTGTAGGCAACGCTTGTAAGTTTACAGAAAACGGAACAATCGATATAGATATTACTCCTGAAGAAATAACAGCAGAAAAGGCAAAATTACGTTTTACCATTAAAGATTCGGGTATTGGAATTTCAGAAAAAGATCAAGAGCGTATTTTTAATGAGTTTTCTCAAGTAGATAACGAAGAAAATTACAGCTATCAAGGGACCGGATTGGGTCTAACTATTGTAAAAAAATTACTGGCGTTTTCAAATTCAAAAATCAATTTGCAGAGCGAAAAAGGAAATGGGTCTACATTTTGGTTTACCTTAGAGTTTTCAATTGTTGAAACTTCTGAAAAGAAAGTTGAAGATGATATTTTCAATAAAAATGTATTGATTGACAAACATATTTTGATTGTTGAAGATAACCGAATCAATCAAACAGTTACCAAAAAGATTTTAGAAAAAAACCAAGTTCATTGCCGTATCGCCGAAAATGGAAAAGAAGCTATAGAGCAAGTAAAACTCCATTCTTTTGATCTTATCTTGATGGATGTAAACATGCCTGTTTTAAATGGTCTAGAGGCAACACAACAAATACGCGTTTTTGATAAAGACATTCCTATCATAGCCTTAACTGCTGTAGAAGTTGAAGATTTGAGATATGAAATTTACAACAGTGGGATGAATGATATAATTGTTAAGCCTTATGATATGAATAAGTTTTTGAAAGTAATTTTAAGGAACTTAACTACTTTTCAAGAAAACAAAAGACAAACACATAATATATAGCATAAAAAAGCTCAAGTAATAAACTTGAGCTTTTATTTTATGTTATATTTTAAGGTGTTTATCCTTCGGCACTTGCTTTTAGGTACTCACGATTAATTCGTGCAATATTTTCAAGCGAAATATCTTTAGGACATTCAATAAAACAAGCTCCGGTGTTACTACACGCACCAAAACCTTCTTTATCCATTTGCTCAACCATATTTAGCACACGTCTTGTAGCTTCAACTTCTCCTTGAGGCAGCAATGCAAATTGACTCACTTTTGCAGAAGTAAATAACATTGCACTTGCATTAACACAAGCTGCTACACACGCACCGCAACCAATACACGTTGCAGAGTTAAACGCTTCATCTGCGTTTTCCTTTTCAACGGGAGTTGCGTTTGCATCAATTGTATTTCCTGAAGTATTTACAGATACATATCCCCCAGCTTGTTGAATTCTGTCAAAAGCACTGCGATCTACAACCAAATCTTTAATTACCGGAAATGCTGTTGCTCTAAAGGGTTCAATAACGATTGTATCACCATCTTTAAAACTACGCATATGTAATTGACAGGTAGTTGTGTGTCTTTGTGGACCATGCGGTTCTCCGTTAATTTGAAGTGAACACGAGCCGCAAATTCCTTCTCGACAGTCGTGATCAAAAACTACAGGTTCGTCTCCTTTTTCAATGAGTTGTTCATTTAAAACATCCAACATTTCTAAGAAAGACATATCTCCTTCAACTCCATCAATAGGATAAGTTTGTAAACTTCCTTTTGTGCTAGCGTTTTTTTGACGCCATATTTTTAAAGTAAGCTTCATAAGTTAAGCTTTAAGTATTATTTATAACTTCTTGTTTTTACTTCAATATTTTCATATTCAAGATTTTCTTTATGTAAAACGGCTTCACTTGGTTCACCTTTATATTCCCAAGTGGCTACATACATAAAGTTTTCATCATCACGTAGGGCTTCTCCTTCTTCGGTTTGATATTCTTCTCTAAAATGACCTCCGCAAGATTCTTCTCTATGTAAAGCATCTTTAGCAAATAATTCACCTAGTTCTAGGAAATCTGCTACGCGACCTGCTTTTTCAAGCTCAGGATTCATTTCATCTAGTGAACCAGGAACTTTTACATTTGACCAAAACTCTTCACGTAATGCTTTTATTTCTGAAATAGCTTCTTTCAAGCCTTTTGCATTTCTAGACATTCCTACTTTATTCCACATAATTTTACCTAAACGTTTGTGGATATCATCTACTGAAACGGTTCCGTTGTTGTTTATTAATTTTTCTAAACGGTCACGAACACTCTTTTCTGCTTCTTCAAATTCAGGAAGATCTGTTGAAATTTTTCCGGTTCTAATGTCGTCTGCCAGATAATCACCAATGGTGTATGGCAACACAAAATAACCGTCTGCTAGTCCTTGCATTAATGCTGATGCACCTAAGCGGTTGGCTCCGTGATCACTAAAATTGGCTTCTCCTGTAACGTAACAACCTTTAATAGTTGATTGTAAGTTATAATCTACCCAAACGCCACCCATCGTATAATGAACGGCAGGATAAATCATCATAGGAGTTTTGTATGGATTGGCATCTACAATCTTTTCATACATTTCAAAAAGGTTACCATATTTATTGGCAACTACTTCAGTACCTAATTTTATAATTTCTTCTTTACTTGGGTTGTGATTACCAAGTATGTTTGCTTGTTCTTTTCCGTAGCGCTCTATTGCTGAAGCAAAATCTAAAAATACTGCTTCACCTGTTTTATTTACACCAAAACCGGCATCACAACGTTCTTTTGCAGCTCTCGATGCAACGTCACGCGGCACTAGGTTACCAAATGAAGGATAACGACGCTCTAGATAATAATCGCGCTCATCTTCAGATAGCTCGGTTGGTTTCTTTTTACCTTGACGGATAGCCTCGGCATCTTCTTTTTTCTTCGGAACCCAAATACGACCATCATTTCTAAGCGACTCAGACATCAAGGTTAACTTAGATTGATGCTCTCCTGAAACCGGAATACACGTTGGGTGAATTTGTGTATAACAAGGGTTTGCAAAAAAGGCTCCTTTTTTATGAATTTTCCACGATGCTGTAACGTTGCTTCCCATTGCATTTGTAGATAAGAAGAATACGTTACCATATCCTCCTGAAGCAATTACCACTGCGTGAGCAGAATGTCTTTCTATTTCTCCCGTAACTAAGTTACGAGCAATAATACCTCTTGCTTTACCATCTACCACAACTAGATCTAGCATTTCGTGACGGTTAAATGGCTCAATTTTACCACGATTTATTTGGCGGTTCATAGCAGCATAAGCTCCTAATAATAATTGCTGCCCGGTTTGTCCTTTTGCATAAAAAGTACGCGAAACCAAAACTCCACCAAACGAACGATTATCTAACAATCCGCCATATTCTCTAGCAAAAGGAACTCCCTGTGCGACACATTGGTCTATAATATTTGCAGATACTTCTGCCAATCTGTATACATTACCTTCACGTGAACGATAATCACCCCCTTTTACCGTATCATAAAAAAGGCGGTAGTTTGAGTCACCATCACCTTGGTAATTTTTTGCAGCATTAATACCACCTTGTGCAGCAATTGAGTGTGCTCTACGTGGCGAATCTTGATAGCAAAATGTTTTTACGTTATAACCTAGTTCGGCTAAGGTAGCAGCGGCACTTCCGCCGGCTAAACCTGTTCCTACTACTATAACATCAATGTTACGTTTGTTTGCAGGGTTAACAAGATTAATACTGTTTTTATGTTTTGTCCACTTTTCGTCTAAGGGTCCTTTTGGTATTTTAGAATCTAATATCGACATAGCTTTTGCTGTTTAGTGGGAAAATTGATTAAAATGATGGTATAAAGCAATAATGATAAAACCTAATGGAATTACTATTGCATACAGTTTTGTAAAACCTTTTACCGCTTTTGAAAATTTATTATTCCATCCCATTGTTTGAAAGGAAGAAGCAAATCCGTGCCATAAATGAAACATAAGTAATATGAATGCTATCACATAAATCCCAGTTCTAACCGGGCTTTCAAATTTATGTACCAATTCACCATAATAACGAGTAGCGTCTGTAGGGTTTGCTTCTACATATTTATATACAATTTCCGGAACCCAAAAATCATAAAAATGCAATCCTAAAAAGGCCAAAACCACAGCTCCTGAAATAATCATATTTCTAGAAGCCCAAGTAGAATTATTGTTTCCTTTATATGACTTATAACCTATATTTCGGGCTTTATTGTTTTTAAGTTCCAATATAATACCCATTACAAAGTGAAATACAACACCAAATATTAATACAGGTTGTAATACAAACTGTACTATAGGATTGGTTCCCATAAAGTGAGACCAACTGTTAAACGTTTCTTCAGAAAAAACCGAAGAAAAGTTTATTGTAAAATGTTGTGCAAGAAAGAATACAAGAAATAGACCTGAAAGGGCCATCGCCACTTTTTTGGCGATCGAAGCGGATAATATTCCCATTAGTGTTTAATTTTTGAAAAATTAAGGTATACAAAAATACTACTGAAAAAGCTTTCAGCAAAAAGTATCAATTGTTTTCCTGTTTATTTAGAATTGTTTTAAATACAAACGCTATTCAACCTCAAGTTTTTGAGTTTTTTCTCTACCGTTAATTGTCACAACAACTTGATAAGTTCCTTTAGACAAATAATACGCTCCATTATCTGCTTTTTTAGGTTTACTTTTAGAAGCTTTAAGAGCTTTTACTCCTTTTTCTGAAATGGTTGCATCATATTCTATTACCGAAACGCCTTTGCTTAAGTTTTTTTCTATTTGTTTTACTTCTTTTCCATTCTCAGTCTGAATGCTAATGGTTGCTTTACCGTCTACAGGACTATACATCTGAAACGTCACTGAAGGCTCTATCACATCATACCATTCACCGTACTTACTACCCCAACGACTAGAGTGGCGTAATGGATCAATTTCAGCAAAAAGAATCTCATTCATCATTGTCGTTTTCATTTGCTGAAGCAAAGAAACATCAGCCACGTAAAATGATCTACCGTGAGTTCCTAAAACAAGGTCTTTGTCGCGTTTTTGAATAACCAAATCGTGAACAGCTACTGCTGGCAAGCCTTCTGAAAAAACTTCCCAACTTTTACCTTGGTCAAACGAAACAAAGGCTCCATTATCGGTACCTAGATATAATAGATTTTCATTTTCTGGGTCTTCTTTTATTACATTTACAGGAGACGCAGGAAGGTTGCTACTTATATCTTTCCAGCTTTGTCCATAATTTTCACTCACAAAAACATACGGTTTAAAATCATCCCAACGATAGCCGTTTAACGTAACATAAACTCGTTCCTTTTTATGTGCTGAAGCAATTACGCGACTTACCCACAGATCTTTTGGAAATGATTTTGAAATGTTCACCCAATTTCCGCCAGCATCTTTTGAAACGTGTACCATTCCGTCATCACTTCCGGCATATAATAGGCCAAATGAAAAAGGTGATTCACTAATACTTGTCAACGTTCCGTATGCTACATTCCCTGGTTTACCCCCTTTGGTAAGATCTCCAGAAATAGCTTCCCAATCATCGCCTTGGTTCATACTTCGCATTAATTTATTACCACCCAGATATAAAATATCTTGATTGTGTGAACTTAATAATATAGGAGTTTGCCAATTAAAACGATATGGACTTTCGCCTAATTCATGCTTGGGTTGAATGTATGTTTGTTTCTCGTTTTCAAGATCAAGTCTAAAATAATTACCAAACTGAAAACCAGTATAAACAATACTTGAATTTCTATTGTCAATTTGCACTTGCATGCCATCACCTCCCATTATACTTTTATATGGATTGTCACCTGATTGTTGCCACCCATAATCTATACTAGCGTTGTGAGGGCCAAACCAAACACCATTATCTTGCAAGCCACCATAAACATTGTATGGCTTTTCATTGTCTACATTTACTGTATAAAATTGTCCTACTGATGGAGAATTATTTTTTATCCAAGTTTTACCATCATCATACGAAATATTAACACCACCATCATTACCATCAATTAAATGACCCGGCATTTTTGGATTAATCCACAACGCATGATGATCTGCGTGTACGTTTTCTGCACTTATAGATTCAAATGATTTTCCTCCATCGTTAGATTTTAAAATAGGAACTCCATAAATATATATTTTTTCTGAATTGGAAGGATCTACATGAATTTTTCCGAAGTAATATCCATATGAGTAATACAAGTCA
Organism: Marixanthomonas sp. SCSIO 43207; assembly: GCF_019904255.1. GTDB lineage: Bacteria > Bacteroidota > Bacteroidia > Flavobacteriales > Flavobacteriaceae > Marixanthomonas. The sequence continues at coordinate 709,349 of NZ_CP063203.1, forward strand.
TTGATGTATCCATCGTGTGTTTTTTTCCAGTTTTTCCCACCGTTTGTGCTTTTATACACTTCAGCACCAATTACAGGAGTATCAAATAATTGTGAATTAGCGTCTTCAAGATATTTGGCCAAATCTGCGGGTTTTACAGTACCACTTCGCACCATGTTTTTTACATTTTCTGCTTTATATTTTTCTTGAAAACCATTAGCGCGCAAAAACTTCTTCAGTTTATCATTATCTAGCGCCAAAAATTCTGAGACACTCATTTTTTTGAACCCATCCTTAGTAAGTGCATCGCTATCAGTATCCATTTTTTCTTTTTTGCGATGATCTTGATTGTCGATTATAGCATATACTATGTTCTCATCAACAACCGCTAAGCCTATACGTCCGGCGCCTTTTCCCGTTGGAAAACCACTTCCAGAGACAGACATTTTTTTCCAAGTATCGCCACCATCGGTACTTTTATAAATTGCACTCCCTTCGCCGCTTCCGGTAAAGTTCCACGCTTTTCGGTCTTTTTCCCAAGAAGAAGCATAGATTAAATCAAAGTTATTCGGGTCGCGATCCATTTCAATAATCCCGCTTTCATCATTTACAAACAAGGTTTTATTCCACGTTTTTCCACCATCTACTGTTTTGTACACACCGCGTTCTTCGTTGGTAGAATACAAATGCCCCACAACACTTACCACCACCTCATCAGAGTTATTTGGGTTGATTAGTATTTTACTAATGTGATGACTGTCTTTCAATCCCATATTTTGCCATGTTTTACCTTTATCGGTAGATTTTAGCAACCCAACTCCGGCGTATGAAGATCTAGATGCGTTTACTTCACCGGTACCCACCCAAATGGTTTTGTTTTTCCAGTCAACGGCGAGACTTCCTACATTTTGAGTAACAGTATTGTCTAAAATTGGCTTAAGAGAAGTTCCATTATTATTGGTATACCAAACACCGCCACTAGCATAACCTACGTAAAATTCGGTTGGATTGTTTGGATTTACAGCCAAATCTACAACACGACCGCTCATTACGGTAGGACCAATATTTTTAAAAGGTAGATTTTTAACTAAAGAGGTTTTTGAGAGCGATTCTCTTTGCTGGATGGCGTTTTCCAATTCGGCTTTTGAAGTGGCCGGTTGTTGTGAAAATGCTGAAATAAAAAAGATTGAAAATAAAAATAGTAAGGATTGCTTCATTTGAAAAGTTTTAAAGGTTGAAATTACTGAAATGTCCTCGGTTTAACAAAATTTTATTTTGCTGAAAACCGCCATTGGTATAATTTCCTTTAATTTTGAAAAAATTCAGAAAAAACTACCATGAAGTATCATCCTATTGACAGCAAATTATTTGTAAAAAACCGTAAAAATTTTATGGCTCAAATGAAGCCAAAAAGCCTTGCGGTATTTAATAGTAATGACATCTATCCCATTGGTGCAGACAGCACGATGCCATTTCAACAATCGCGCGATTTATTTTACCTAAGCGGTGTAGATCAAGATAAAAGTATCTTGCTATTATTCCCTGATGCTGTAGAAGAAAAACACAGAGAAGTGCTTTTTTTAACCGAAACCAACGACCATATTGCCGTTTGGGAAGGTGAAAAGCTAACCAAAGAAAAAGCACTAGAAACTACCGGTGTTAAAACCGTGTATTGGCTAAAAGAATTTGATAAAATTTTCTTTGAATTAATGACACAAGCCGATACTATTTATTTCAACACCAACGAACACTACCGCGCCAATGTTGAAACCGAAACTCGTGAAGACCGTTTTATTAAAAAAACAAAAGCACAATTTCCGGCACATAGTTGGGCAAAAAGCAACCCAATTTTACAACGCTTACGTTCTGTAAAAGATCCTATCGAATTGGATATTATGCAACAAGCCTGTAATATCACCGAGAAAGGTTTTAGAAGAATTTTAGATTTTGTAAAACCAGGTGTTTGGGAATTTGAAATTGAAGCTGAGTTTATGCATGAGTTTTTAAGCAACCGTTCGCGAGGTTTTGCATACACCCCAATTGTTGCCAGCGGAAAAAATGCATGTGTGTTACATTATATTGAAAACAACCAACAATGTAACGAAGGTGAATTGATTTTACTAGATGTAGGTGCTGAGTATGCTAATTACAGTAGTGATATGTCTAGAACAATTCCGGTAAGCGGAAAATTTACTAAGAGACAAAAAGAAGTGTACAATGCTGTAAACCGTGTAAAGAACGATGCCACAAAAATGCTCGTTCCCGGAACGCTTTGGAAAGAATACCACGAAGAAGTGGGTAAATTAATGACTTCAGAGTTACTTGGATTGGGAATTCTTGATAAAGCCGATGTGAAAAACGAAAATCCTGACTGGCCAGCTTACAAAAAATACTTTATGCACGGTACCAGCCACCACATAGGTCTGGACACACACGATTACGGAATTTTATGGGAACCAATGCAAGCCAACCAAGTGTTTACAGTTGAGCCAGGAATTTATCTTCCAGATGAAGGCTTCGGAATTCGATTGGAAGACGATGTGGTTATTCAAGAAAATGGAGAACCTCATAACTTGATGCGCAACATTCCTATTGAAGCAGATGAGATTGAAGAAATTATGAATCAATAAGATTTAAATATTTTACTTTATATTCCGGTATAGACACAGCTTTCTGTACCGGATTTTTTTAGTTTTCAACATGACATTTACATTTAAAAACACGCCTATATATTATAGTATCACCGGAAGCGGTCCGGCAATGGTTTTATTACATGGTTTTTTAGAAAGTTCTATTATGTGGGAACATTACTTGGGTTCCCTTTCAGAAAAACATACTGTTATTACTGTTGATTTTCCCGGTCATGGACAAAGTGGTGTGATTTCAGAAATACACTCAATGAACTTAATGGCTGAAATGATTCACGCATTATTGCAAGAATTAAAGATCGATTCAGCAACCTTTGTAGGACATTCTATGGGCGGCTACGTAGCCCTAGCGTTTACTGAATTGTATGAACAAAGAGTTGAAAAATTATTGTTGATCAACTCTACATCGGTAGCAGACTCTGAAGAGCGTAAACAAAATAGAAGAAGAGCTTTAAAAGTTTTAGATAACAACTCAGAAGCTTTTATAAGTATGGCAATTACCAATTTATTTCCAGAAAAAAGTCGAGAATTGCATTCAAAAAGGATTGAAAGTCTTAAAAAACAAGCACTTCAATTTCCGGTGGAAGGAATTCAAGCTGCCATTCGTGGAATGATTGACCGGAAAGACCGAACCGATGTATTGGCAAATTTTATCAAAGAAAAGATTTTGGTTTCTGGAATTGAAGACCCTATTATGTCCATTTCTGAGGCAGAAAGTATTTCAGAAAAAACAAATACAACATTAATAAAATTGAATTCTGGGCATATGAGTTGGATAGAAAACGAGCGTGAAATCGATAAAATTATGCATTTCATCGAATAAATTTGCATTTTAACGTTTGTTGTGAGCTTTTTTTTATATTTATCTTAACAAAAGAACGAGAAAATATGAATAATTCCTCTAAGTCATCATTTTCGCTGTTAAGTATTGTATGTCAAACAATTGGACACAAATACGTTGAAACTCGAAAAATAACCAATCACATAAGCGAATACAAATGCAGCCATTGTGGTCGTGAAGTAACCGAAAACAGCGCCGGTAAAATTGAATTGCTAACCAAAAAAGTAAAAGAGATCAATAACAACGTTGCCGACTTTTTTGAACGTAAAAAAAGAAAGGTTACTGCTTAATCTTCTTCTTCGTTTTGTAATGCATTCCATCCTCTAGCAACTAGAGGAATTTTTGTGTTGGCTCTCGTTATAAGATGCATTCCTTCACTCTCTTGCGTCATATGACCTATGACCGTTAAATGAGGGTTTCCTTTAATTTTTGGAAAATCTTCTGTAGAAACGGTAAATAAAAGCTCATAATCTTCACCACCACTTAAAGCAATAGTGGTACTATCCATTTCAAACTCTTCACACGTTGATATTACTTGTGGGTCTAGAGGAATTTTATCTTCGTACAGGTTACAACCCACTTTTGAGTTTTTACACAAGTGTATGATTTCAGAAGAAAGACCATCGCTTACATCAATCATCGATGTAGGTTTTACCTCAAGATCTTTTAATAAAGCAGAAATTCCTTTTCGAGCTTCAGGCTTTAATTGGCGTTCAATTATATAAGTGTATTTTTCTAAATCAGGTTGTGATTTTGGGTTTACTTTAAAAACCTGTTTTTCTCGTTCTAAAACTTGTAGCCCTAAATATGCAGCGCCCACATCACCTGTAAGTACTAATAAATCATTTTCTTTTGCACCATTTCTGTAAACAATATCGTCTTTTTTTGCGTGTCCCAGAGCGGTAACACTTATTACCAATCCAGTAGTTGAAGATGTTGTATCACCACCTACAAGATCTACATTATAAATACTTGCAGCTGTTTCTATACCGGCATATAATTCTTCAAGAGCTTCAACAGGAAATCTATTAGAAACGGCAATAGAAACTGTAATTTGTTTGGCAGTTGCATTCATTGCATATACGTCTGATAAATTAACAATCACAGCCTTATACCCTAAATGTTTTAAGGGCATATAACTTAGATCAAAATGTACACCTTCCACCAGCATATCGGTAGTTACAACTAGTTGCGAGTCTTTTTCTGAAGAAACAACAGCTGCATCATCACCTATCCCTTTTACAGTTGTTTTCTGTTTTACGGTAAAGTTTTGTGTAAGATGATCAATTAGACCAAACTCTCCTAATTCAGAAATGTTAGTTTTTGAAGGGTTTTTATTATCAAACATAGCTACTATTTTAAAGTGCAAAAGTACAGCTTACATATTAAAATATATAAGTAAGCTATTAAAAACTCTCACATCTATTGCTTTGATTAACATTATTCTATAAAATAAATTTGTAGATTCGCAAAAAAATTAAATAAAAGCCTAAATATCGGCACATAAAGCCTTGTGTTTCCTTCAAGATTATCACACATTAGCATTTTTGTATTTCAGTTTAGCATTTAAGTACTAAACTATCTTTAGGTTTTTTACGTTATTCTATTAATTATTATTAAATATACTTTTAAAAATGAAAAACTTTTACTTGGTGCTGTTCTCTGTTTTTACAGTTTCTGCATTTGCCCAAACTCCTTGTGAAAATGGTACTTCTGACGGGTACCCTTGTCAAAATTATGATTTGTTATCACATATAAGCTTGAATGAAATGAATGCCGACAGCGGTAATGATTCTTGGGGCTGGACAGATCCTCAAGACGGAAAAGAATATGCTTTGGTAGGCCTTAATAACGGTACTGCTTTTATTGATATTTCAGATCCTGTCAATCCTATTTACCTAGGTAAATTACCAACTCATACAAATTCTAGTGTTTGGAGAGATATTAAGGTGTACAGTGATCACGCGTTTATAGTTAGCGAGGCTTCCAATCATGGAATGCAAGTTTTTGATTTAACGCGTTTACGAAATGTTGCAAATCCTCCTCAAACTTTTACAGAAGACGCTCATTATGATGAATTTGGTCGTGCACATAATATTGTAATCAATGAAGAAAGCGGTTATGCTTATGGAGTTGGTACCAGTACATTTAACGGTGGTCCTCATTTTGTAAACATTCAAGACCCTCTTAACCCTACTGCAGCCGGAGGATATTCTATGGATGACTACAGTCATGATGCTCAAGTTATAACGTATAACGGCCCAGATTCAGACTACACAGGAAGAGAAATTTTGATAGGAAGCAATGTTAATGAAGTAGTGGTTGTAGATATTACCAACAAATCAAACCCGCAAAGAATATCAAGTATAAGCTATGACAACGTTGGTTACACACACCAAGGATGGTTTACCGATGATGAAAAATATTTTATCTTAGGTGATGAAACCGATGAATTAGGCTTTGGATTTAACACCAGAACCATCATTTTTGATTTTACAGACCTAGACAATCCACAATTTCATACAGAATTTTATGGTCCTACTTCAGCAACAGATCACAATGGTTATGTTGTAGGGGACAAATTTTACTTTGCTAATTATTCAGCAGGATTAAACGTATATGACATCAGTGATATTGAAAACGAAAATATATCTCAGTATGGTTTTTTTGACACTTTTCCAAGTAACAATGAAGCTAGCTTTGACGGCAGTTGGAACGTGTATCCTTTTTTTGAAAGTAAAAACATTGTAATAAGCGGAAGCAATGGTTTTACATTAGTACGTGATACAAACGAATTAAACGTTACTGAATTAAAGACTACTAATTTCACAATGTACCCTAACCCTGCGAGCAATGAAAGTAACATCGTTTCAGCAGAAAACCCAATTACAAAAGTTGAAGTGTTTTCAGTTATCGGAAATCGAGTACTTGACCTTACTTTTTCTGAAAACAGTCTAGAACAAAAAATTAACATCAAATCATTGCAATCCGGTGTGTATTTAGTTAATATTAACCAGCTAACTACCAGAAGATTAATAGTAAATTAAGACTATGAAAGTGTATCGCTATACCCATAAAATAGTTCTTCTTCTGTTAATTTGTTTTACAGCTTCTTGTAAAGATGCAGATGCTCCACTATCTGAAGAGCAAGAAGAAGAAACAGAATTTGAAGGAGAAACCGCATTTATTAAAACCTATGGAGGCAGCAACTTAGATGAAGCCGTTTCTATCGTGTTAGCAGATGATGGAAACTATATTATTCTAGGTTCTACCAAAAGTACAGATGGTGATATTGTTGACAAAACAGAATCTGATTTTGATTATTGGTTACTTAAAGTTACCCCTGAAGGTGACATTATATGGAGTAAAACTTACGGAGGCCCTTCAGATGAAGTAGCAGCAAGTTTAATAAAAACAACAGATGGTGGCTATATAGCTTGTGGATCTAGTAGAGGAGCCGGAGGAGATGTGTCTAATAATGCCGGTTTTCACGATTTTTGGATTGTAAAATTTAATACCGAAGGCGATCTTCAATGGGAAGAAAGCTTTGGATTTTCAGGAAGCGATAAAGCTTATAGTATAAAACAAACCAATGATGGAGGCTATGCCGTTGTAGGTGAACTAGACGTTACTGCTAGTGATGGTGATGGTGGGCTAGGCTCAAAAACTTCAGAAATACCAAATAGATCTATTCAACACGCCGGTGGAGATTATTGGTTACTAAAACTTTCAGCTACAGGTCAACTAGAATGGAGAAATTACTATGGAGGAACTTTTACAGATACAGCGTATGACATATTTCAAACAACCGATGGCGATTATTTAGTTTTTGGAACGTCAGATAGTTTTGATGTTGACATTACAAATAATATTGGTACTTATGATTTTTGGGTAGTAAAAGTTTCAGAAACCGGTACTATCATTTGGGAAAAAAATTATGGAGGCACTCAAATAGAAAATCTATACGCAGCTAGTCAAACTTCAGATGGTAACTACCTAATGTTTGGAGACACCAGAAGTAGCGATGTTGATGTAACAAGTGATTTTGGTAATGCAGATATTTGGGGAGCAAAAATTGATAAAGACGGAAATCTTATATCACAACAATCTTACGGTGGTAGTCAATTTGAATCTGCTCAAGACATTACTCGTTTCTCAAATGGAACATATGTTATAACTGGCAACGTACGAAGTAATGATGGCGATTTTACTGAAAATAATGGTCAAAACGATGCGTTAGCTATGGTTGTAGATGAAGCTGGAGCACTTCAATTTCAACTTACAATAGGAGGTTCAAATTTTGACTTTTCAAGAGACGCAGTAGAAGCAGAGAATAATAAAATCGTTATTGTAGGAAGCACCCAAAGTAATGATAAAGACATTCCTCAAAATAGAGGAGTAGAAGATGTTTTACTATTTAAAATTAAATAACCCTTAATCAATAATTAAAATGAAAAAAGTTGCCCTATTACTTGCAGTAGCCTTTACAGTTTTGGCCTGTAAAGATGTAGATGAGAATGAAGTTGTAAAAACAGATTATGATGTTCAATTTAACTTCACTCAAAACTGGGATGGTCAAGAGATTAACAATGCAGATTATCAAACTACAGAGTATACCAATGATAAAGGTGATGTATTAACCATTTCAAAATTAAACTATCTTATTTCAAACGTTACCTTTACAAGTGAAGGAGGTCAAAACATTGTGATTGATGGTTATAATGTAATGAACGCGAGAGAAGGTGTAAATGTACAATATAATCTGGACCAAAAAATACCAGAAGGAGATTATACTGTAAGTTTCACATTTGGCTTTAATGATGAAGACAATGTAGACGGAATTTACCCAGAATTAAACACTCAACCTTGGGATTGGGGCGTACCTATGATGCTTGGTGGCGGATATCACTTTATGCGTCTAGAAGGAATGTATACAGATAATACAGACACACAATCTCCTTACTTGTATCATGCCATAAGAGCCGCAACAAATATTGGAGACAATCCAGTTACCGAAGACACTTCTTTTGAAGTAAACCTAGGGACAATAAGCATTAACAATGACACTTCTATAGAAGTAAAAATGAATGTTGCCGAATGGTTTAAAAACCCTAATCAATGGGATTTAAACGTATGGAATATTAATTTAATGATGAATGCTGAAGCACAAAGAGCAATGTCTGCCAATGGTAAAAGTGTTTTCAGCTTAGGAACAGTTGAAGAACAATAAAAAGTAAATGAATATCTTCAAAAGCATACAACTAGTACTTCTTTTCAGTTGCAGTTTTTTATTAATACAGTCTTGTGAAAAAGATAAAAAAACCACTCCTGAAGAAGAAGGCTATGAAGCTACGCCTCTAGCGCTAGAAATCCCTCAGCTCTTTGAAGAAAAAATACCAGCACCACTAATTCCTCAAGACAACCCTCAAACTGTTGAAGGAGTTGCTTTGGGGAAAAAATTATTTTTTGACCCTATACTTTCTGGAGACAACACACTAGCCTGCGCCGGTTGTCACGCTCCCAGTGCAGGGTTTTCAGACAATAGGCAATTTAGCCCGGGAATTGACGGTATAGAAGGTCGAAGAAACTCAATGCCTTTATTCAATCTCGCTTGGAACTTTGAAGAATCTTTTTTCTGGGATGGGCGCACCACAACACTAGAAAACCAAGCCCTTGAGCCTGTCATTGATCCTATTGAGATGCACAACACTTGGCCAGAAGCTGTAGCGAGTTTACAAGCATCAGCAACCTACCCTGAGTTATTTGAAAATGCTTTTGGCACCACAACCATTGATTCTACATTAGTTTCAAAAGCCATCGCTCAGTTTGTAAGAACATTAATCTCTGGCAATTCAAGGTATGACCAATACCTTCGTGGTGAAATAGAATTAACAGATTCTGAATTAAACGGCCTTGAAGTATATGTTGATGAAAACAGAGGTGATTGTTTTCATTGCCACGGCACACCACCTAATAATTTATTATGGACTGATAATGCTTTCCACAACAATGGTCTAGATGAAACTTTTGATGATTTAGGCCGCGGAGGTGCAACAGGCGATCCTAGAGAGTTTGGCGCCTTTAAAACTCCTTCCCTACGCAACTTAGCATATACAGCACCTTATATGCACGATGGACGTTTTGAAACTTTAGAAGAAGTTATCAATCACTACAGTGAAGGTTTGGTCTATTCTGAAACTATTGACCCGCTTATGAAAGCGGTTAGTGAAGGGGGCGTTCAACTAACAGAAAAAGACAAAAAGGATCTCAAAGCTTTTTTACTAACCTTATCTGATGAAGGTTTTATAAACAACCCAGATTTTCAAAAACCAAATTAAACGCTATTTCTTAGTAATAATTTCAGTTTAAAAAAGCCTAACAATCAGTATTTTGTTAATTATTATTTAAAACTATAACACCATAAGTTTAAATTGGCTTCTGTGTATGGTTAACATCTGTATTTCCTGTATATTTGCTAATCAATTTAGAATATATTAATCATATGATAAAGGTTAGTAAAAGTGCAAAATCTAAGCTGCAACAATTGATGGCCGAAGAAGGCTTTAATATCACAGATGATTTTGTAAGAGTAGGAGTAAAAAGCGGAGGTTGCTCTGGCTTGTCCTACGATTTGAAATTTGACAATGCAATAGGGGACAACGATAAACTTTTTGAAGATGATTCTGTGAAAATAGCTATTGACAAAAAAAGTTTCCTCTATCTTGTTGGAACCACTCTAGAATATAGCGGTGGGTTAAACGGAAAAGGATTTGTTTTTAACAATCCTAACGCAAACCGTACTTGCGGTTGTGGTGAAAGCTTTTCGCTTTAATTAAATTTATTTGTAACACTTCCTTTTACCTCGATGTAAAAGAAAAAATATAAGCTACCAATGGCTAAATTTACTGAAGACGATTTAAAAAAAGAACTCGAAACTAAAGAATATGAATATGGGTTTTATACAGACATTGAGTCTGATACATTCCCCGTAGGGCTTAATGAAGACATTGTTCGGGCTATTTCTAAGAAAAAGGAAGAACCAGAATGGATGACTGAGTGGCGACTAGAGTCTTTTAGATACTGGAAAGAAATGGTAGAACCAGAATGGGCCAATGTACATTATAACAAGCCTGACTTTCAAAACATTTCTTATTACTCTGCGCCCAACAAAAAACCAAAATATGACAGCCTTGATGAGGTTGATCCAGAATTATTAGAAACGTTTGATAAACTCGGAATTTCTTTAGACGAACAAAAAAAACTAGCCGGTGTTGCTGTAGACATTGTTATGGATTCAGTATCTGTAACAACTACTTTTAAAGATACTTTGGCAAAAAAAGGTATTATTTTCTGTTCTATTTCCGAAGCAATAAAAAACCATCCAGAACTTGTAAAAAAATACATTGGTTCGGTTGTGCCTCAAAAAGACAACTTTTATGCAGCCTTAAACAGTGCTGTATTTAGTGATGGCTCGTTTTGCTATATTCCAAAAGGCGTAAAATGCCCGATGGAACTTTCTACTTACTTTAGAATTAACCAAGCAGGAACAGGACAGTTTGAACGTACCTTGGTAATTGCAGATGAGGACAGCTATGTTAGTTATCTTGAAGGTTGTACTGCTCCTATGCGTGATGAAAATCAATTACACGCCGCTGTTGTTGAATTAATAGCGCTAGACGGTGCAGAAATTAAATATTCAACCGTACAAAACTGGTTCCCGGGCGGAAAAGACGGAAAAGGTGGTGTTTTTAATTTTGTTACAAAACGCGGTCTTTGTGAGAACAATGCAAAAATCTCTTGGACACAAGTAGAAACAGGTAGTGCTGTTACGTGGAAATATCCAAGCTGTATATTAAAAGGAGATAACTCAATTGGAGAGTTTTATTCAATAGCAGTAACAAACAACTACCAACAAGCAGATACTGGTACCAAAATGATTCACTTGGGCAAGAACACGAAGAGTACGATTATTTCAAAAGGTATTTCTGCCGGTAAGTCTCAAAACAGTTATCGTGGTTTGGTACAAGTGAATAGTCGAGCAGAAAATGCACGTAATTTTTCACAATGTGATTCACTATTAATGGGTAATGAATGTGGCGCACACACATTCCCTTATATTGAAGCAAAAAATAAAACTGCTCAAGTAGAACACGAAGCAACTACCAGTAAAATTGGTGAAGATCAAATATTTTATTGCAATCAACGCGGTATTGACACTGAAAAAGCCATAGCATTAATTGTTAACGGTTTCAGTAAAGAGGTTTTAAACAAATTACCTATGGAATTTGCCGTAGAAGCTCAAAAATTACTTGAAATTTCATTAGAAGGTTCAGTTGGATAATTAAATTAATAACAATGAAAAAAATAGTATTGCTTTTAATGATATCGATTACAATTATTTCTTGTAACGATTCAAAAAAGAATTCTGAAACTGATACTAAAGAAGAAACGTCATCTGTTGATCAAAAACCAGAGACTTACAGAGGTGATTTTATATTTACCAATAACGCAGCTGTATTAAACGGACAAGATTTCATTTACGGTGTTACCATTGATGAAAAAACCAAAGAATTGGCCAATAGAGTTTCTGAAGTAAAAAAAGAAGAATTTGACATGGTTCCTGTAATTGTTTCAGGAGTAGTTACTGAAAATCCAAAGGCCAAAACCGAAGAAGTTTGGGAGCAAATAATAACCATCAAAGAAATATTATATGTTAGCGATAAGCCCGCTAAAACTGATATAAAAATTGAAGAAAAGAAAAGTTAATTATGCTACATATTAAAAATCTGCACGCAGGTGTAGGAGAAAAAGATATTTTAAAAGGGATTAATCTAGAAGTTAATCCAGGTGAAGTTCACGCTATAATGGGACCTAACGGTTCAGGAAAAAGTACATTGGCTTCTGTAATTGCAGGAAAAGAAGAGTTTGACCTTCATGAAGGTGAAATTCAATTTGAAAACGAAGATATTTCAGAATTAGATCCTGAAGAACGAGCTCACAAAGGACTTTTCTTATCGTTTCAATACCCTATTGAAATTCCCGGAGTTACCGTTACAAATTTCATAAAAACGGCTATTAACGAAACCCGTAAAGCAAAAGGGCTAGACGATATGCCGGCAAGTGAAATGCTAAAAAGAATTAAAGAAAAAGCAGATATGCTTGAGATAGACCGTAAGTTTTTATCGCGTTCTTTAAACGAAGGCTTTTCTGGCGGTGAGAAAAAAAGAAATGAGATATTTCAGCTAGCTATGATGGAGCCAAAACTAGCTATCCTCGATGAGACAGATTCTGGTCTTGATATTGATGCTTTAAAAATAGTAGCAAACGGCGTTAACAAGCTTAAAAGTAAAGATAACGCTGTGATTGTAATCACACACTATCAGCGATTGCTAGATTATATTATTCCTGATTATGTTCACGTATTAATGGGAGGTAAAATAGTAAAATCTGGTGGTAAAGAGCTAGCTCACGAGCTTGAAGAGCGTGGCTATGACTGGATTAAAGAAGAATTGGTGTAAAATTCTGAAAAACAAAACATGAGTTTAAAAGATAAATTAGTTTCATCATATATTGCTTTTGAAGATCACTTGGAGCCAGACTCTCCTATTCATGATCTTCGTAATGAAGCCATAAAAGTATTTGAAGAGCAAGGCTTTCCATCCAAAAAAGAAGAAGCATGGAAGTATACCTCTTTAAATTCTTTGGTGAAAAATGATTATAGTATTTTCCCTAAACAGCAAGAGAAGCATCTTGACTTTAAAGACGTAAAGAAGTATTTTCTTCACGATATAGACACGTATAAAATTGTGTTTATTGATGGAGTGTACAGTTCATTCCTTTCAGAAACTACTCACGATTCAATTGATGTTTGTCTACTTTCTTCAGCTTTAAACAAACCAAAATACCAACCGGTAATTGAAGCTTATTTTAATAAAGTAGCCAAAAAAGATAGTCTTACTTCTTTAAATACGGCCTTTGCAAAGGAAGGAGCTTACATTCACATTCCGAAAAATAAAGAAGTAGAAAAACCTATTGAGATAATCAATTTTTCTACCGGAAATGAGGCTGCTGTTATGCTTCAACCTCGTAATTTGGTTGTAGTTGGCGAAAATGCACACGTACAAATTATTGAACGTCATCAAAGCCTTTCAGAAAATGCTGTTTTTACCAACAGTGTGACTGAAATTTTTGCTGAAAAAAGAGCGTATGTTGATTATTATAAAATTCAAACAGATAATCCTTCTGCTTCTTTAATTGACAGTACGTACGTGTCACAAGAAAGAGAAAGTAATTGCCGAGTACACACCTTCTCTTTTGGAGGAAAATTAACTAGAAATAATCTTAATTTTTACCAATACGGAGAGCGTTGCAATTCTACCTTAAACGGAATTACAATTATTGAAGATAAACAACACGTTGACCACAATACACTAGTGCATCATACAGCACCTAATTGTGAAAGCCACCAAGATTACAAAGGAATTTATTCAGATAAATCTACAGGTGTTTTTAACGGAAAAGTATTGGTTGATAAAATTGCTCAAAAGATAGATGCATTTCAGCAAAACAATAATATTCTTGTTGATGACCGTGCTACTATCAACTCAAAACCGCAATTGGAGATTTTTGCAGACGATGTAAAGTGTTCTCACGGCTGTACCATTGGTCAATTAGACGAAGAAGCTTTATTTTATATGCGTTCTCGAGGTATTGCTAAAAAAGAAGCACGAGCTTTACTTATGTATGCATTTGCAAACAGTGTTTTGGAAAGCGTAAAAATACCCGAACTTAAGCAACGCATCAACAAATTAATTGCCAAAAAAATAGGCGTTAGTTTAGGTTTTCAGTTGTAATAACCCCTTTTAAATAGTATTGTTCCATGGCTTTTAATGTTCAGGAAATACGAAAAGATTTTCCCATTCTTCAACGTGAAGTAAATGGAAAACCTTTGGTGTATTTGGATAATGCAGCAACATCACAAAAACCCCAGCAAGTAATTGACTGTATTGTTGATTATTATTCAAACTACAATGCAAATATTCATAGGGGCGTTCACACATTATCTCAAGAAGCTACAGATGCTTATGAAGCTGCAAGGAAGAAGATTCAGCAGCATTTCAATATTACTAAGCCCCATGAAGTGATTTTTACTTCTGGAACAACACATGGTATTAACCTTGTTGCAAATGGCTTTACAAAGTTTTTAAGCAAAGGAGATGAAGTTATTGTTTCAGCATTAGAACACCACTCAAACATTGTTCCTTGGCAAATGCTTTGTGAACGTACTGGAGCAATTCTTAAGGTAATTCCTATTGAAGAAAACGGCGAGCTGATACTTTCAGAATATGAAAAAATTCTTTCTGAAAAAACCAAACTTGTTTTTGTTAATCATATTTCAAACGCATTAGGAATTATAAATCCTATTAAAGAAATTATTGACAAAGCACATAAAAATGGAGCTGCCGTTCTTGTTGATGGAGCTCAGGCTTGTTCACATATCAAATCTAATCTTCAAGCACTAGATGTAGACTTTTATGTGACTTCTGCTCATAAAATGTGCGGCCCTACAGGTGTTGGTATACTGTACGGAAAAGAAGAATGGCTCAACAAATTACCACCGTATCAAGGAGGTGGTGAAATGATAGATGAAGTAACTTTTGAAAAAACCACGTACGCAGGTTTACCGCATAAGTTTGAAGCCGGCACACCAAATATTGCTGGCGGTATTGCTTTTGGCGCGGCAATTGATTATCTTAACAGTATTGGTTTTGATGCTATTGAAAGTCATGAAAACAACTTATTGGCTTATGCTACAGAACAATTGACAGCTATTGAAGGCCTCAAAATATATGGAACAGGTGTTGCCAAAACTTCTGTAATTTCATTTAATATTGAAGGTATTCATCCTTATGATATTGGGACAATTGTCGATAAACTTGGTATTGCAGTAAGAACAGGACATCACTGTGCTCAACCAATAATGGATTTTTACAAAATACCCGGTACGGTGCGAGCATCTTTTGCTTTTTACAATACGAAAGAAGAAGTTGACGCATTGGTATCTGCTGTTAATAAAGCAAAAACAATGTTAACTTAAAACCTAACGTATTATGAAATCATTTGCCACATTAAGCCTTTTAGTTATAACTCTATTTTTTTCGAGTTGTGATGAAACCAAAAAAGTAATTGACGTAGCCGGTAATGTACAACTTTCTGGTAATTACACTGTAAATAGTATTGAAGGTAATGCACTTTCAGCAATTAAACCATCTTTATCTTTTGCTGCTTTAAGCGGTAGGGTATCAGGTGATGCCGGATGTAATACATATTTTGCAGACTATTCAACAAATGTAAATAGTCTTACTATTGGAGAAGTCGCTTCAACCAAAAAAGCATGTGCCAAAAATATTATGCAAGTAGAAAATCGATTTTTAGAAACTTTAGCAAATGTAGGCGGTTATCGAATTCAAGATAACGTGTTAACTTTATATGCAAAAAACGACCAAAGTGTACTAATAACAGCTACAAAAAATCAAGAAGACGATAATTAATGACTATTAAAGAGATACAAGAAGAACTAGTAGACGAGTTTTCCATGTTTGATGATTGGATGGAGCGTTATGAACATATGATAGAATTAGGGAAGTCACTACCACTAATTGATGAAGAATTAAAAACGGAAGACAAACTAATTAAAGGATGTCAATCTCGAGTGTGGTTAAATGCAGATACCAGAGACGGAAAAGTAGTCTTTACAGCAGATAGTGATGCAGTAATAACCAAAGGAATTATTGCAATTTTAATACGCGTTTTTTCAAACCAAAAACCCGAAGATATTATCAACGCAGACACACATTTTATTGATGAAATTGGCTTAAAAGAACACTTGTCTCCCACTCGCGCTAATGGTTTGGTTTCAATGGTAAAGCAATTAAAATTGTATGCCGTAGCCTACCAAGCGCAATTAAACAATTAAAATTATGAGCACCGAAACAATAAACACAACAGAACTAGGCGATAAAATAGTAAAAGTGATTAAAACCATTTATGATCCAGAGATCCCGGTAGACATTTATGAGCTTGGATTAATCTATGATGTATTTGTAAATGAAGATCACGAAGTAAAAATTTTAATGACTCTAACAACACCCAACTGTCCAGTTGCAGAATCGCTTCCTCAAGAGGTTGAAGATAAAGTAAAGTCAATTAAAATGGTAAAAGACGCCGAAGTTGAAATTACTTTTGATCCGCCTTGGAGTCAAGATTTAATGAGTGAAGAAGCAAAGCTAGAATTAGGAATGTTATAAAACCTATCAAGATTGGAAGGAGAAATCATAAATAGAGTAGCCAACAGTAAGTTGATTACCTTTAACCTAGAAGACTTTTATCCAGAAGGAGAACGAGTGTCAATAGACATTTCGCAATGGTTGATGGAAGGTATTGTACTGCGTGAAAAAGATTTCAGAAATGATATTAAAGAACACGATTGGTCACAATATGAAGGTTCTTTTGTAAATCTTTATTGCTCTACAGACGCTATTATTCCAGGCTGGGCATATATGTTTGTTTCACTTCAATTAGCTCCTTATGCAAAAAAAACAATTGTAGGTTCTTCTGAAACTTTAGAAAGCATTCTTTTTGCCGAAATACTTCAAAACCTAGATATTTCAGAATATACAGATAAACCAATTATCATTAAAGGATGTGCAAATAAGCCAATCCCTCAAAATGCATATGTGCTTTTAGCTCAACGTTTACAAGAAGTTGCAAAAAGTGTGATGTATGGCGAAGCCTGCTCTTCTGTACCTCTATACAAAAGAAAAAAATAAGCTATTTCAATTTTCATTACCTTCTAGATAAAGCAGATACCTTATATTTGCTGAAAAATAAACTTATCAATTATGAAAAAAGTATTAATTTTCTTTCTATTCATTTCGCCATTTATAGCATTGGCTCAAGATAATGAAGAAACTGAAGAACCTAAAGACGGTTGGACAAAAGCCGGAAACATTGGGCTTATCTTTAATCAAGCTGCTTTTAATGATGAATGGACCGGTGGTGGTACATCAAACTATGCAGCAAATTTAAATTTCACTTACGATTTTAACTACAGAAAAGGAAAACTTACGTGGGATAACCGCATTCTAGCTGATTATGGTATTACCAAAATAAAAGATGAAGAGTTTTCTAGAAAAACAAATGATCGACTAGAACTTAACTCGATTATAGGGCGCCAGATTAAAGAAAGTAAATGGTTTTACTCTTTCTTTGTAAACTTTAGAACACAGTTTGCAAAAGGATATGAATTTGGAGAAGATGCTGATGGTAATGAAACACGTACCGAAACTACACGCTTTATGTCTCCGGGTTATTTACAATTAGGTCCAGGTTTTCTTTGGAAAGAAGATGATAACTTAAAAGTAAACATTGCTCCTGCAACTGCACGGCTTATCTTTGTAAACGAAAAATTTACATCTATCCCTGCAACCGAAGAAGAGGCGTTTAACGAAGCTGGAGGTTATTTTGGGGTAGACGCCAATGAAACAACTCGTTTTGAGTTTGGAGCCTCTTTAAATGCATACGCCAAGTTTAATTTAATGGAAAATGTATCTATGGAAAACATTTTGGCCTTATATTCAAACTATCTTGAAGATCCTCAAAATGTTGATTTGGATTACACAATGAACTTAGTTTTAAAAGTAAACGACTGGATTACCGCAAACGCAACCTTTCAAGCAATTTATGATGATAATGCCGTACAAGGATTTCAAATACGTGAAACCCTTGGTGTAGGTGTTGGGTATAAATTTTAAATAAAGAATAAAATATCATGAAAAAACCGGCTAAAAAAGCCGGTTTTTTTATTCCTCATATTGATACTGTTCAGGATATAGAAAGTTGTTGTAAGGAAAACGTGTTACATGAATTTCTCTTACTTTTTCGTAGACCATTTTTCTGAATTCTTCAAAATTGTTTTTATTTAATGCAGAAATAAAAATCGCGTTCTCTTCTCTATTCATCCAAGTACGCTTCCAGTCTTTTAAGGTATAATGAGCAGTGGTTTTTTCGGTTACCAAATCATCTTCTTCAATAACTTCGGGTTTGTATTGGTCAATTTTATTAAAAACCATAATCGTAGGCTTATCTGCGCTTTCAATTTCGTCCAAAATTTTATTAACTGAAGCTATATGGTCTTCAAAAGAAGAATGAGAAATGTCTACAACGTGCAATAATAAATCTGCTTCTCTAACTTCATCTAGGGTACTTTTAAAAGATTCTACCAATTGTGTAGGTAGTTTTCTTATAAACCCTACTGTATCTGTTAAAAGGAAAGGTAGATTGCCAATTACTACTTTGCGTACTGTAGTGTCAAGGGTTGCAAAGAGTTTATTTTCAGCAAACACATCACTTTTACTGATGCTATTCATTAAAGTTGATTTACCTACATTGGTATACCCAACTAAGGCCACCCTAACTAAAGATCCACGGTTGCCTCGCTGAACTTCCATTTGTTTATCAATCTTCTCAAGTTTTTTCTTAAGTAAGGTGATTCTATCTCTTACAATACGACGGTCTGTTTCAATTTCGGTTTCTCCGGGACCACGCATTCCTATACCACCACGTTGTCTTTCAAGGTGAGTCCACATACCGGCTAGTCGCGGTAACAAATATTCATATTGAGCAAGCTCTACTTGTGTGCGAGCATAACTTGTTTTGGCACGTTGAGCAAATATATCTAGAATGAGGTTGGTTCTGTCAATAATTTTGCAACGCAATATTTTTTCAATATTTTTTTGCTGAGCAGGTGATAGTTCATCATCAAATACTGCTGTACCTACATCGTGTTCTTCTACAAAATCACGTACTTCTTTCATCTTTCCAGAGCCAATAAATGTCTTTGGGTTTGGGGTGTCCATTTTTTGAGTAAATCGCCGAAGCACTTCACCGCCCGCTGTATACGCCAAAAATTCAAGCTCATCTAAATATTCTTGAGACTTTTCTTCGTCTTGAAATCGTGTTATTAAACCAATGAGTATGGTTTTTTCGTATTCTATTGTCTTTTGTTCAATCATATATCTAGTTCTAATGCAAAGATACAAAAGGTTTTGATTGGTATTTTGACATTATATTTTCAAAAGGTAAAATCATAAAAAAACCGCCATAAAGGCGGTTTTATATTGTGTATTAGCAATGATTATTCTGTAACTGAAACGTTATCAATTTGATAGGTTGTAGAAACGCCACCATCGCCTCCTTGGTATCTAAAACCAAAGTAAACAACTTCACCTGCATATTCTGATAGGTCTATATTTCCTGATGAAACATAGTCATCACCATATCCATCTGTGTTTCCGGTTGAGAATGTTGCAGTAAGTTCTGTCCAAGTTGCAGTGTTAGGATCTCCAGTAAAATCTGTTGAAACGTATACACTTAAAGCAGTCCCATTGTAGAAACCGTCTTTTGTATCAAAACTAAACGTTCCTGAAGGTACTCCTTGTAAATCAAAACCTGGTGTTACTAACCAAGCTTCATAAGGGCTTTCTCCAGAGTTAAAAGCAGAAGTTTGTGCGTACTGGTTGTTGTCAAAATCACGAATTTCCCATAGACGCTCTCCTCCATTTGCATTTACGTTAGTCCATTGGTCAATGCTCACTATTTCTCCAGGACCCGCTGGATAGTTTTCAAAATCTTCTGAGAAAGGAAGTTCTGTATTTGTTGTTTCATCTTCACAACGCTCTCCATCAAACATTACATCACTTGTATTGCGAATGAACAATTGATTGGTACCATTAAAAGTGCTTAAAACTGCTGTAAGCATCCCGTTTCCTTCAGGAAGTGATAGGTTTTTAAAATCTGCAAAACCACTGTTACGCAAGATGATTTCATCATCGTTACAATTTACAACGGAACGGTTTACACTGAATGTACTATTGGGGTCACCATATGACTCTCCTAACTCTCCATCTGCAAATTCAACACCACTTAACTTAACCAATGTATTTAATAAAGATTGGTTTGTTCCTGCTTGAGAGATTGTAATTTCTTTAGGAACAATGTCTACAACTTCTTGAGAACGAAAAATACGGTCATTAAATTCTTTAATACTAATTCTTCCTATTTCATCACCATCTTGAGTTCCTAAGGTTGGTAAACCGGCAAATTCACCACTGTATAATCCATCTACTCTAAAATAAATCTTTCTCCCCGGCTCATATTTTGTATACAAATCTGTAGCTTCAGTAGAGATAGAAATACCTGCTGTTGGGTTTTCAGGAGTGTTTTGAATAATGATTTGCTTATAGAAGTTTCCAGATTCGTCACTAGAAACTACATAGGCTTCAATAAATAAAGGAGTTTCTGAGTCTTCTCCTCCTTCAATAATCACAGGTTCAAAACCTCCATAAATATCTTTAATCTTTTGAATGGTAAAGTTTGCGTCAATATTTGGTTCATCAACATTTACTTCTGGAATATCATAATCGTCATCTTTAACACAAGAAACAACTATTAATCCAAGGAAGAATAGTAAGCTTAAGTTTTTTATCGCTTTCATAATTATAGTTTTATTGCTTTTCTTTTTCTTTTTAAAATCTAAAATATACGTTTAAGTAATAGGTAGTGCCGAATCCGTACCAGTATTTAGGGCCAAAAACCCTTTTATCATTTGCGGCGTCTTCAGATAAGGTTCTGAAATTGGCACTTCGGCCTTGCTCAAATCCTCCTGTTTTGTATTCTTCGTCAAAGATGTTATTTACAGTAGCAAAAAATCCTACATAGTAATCATCAATTTTCCATGATTTTCCTCCTACAGCATTTACAAGAATGTAATCGTCAAACTTTTCTTGTTTAAGTAATTCTCTTGCCAATTCAGGATCATAATCATTAAAAGGGATTCCGTCTGTGTCTAAATAAAAGTTTTCAGTTCTAGTTAAAGGAGAAACATCTATGTAAGCGTTTGAAAAATAGTTTGTTGTAACACCTATCCACCAGAAATCTGGATCACGATACTCAAAACCTATTTGATATGCTTGTTGTGGTCCTCCTGAAATTTTATAGTCTTTTAAATAGGCTTGTCCAAAGTTTAACTCTTCATCAAAATCATCTGATGTTAAGTATAAATTTGGGTTGTTATCATAGGTAAATTGACCGTACGCAGCAGCACCTTTTAATTTAATAGTTGGGGTTACTTGCGCTTCAATACCAAGTTCTGCACCTACGTGTCTTTTATCAATATCTGTTAATACTTCTTGTACGAAGGCTGTTGAAAGGTTTCTACCAATTCCTGAAACTCCGTCTGCGTAGTAAAAGTTTACTTCAGAAGCATCTTGAATTTTTGTATAGTAACCGGTTAATCTTGCTTTGATGATTGGAGAACGGTAAATATAGCTACCATCTACACTCAAGCTTGTTTCTTCGGTTAATCCTGTAACTGTATTATTATTTTGTCTAGAGTTACTAAATGAGTTACGAATAGTTGGAGCATCTGTAAAATAAGCTCCGTTAGCACCTAAGTAATGGCGCCCGGTAATTTTATAAGTTAATCCGGCTTTTGCTCCATACGTGGTAAAATCTAGTTTTTCGCTTTTCCCTTTTGAATTATCGGGGAAATTTCCGTTGCGGTATAAACCTGTTCTTTGGTAGCTGGTTTGACCTACTTTTCCTGACACGTAAAAATCTACACTCGTATATTTAAATTGAGCTTGTGCAAAGCCATCATATACTGAAGCGTCCATTTCAAAATTATATTTGAATGTATCGTCTTCACCTATGATGCGATTAGGATTATCCAAATCACTTTGAGCTTCGTCACCGGTATTAAAAGTGTCTACATCAAGATATCCATTACCACCAAGCAAGTCAATCATATTTGCAAAATTCTTAGACTTAAGATTTCTATAATTAACCGAAGCGTTTAAGGTAATATTATCATTAAGCTCTGAACTTAAAATAGTATTTGCCATTAATTGGCTATCATCTACTCTATCTTCATATAAATAATAGCGAGAGGTTCCTCCGTAAAAAATGTTGGTTTCATAAAGATCTTGCCAGTCTATTTGACCATCTTCAACAAAATCTGTTGTTGCAGTATAAGCTCCGGCTAAGTTTGGGCCATCAGGATCTGCCAAGAAGAAACTAGGCAGCTTTTGATAATATGTTGGGTCTGGGTTTGGGGCATTGTCGTATCCTAAACGGCTGTTACCCATTTTTCCAAATTGATACCCCACATTGGTGTTTAATCTCGTTTTATCTGAAATATCCCAATAATGGTTTAACATAACGACAGGCTCTTCGATTTCCCTCACTCTAGAGTTTCGTATTTCGCCATCTTGTTTTCCCCAGAATGAGTTGTATTCAATTCCTTTTAAATCATACACTTCTTGTGTGTTTGCAGATGATCGCCCTCTTCTATTAGGTGCATAAAATGCAGTAAGGTTTAAGCTATGATTGTTACCTAATTGTTTCTCTACAGATGCGAAGAACGAATTTGCATCATATAGCGTTCCATCTCTAAAGCCTTCTTCACCAAAACGTCTAGATACCAATACTGAGTATGACCACCCGTTATCAAGTATTCCACTATTGTATGACCCCATTAAGCGGCCTGTATAACTTCTATTGGCCATTGCATAAGATACCCGGCCACCTTCGCGGTATTGTGAAGCGCGCATAACAATGTTGGTAGTACCTGCAAGATCACCAAATTGATAATCATTTGCTTCAATACCCATAGAGAATTCACGGTTACGTTGCGCGTCATTAAGACCTCCCCAGTTACTCCATTGAGGACGACCGTTGAATTGCTTATTCATTTCAATACCGTTAATAAGTACTTTACCGTTTTCATTGTCAAGACCACGAGGTCGGAAAAATGTAGCGCTAAAATCAAAAGCAGCTGCATTTAAAAACACATCTCTAGAAGCTTGTAACAAACCAGAGGTGTTAAACGAAGTACCATCATCTTGATCTAGTTCATTATCGGTAAGGCTAATGATTCCTATTTGTGCTTCTACTTCGGTAAGGTCAATTTCTAGTAAAATAGGATCTAGATTAATTGTTTTCCCGTTTTGAATAGTAATAGGAATACGTTGATTTACATATCCTGATTTTTCAACAAGAAGGACTTGTTCACCTTGAGGCAAATCGCTTCCAGATATGTTAAAAATTCCTTCAGGAGTAGTGGTTGTGTTAAATTTACTGGATTGAATACGAACATCTACATCCGGTATCGGCTCACTAGAGTTTGTATCAACAATCCTACCTTTTACAGTTGCATCTTGGGCAAACAAAGAAACGGTACCCAACAATCCAATCCATAAGGTAAAAAAGAACTGTTTCATCTATAGTTAGTTGTTTTAATAGATTAAATTAATATTATTATTGCGGCGCAAAACTACATCTTTTAGATGAATTACCTACTTTTGACCTCGATTTAATAACGAACTTTACAAAAACTTAATACACTATAAGTATGAAAATTAGGCACTATATAATACTGGTTTTTTCTTTCTGTTTTATATCAGTATTTGCTCAAAATGAGAAAAAATATAAGGTCAACACAATCGCTTTTTATAATCTAGAAAATCTTTTTGATCCTGAAGACGATACGACTATTTATGATGAAGCGAGCCCAATTATGGAAATGGGTGAGAGCATGCGTCAAGAAGTCTATGAGCAGAAGCTTAAAAATATGGCAAAAGTACTTTCTGAAATAGGAAAAGATGTAACAGGAACTTCTCCTGCAATAATTGGCGTTTCTGAAGTTGAAAACAGACGCGTTTTAGAAGATTTACTTAATGAAGAGACTCTGTTGCATAAAGACTACGGCATCATACATTTTGACTCTCCAGATAGACGTGGGATTGATGTAGCTCTATTGTATCAAAAAAAATTATTCACACCCACACATTATAAAGCACACCCGCTTATTATTTATGATAACAATGATAGAACTAAACGTATTTATACACGTGATCAACTATTAGTTAGTGGTATGCTAGATGGTGAAAAAATAAGTATTATAGTTAACCACTGGCCATCACGAAGTGGAGGCGAGGCTAGAAGCAGACCTAAGCGTATGAAAGCCGCTAAATTAAACAAACGATTAATAGACTCTATTTTTAGTGAAGATCCATATGCAAAGGTAATTACCATGGGAGATTTAAATGATGACCCCATCAGCCCGAGTGTAAAGGAGATTTTAAAAAGTAAAGAAAATAGAGAAGAAGTAAAAATTAAAGAGCTTTACAACCCAATGGAAGAAATGTATAACAAAGGGATGGGAACACTTGCTTACAGAGATAGCTGGAATTTATTTGATCAAATAATTATTTCAAAAGAACTTTTAAATAAAGACTATTCTTCATACACTTTTTACAAAGCCGGAATATACAATAAAAACTACCTTTCAAATCCTAGAGGACGTTACAAAGGCTATCCATATAGAAGTTTTTCAGGTGGTTTTACCGGAGGATATAGTGACCACTTTCCCGTGTACATCTATTTAATAAAAGAAGTTTCAGAATAAGTTAACAGCTATATCTATATATAAAAAAAGCGCCCCAAAATGAGCGCTTTTTTTATTGATTATGAAAACCATTGATCCCACGGAATTCTACTTAACATGAGAATAAGACCAATAGTGTAAAAGATGGCAAGCATCTTAAATTTTGGTTTTGAAACCAGTTTCTTTTTATGTTTTGAATAACCTATGGTAATAAATACAACCGTCAGTATCATAACCGTTGGGTGTTCTACTGCATATAGTCTAAGCATCGAATCTTTCATTACTGTACCCATACCGTTATTGGTCAATGATTGTAAGCCCAATGGTGATACAAAATACAGTATTAAACCTATTAGCAATTGAAGGTGTGTTACAATTAAAGCGAAAAGTGCCAATCTAAAATCTTTAGGACCATATTCTTTTTTTGAAAAGAAAGATATTAACGCATTTATGGTTGCTATTAAAATCACTAATAATACCAAATACGCCCAGTAGGAATGAACAAATTTAAGTGTAGAATACATAACTATTATTTTAAGAAACCAAAGGTAGCGATTATTCCATAAAAAAAGCCGTTTCAAAAGAAACGGCTTTTATAAAAATATACACTTTATTAATTAAACAAGTATCGAATACCTATTTGCATTTGCCATCTTGAAGATTGAATTCCGCTATCGTCAACTTCTTCAATTCCATCTAAGAATGCAGGGTCAAAAGTAAATTCAGGATCTGGCCCAGCAGTTTCTGTAGTTAATAAACCTACTTGGCTAGGAATAAACTTTCTTGTTCCCCAATCTTTGTTTAATAAGTTGGTAAAGTTAAAGATGTCTAATGAAGCTTGGAAAGCGTGTCTGTCATTTCCAATGTTAATTGCAAAGTCTTGTAAAAACTTTAAGTCAATAATGTGGCTCCAAGGACCTCTGTCTCCATTCACTTCAGCATATCTTCCTCTTCTTCCTCTTAAATAATCGTTTCCTTCGATAAACTCATTTAAAGCAGCCCACTGCTCTGCAGGAGTAACCAAAACATTATCATTATCATCTGTAATAGGAACTAAGTTAATTTCAGAAGCATTTGCAGGAACATAAATTAATGCATTATCTCTAGAGTCATCGTTTAACAAGTCTCTTCCTTCGTTGTAAGTGAAGCTATAAGGAGAACCTTGCTGCCCGTTATAGAATACACCTATTGTAGTTTTGAAGTTTTCGTTCCACTCATACTCATACAATGCATTTGCAGAAACTCTGTGTCCTGTTGCAAACTGAGAGTTAGTTTCTCTTGGATTTGCATTTTTACCGTTTACAGTAACTAAGTTTCTCCATTGTGAACTGTTTTGAGAAGATGTTCCTTCAAAAACATATTTACCATCTCCATAAGTATAAGCTGCTTGAGCTGAGAATCCTCTAGCAAATGGTTTTGTAATAGAGAATGTTGCGTTGTAAGAATACCCCAAACCAGTGTTTGATCCTAAAATAATTCTACCGTATGTATCATCAATAGGGTCACTATCATTATAGTAAAGTCTATCATCAGCTCCATTTAATCTACCTACAGCCGGTTTTATGTTTAAGTTTTCATAAAACACGTTTGTAATAACATCATTGTATAAGAAATCTGCAGATGCAATTAATCCCCAGAATGGTAGTTTTTGATCAACCGCAATGTTATACTTCATCGTTTGCGGCAATTTAAAGTCTGGTGTAAATAAATCTACGTTACCACCTAAAGCTCCTGTTCCAGGCACAGCAGTAACAGGCTGATCGTTTACGTTTGGATTAAACAATACATCTTCTGGTAATAAGAAGTTTGCTGCAAAACCACCTGTTACACCATTGTTGTTGTATGTTGCTCCAGGCCAAACTAATGGAATACGAGAAGTAAATATACCTAATCCACCTCTTACTTGAGTAAGCTTTTCACCGGCAACATCCCAGTTAAAACCTAATCTTGGAGAAATGTGAACTCTACTTTTTATTGGTTTTCCAACTTCAGCATTTTGTAAGTCTTTTCCAAAAGATTCTAAAAGTGGGATAGTTCTATTATTGAAATCATTATTTACAGTTCCATCCTCAAAGAAAGGTACATCTACACGAAGACCCATAGAAACTTTAAGATCATCAGTTACATCAACTTCATCCTGAACATAAAATCCTAATTGAGAATAGTTAAATTCTGCAGCTCCAAGACTATTATCACCAGAACCTCCTAATAAAGAGTAACTGTGAAAATAATCTTCTGAAGCAACCTCATTTCCAGGTATCCCATCTAAATAAGTGTTGAAGTCTGAAAGGCTATCAAATGTATAATCTCCAAAGTTCTGACCAAAGAATACGTTTTTAACATCTAAGTATTCAAAGTTACCACCAATTGTAATATTGTGAGCTCCAGAGAAAATAGAGAAGTTATTTGTTACTGTAAACACATCTTGCTCAAGTAAGTTTGCAGTTGAAAATGGCTCTGAACCAAAGTTGATAGAACCAATACCGTCTCTAATCTCTACTGATGGAAAAGGATCACCTAAAGGTCCTCTATCATCAACTACAGTAGTATAACCAACAATTAAGTTGTTTGCTAAGTTTCCTCCATTACTTGTATTCCACTCGATAGTAGATGAGTTTGTTGTTGAAGGGAAGAAAACACCGCTATTAAAATAGTTAATAGAACGGAAGCTACTTGAACTTGGAGAAGTTTGTTCTGCTTTTACATAGTTATGCTTTGCAGTAATAGAGTTTCTCTCATCAATGTTCCAGTCTAATCTAACTGTTAATTTATCACTAGTTAAAGATGAGGTGTTGTTGCTGAAACCACCTGGATTATATCCATAAGTGTCAATTAAACCTTGCTGTAAAGCGTTTAAGTCTTCAAGTGAAGAATCTCCTGTGTACTCTCCAAAGCTAAACGGCTGTGGTGTTTCTTCTTCTTGGCGCTCGTAGTTAACAAAGTAAAATAATTTATCTTTTACAATAGCACCACCTATTCTTGCACCGTATAATTTTGCTGTAAAGTCTGAAAGTTTTTCTCTCTCATCCGTTTCAATAGCTCCAGGAGTTTTCCCAGCTAAATCTTGATTTCTGAAGAAAAAATATGCAGAACCCTCTGTTTTATTTGTACCAGAACGTGTAATTGCGTTGATAGCACCACCGGCAAAACCAGATTGTCTTACATCAAATGGCGAAAGGTTAACCTGAAATGACTCAATCGCATCGATTGATAACGGGTTTACACCTGTTTGACCACCATTGGTTCCTGAAGCAGCCAAACCAAATACATCGTTGTTAACTGTTCCATCAAGGTAAATTGAGTTGTAACGGTTGTTTTGACCTGCTAAAGAAATTGAACCCGACTCACTAACAAGAGCTTGAGGTGTTTTTCTAACAAAATCTCCTAGCCCTCTACTTACTGACGGTAACGTATTAATCTCTCTAGTAGAAACGTTTGTTCCGGTTCCAGTTTTACCTGCGTCAAAAATTCCATCTCGCTGTGTAGTAATTACTACCTCATCCAGCTCGTTTGAAGATTCGCTCATAGTAACATCAATTTCTTCAGAGTCTCCTAACTGAAGATAAACGTTGTTTTTCACAACATTTTCATATCCAACAAATGATACTGTAATTGTGTAAGGTCCTCCAACTCGCATATTCACGATTCGGAAAAAACCATCAAAATCGGTAATGGCACCGTACTTTGTTCCGGAAGGAGTATGCACCGCAACAATATTAGCTCCTGGAAGAATCTGGTTGTTTGCATCAACCACTTTTCCATTAATTGAGGAAGTAGTTACCCCTTGTGCCCAAGAGCTAAATATTCCTCCGATTAAAAAAATCAATACTAGTAAAAGTTTTTTCATTGTAATGAAGTTTGTTTTTTAAAAATTTTTGCAAAGATACACCCTCTTTTTCCTTTTTTATAACCTAAAGGTTAAGAAAATGCTAACAAATTTTTCTGCAAATAAAGTTACAATGAAATATACAACAGACTGAAAAAGTGCTAGTTAATTAATAACAAGTTTATTAACATACTTTTTTTTATAAATATATTAATATTCTACACAGTCTAATTGGCTTTTTAAAGGAGTCATGTAAGCCAAATATTCTTCTTTATATTGTTCTTCTAATGGCTTTGACATGGGTAAGTCTTGTTTGAATGGATCCACTTGTTTTCCATTTTTCCAAAAACGGTAACATACGTGAGGACCGCCAGTATTTCCGGTCATTCCTATCCATCCTATCACATCGCCTTGACGCACAAAATCTCCAACCTTTACATTGCGGTTGCGCATGTGCAAGTATTGAGTGTCATAGGTGCTATTGTGTCTAATTTTTACATAGTTTCCGTTACCACCTCGATATTCAGATTTTATAACAGTACCATCTGCAGTAGCCAGTATAGGTGTTCCTATAGGGGCGGCAAAATCGGTTCCTTTGTGTGGACGCAGTTTATAACCATAGTATTTAATGCGACGTTTTAAGTTATATCGTGATGAAATACGGCTAAACTTTACAGGTGCTTTTAAAAATGCTCTTCTTAGATTATTTGCATTTTCATCATAATAATCAACAACACTTGTACTGTCTAGTTTTGTCATATAATTAAATGCATACAATGGGGTTCCTTTGTGTTCAAAATAAGCCGCTTTAATTTCACCTAATCCAGCCGGAATGGTATCGTTGATATATTTTTCAGTATAAATTACTTTAAAACGATCTCCTTCTTGTAAATGGAAAAAGTTTACTGTCCAAGCATAAATATTTGAAAGTCTATCTGTCATATAAGGACTTAAACTTTTGTCATCCATAGTTTGTGACAACGAACTTTCTATAATTCCTCCTGCAGATTTTTCTTTAAAGGTTACTGGCTTTTCTGCAGTATAGCTAACCGGTTCATTTCTAAAATCTACAACTGCGTAATCAACTTTATTTTTTTCGTAAATAAATACTTGAGTTGTATTGAGAGTATCTTTTGAGTTAAGCAAAACATAGGGTTTGCCTACTACCATTTTTCTAACA
This sequence comes from Marixanthomonas sp. SCSIO 43207, assembly GCF_019904255.1. Taxonomy (GTDB): domain Bacteria; phylum Bacteroidota; class Bacteroidia; order Flavobacteriales; family Flavobacteriaceae; genus Marixanthomonas. Next base: position 739,328 of record NZ_CP063203.1, read on the forward strand.
TCAAAGCTGTCTTTAAATTTTGTAGCAACTTTAAATATTTTATCTTGTGAAACACCATGTGCATCAAGAATATCACCAAATGTATCTCCTGAGCGTATGGTATCTCGTATTACATTATAATCATTTAATATATAACCGTACTCTTTAATAAGAGCAGGTGCTTTTTCAATTTCTACAACTTCAGCTAAATCTTTTTTATCAGTTTTGCACGCAAAAAACAGCGTTACTGATAAACACATAACAAGTATTTTCTTCAATCGTCTACAGCTTTATTGGGGTTCTACTTACTGCAAGGGCAGCGATTTTTTATTTTGAGTTCAAAGATTACGAAAAAAAAGGATATTTAGAAAGTAATTTCTCAATAAAACTATCTAAATCTGGTATTTTAACAATAATAATGTATAAAAAACAGCAGAAAGAGTCTTATGAGGTTGCGTTACTTGCTAAATCTCTTGTTCTCTTAACGACAGAATTTTCAATTTCTTTTATAAAAGGTAAATTTATTTTTTTGTTGAAGTGTTAAGTTATTCTACTAAAATTTTGAATGAATGTTGCAGTCCTTTAAATTCTGAAAGTGATGCTTTCAAAGACCCAACAGCTAAGTCGGCTTTGATGAGCATAGGCATTTTATTATCATCATCGGTAACCCAAACAGTCAAACTTTCTTTCTCCTTAAACACTCTGCCGGCTTGTACATAGGGTCTAAAAACCAAACAAGGTACTTTACCAAATTTGGTATTTAATATTTCTCTTCCTAAAAATTTGAGACGAAATTTATAGTTTTCTTTATCAAAAAACATATCCATATCAATAGTATCTCCTTTCTCGATGGTTGTTGCATCTAGGTTATTACGCAAATAGTAAAATGCAGAGACCATATCTTGTGCCTCTTTTGGAAAAGAGACCGCTTCTCTTTTTTTGTGTTTTTTATTATTGATATGAGCAATCCCGGTAGAATGATCAAAATCTATCTGAATGTCTTTGGTATGACCACCTTCATCAATTTTCCTAATAAATCGATGAGGAATGTCTTTTTCTTTATCAATGTAGGATTGATAATAATCTTCTACATTGAAGAAAACTTTTGATAAACCTACTGTTCTGCCTTCGCCTTTTACGTGAAACACCTCTTTGCCCTCTAGCTTGGTTTCGTCAACTTCTAGAGTTGCATAACCGGCAGTTACAAAGCCGTAATGAACTCTAAATTTAAACCACTCGCCATCTCCATAGGCTTTTTCTTGCGTTAAAGCTAGGCTAGGTAGTAAAGCCAAAAAAAGAAGGACAATTTTTTTCATATTTGGGGTTTTTGATATACAAATCAAGTTTTGTTCCAAAAAAAAGAAACTCCATCATATAACGATGGAGTTTCTTTTTTATTAGAGCTTTATAAAGTTCCTCTTGATGCTTGTTCGCGCTCTATTGCTTCAAATAAAGCTTTGAAGTTTCCTGCTCCAAACCCTCTTGCTCCCATTCGCTGAATTATTTCAAAGAATAGAGTTGGTCGGTCTTGAACCGGTTTGGTAAAAATTTGAAGCAAATATCCTTCTTCATCTGCATCAATCATAATACCTAATTCCATTAAACGTTCAATATCTTCTTGAAGTTCGTGTTCAAATTCTTTTAAGCGAGCCGGAACAGCATTGTAATATTCTTCTGGCGGGATGGATAAAAATTCTACACCGCGTGCGCGTAATGCAGAAACGGTTGAAATAATATCATCTGTAGCTACTGCTAAATGTTGTACACCGGCGCCTTCATAAAAATCGATGTATTCTTCAATTTGAGATTTCTTTTTTCCTTCAGCTGGTTCATTGATAGGAAACTTAATCCTACCGTTACCATTACTCATTACTTTACTCATCAAAGCTGAATATTCGGTATGAATTTGTTTATCATCAAACGAAAGGAAATTTACAAAGCCCATTACATCTTCATACCATTTTACCCAAGTATTCATTTCATTCCAACCTACATTTCCTACCATATGGTCAATGTACTTGAGGCCTACTGGTTCTGGGTTGTATTCAGACTCCCATTTTCTGAAACCGGGCATAAAGGTTCCTTTGTAATTTTTACGTTCTACAAACATGTGTACAGTTTCTCCGTAGGTGTAAATTCCTGCTCGTACTACTTCACCGTTTTCGTCTTTTTCAACGGTAGGTTCCATAAATGATTTTGCACCTCGTTTGGTTGTTTCTTCATAAGCGCTGCGTGCATCTTCTACCCAAAGTGCAATTACTTTTACTCCATCACCGTGCTTTACAATATGCTCATTGATTGGATTTTTTGAACTTAATGGTGTGGTTAATACAATTCGTATTTTATCTTGCTTTAAAACATAAGAAACGGTGTCTTTACTTCCGGTTTCTAAACCTCTGTAGGCGTAAGATTGAAATCCAAAAGCCGTTTTGTAAAAATGTGCTGCTTGTTTAGCATTTCCTACATAAAATTCTACGTAGTCTGTACCCAATAAAGGAAGGAAGTCTTGCGCCCCTTCAAATATTTTTTCTAGTCCGTAATTAACTGATTTTATTTCTTTACTCATTTTGATTCGTTTTTAGGATGTGGTTGTTTATTTATCTTGTCAAGGTTTATCCTTGTATTACCACATAGCGCGCATTTGTGCTGAAATAGCTAGTTTGTTCACAGAGTTAATTTTTTTTTTATTATTCTTCAAGCCATGATTGATAATAGGTTCCGTCTGTAATACTTAATCCTTCTTCTGTAACTTGAAGCGGCTTAAACGTATCAACCATCACGGCCAGTTCGTCTGTCTTTACCTTACCTATACTACGTTCTGTAGCTCCGGGATGTGGACCGTGTGGTATACCTGCCGGATGCAATGAAATATGACCTGCATCGATATCGTTTCGGCTCATAAAATCTCCATCTACATAGTACAACACCTCATCACTGTCAATATTACTATGATTATAAGGTGCCGGAATAGAGTCTGGATGATAATCATACAGTCTTGGTACAAAACTACACACTACAAAAGCATCTGTCTCAAACGTTTGATGTACTGGAGGCGGTTGATGTATACGCCCTGTAATAGGCTCAAAATCATGTATTGAAAAAGCATATGGATAATTATAACCATCATACCCTACTACATCAAAAGGATGTGTGGCATAGGTCATTTCAAAAATATCATCTTGTTTTTTAACTTTTATCAAGAAGTCTCCTTTCTCATCATACGTTTCTAGTTCTTCAGGTCTGCGAAGGTCTCTTTCGCAAAATGGAGAATGTTCTAGTAGTTGTCCAAACCAATTTCTGTATCTTTTGGGAGTATAAATTGGCCTTCTAGATTCTACAATAAACAAGCGGTTGTCTTCAGTTTCAAAATCTATTTTATAGATAATTCCGCGAGGAATCAATAGATAATCTCCATATTTAAAGTCAAGATTTCCTAAATGAGTTCGTAGCTTTCCACTTCCGCGGTGAATAAAAATTAATTCATCGGCATCGGTATTTTTATAAAAATAATCTTTTTGAGACTCTTGTGGAGCAGCTAGGATTATACTACAATCACTGTTTGTTAATATAGTTTTTCGGCTTTTTAGATAATCCTTTTCAGGTTTAATCTGAAATCCTTTTAATCTGTATGATTGTATGTTATTGGCTTTTGCAATTTTTGGGGCTACACTATACTGTTTTTCAATTTCCTTTACTTGAGTAGGACGATGTTCATGATAACTATTGGTAGACATACCGTCAAAGCCTATGGTACCGAATAATTGTTCTGAATATAAACTACCATCTGGTTTGCGGAATTGTGTGTGTCGCTTTGGTGGTATTTTACCTAGTTTATGATAGAATGGCATACTGTGCTAGTTTTACACACAAATATCGTAAAAATTTCACTGTTTTTGTTTTAAGTTTATGCTAAAACCTAAATCCAGCTGCTATATGCCATTCACTTTCGTCACGTTCTGGTGAAAAAGCCCATTTTACTTCAAGCGGACCTAAAAAGGTCTCCATTCCATACCCCAAAGCAAAACCGCTATAATCAATACCGTCTATCCATTTACCATCTGTAAATAAATCATCACCTACATTGGCAATATTGGCTGCTATGTTTATATGGTTTTTCTTGAAAATTTCATAATCTATAGTTAACGAAGATTTTAAATAGGTATCTCCTCGTAGTGATAAGGACTCATAACCGTAGAAAGGTCTAATATTATTGATCCCATTGTAGCCATATCCACCTAAGAAAAAATCAAGTGAACGGGTTTCATTTCCACCAATTTTAAACCCTCCTTCTGTAGAAATGACGGCTGAAAGTTTACTTGTAAATGATTGTGCGTAGGCAAGTTGAGCTTTTGCAATAGAAAATTGATCAAAGTCTTTATTATCGCCTTCGGCTAAAAGGTACAAATGAAAATCTCCATTAAAGAAGAATCCTTCCCGTGGAAAAAAGCTGTTATTAAAAGTATCATACCTCAAATAACCGTACGTACTTAGATAATTGGTATTTTCAAAAACCGTGCGTGGATTACCGTCTTCATCAATTCCTATGGTTTCAGAAAGGTATCGCAACCATTTATGCTCAAGACCGGCACCTATTAAAAAACTACGCCTAAAAAGTGTTTCTAGATATATTTGATTGGTAAAGTCTTCGTATTCTAAATCTAACTTATTTAACCGGCTGTTTTCTGCCGGAGGCAATTCTGGCGATAAGAAATTGATAGCCACATCCTTACTGAAAAAGTTATACCGAGAATTAAGGCCGATACTCCAATAAAATCCTTTATCAATATAGTAATTGAAGTTGTAACGAATATTATCACCCACAACAAAATCAAAAGAAGCAATGTCGTTATTGGTAAAAACTCGTTTTCTAGTTACGTTCATTAAGGCCGCTGTACCATAAAGATCGTCATAATGAGCTCCAAGTCTAATTGACATTTTAGATTCACTTTCTCTTATGGTAAAAACAATTTTATATGTCTCGTCTTCATTTTTGACCAAGCGGTAATTAATGTCTTGAAAATTTCCGGTGGCAGATAAGTTGTTAACCCCTTCGTTAAATCGCTCGTAGGTGATGTCTGCAGGGACTTTTAATTTCAGTTTTCCTAAAATGTAAGCTCGAGTATAATTTTCATTACCTTGAATTTCGACTGTATTGATATAGATTGAGTTTTTCTTAAAAAAATCTACTTTTTGTTTGCGGGTTGTTGTTTGTTTTGAAGCAATTTTATCAAGCTCTGCGCGTAATGTGTTGGCTTCATCTACTCCTGCTTGTATTATTTTATCACCTTCATTAAAAGAAACCACAGTAAAATCATTAATATTTGGATTGATGTAGAGATCTGTTCTTTCTCGTTTTTCTACCATGTCTTCAATAGTGCGGTAATTATTAATCTGTACCAATACATCAAAGGCAGATTTTAGTTTTTTTCGGGTTTTCAAACTATCTTGAACATCTACACCTATTACTACATCAACCCCTTTGTTACGCACCTCATCAACAGGATAATTATTTACAACGCCACCATCTACATATACTGTATCATTAATAACTACGGGTGAAAATAATGAAGGCAATGCTCCGCTGGCAGTAATTGCACGAGGTAAATATCCCTTATCAATTATTACCTCCTTTCCTGTCTCTACATTGGTTGCGATACAGAAAAAAGGAATAGGTAGTTTATCAAAGTCTCGTATATCACTTACATGGAGGGTAAGTTTTGACAACAAATTATATACATTTTGTCCTTTGGAAAGCCCAGAAGGGAACCCTATTTGAAAATGATCAAAAGGAAGTGTAATTGCGTATTTTTCAGATTCATCTTTTTCATAAAAGGTTTTTGCGCTTCGCGGAATATCATCTTGAATTAAAGTATTAAAATCAACTTCATTAAAAATTGAATCTAATTGATTGGCCGAATAACCCGAAGCATACAAAGCTCCTACAATTGCTCCCATACTCGTACCACCTATATAATCTACTCGTATGCCGGATTCTTCAATTACCTTTAAAGCGCCAATATGAGCTAAGCCTTTGGCACCACCACCACTAAGCACCAATCCTACTTTCAAGTCTTTTTGGGCCTCCTCTTGATCTTGAGAAAGAACAACTCCTGAAAAAAATATAAATGCTATGATTAAAAATTGTTTCATCAACTTTGCTGAAAATGGGTTATAATTTTTTTTGCTCTACTTGTTCCTACTACATCTGCCAATTCATCAAAACTTGCTTGTTGTATACGTTTGGTACTTTTAAATTGTTTGAGTAATTGCAAAACTGTTTTTTCTCCTATTCCGGGGATGGTTTCTAAAACTGTATCTAGTGCTTGTTTACTGCGTTTATCACGATGAAAAGTAATACCAAATCTATGAGCTTCGTTTCGTAATTGCTGAATTATTTTTAAAGTTTCACTTTTCTTATCTAAGTATAACGGAATAGGATCATCCGGATAAAACAACTCTTCTAGCCGCTTTGCGATACCTATGATGGCAATCTTTCCGCGTAAATCAAGTTTTTCCAAACTTTTTAAAGCAGAAGATAATTGTCCCTTTCCTCCATCTATGATGATTAATTGTGGTAAAGGTTGCTCTTCTTCTTTTAATCTTTTGTAGCGGCGGTAAACCACTTCTTCCATCGAAGCAAAATCATCTGGACCCTTAACTGTTTTAATATTAAATTTACGATAGTCCTTTTTGCTTGGTTTTCCATTTTTGAAAACTACACAGGCAGCCACAGGATTGGATCCTTGAATATTACTATTATCAAAACATTCTATGTGACGAGGCTCTTCGCTTAGTCGCAAATCTTTTTTCATTTGAGCCATAATACGGTTTTCATGGCGATCGGGGTCAACAATTTTAGCTTGTTTAAAACGCTCCATTCTGTAATACTTTGCGTTTCTTAGTGATAGATCTAAAATTTTCTTTTTGTCACCCACTTTTGGAATATGAACTTTTATACCTTCCTCTGTTTCAATTTTAAAAGGAAGATACAACTCTTTTGATTGTGAGTTAAAACGTTGTCTAAGTTCTACTACTGCCAAGGTTAATAACTCTTTGTCACTCTCTTGTAGCTTTTTCTTTATTTCTAAAGTGTGAGAACGAATGATACTTCCGAAAGAAATTTGAAGAAAATTTATATACCCATAACTCTCATCTGAAACGATGGAAAATACATCTACATTGTTAATTTTTGGGTTAACAACCGTACTTTTTACTTGATAGTTTTCTAGCACATCAATTTTTTCTTTTACCCGTTGAGCATCTTCAAACTTTAAATCTGCTGCAAATTGTTTCATTTGGGTTTTAAATTGATTGAGTGAGTCTTTAAAATTACCTTTTATAATATTGCGAATGGCTTGAATGTTACCATTGTAATCTGCCTCAGTTTGTTTTCCTTCACAAGGCCCTATGCAATTTCCTAAATGGTATTCTAGGCAAACTTTGTATTTATCATTTCGTATTTTTTCTTCGGCCAGATCATAATTGCAGGTGCGTAAAGGGTATAATCCTCGTATTAAATCTAGCAAGGTGTGCACAGTTTTCATACTGGTGTAAGGCCCAAAATATTCTGAACCATCTTTGATCAACCGTCTAGTAGGAAACACTCTAGGAAAACGCTCATTCTTGATACAAATCCAAGGATACGACTTGTCATCTTTCAACAATACATTGTACCGTGGTTGGTATTTTTTTATCAAGTTGTTTTCTAGTAATAAAGCGTCAGTTTCGGTAGCAACTACTATATGTTTAATGGTCTTTATCTTTTTAACCAATAACCGTGTACGTGCATTATCGTGCTGTTTGGTAAAATAAGACGCTACTCTTTTTTTAAGATTTTTTGCTTTACCTACATACAGCAACTTATTATTTTTGTCATAATATTGATACACTCCCGGTGAGTTGGGGAGAGTAGAAATTTGTAGTTGTACTGAAGCTTCAGACATAGTTCAAAGATAGTTGCAATTTTGTACTTTCGCTTTGCTAAAAACTACGAAATTTTGTTAAGAAAGGGTTAAACAAATTCAGATAAAAAATCCTTTTTCCATTTATTTGCGTAATCTCTTATATATAATGTGCCGGTTTAATGAGAAACAGATTTTTTTTAACGTATTTAAAGAAGAGATTTATTCTTATACTGGCATTGTTATACCTTTTTAATCCGCTACATAAACCATTGGCAGATGGATTTCATAAACTCTCACACGCCTTAACACACACTAGTACCGGCCACCAGCACAATCTAGATCACAAACTAGGTAGAGAACATAGTCATGATCACGAGTTTATTTCATTTTTTTCGCGTTTATTTTCAAATGACGATACCCCATCTGATAAGAATATCGTGATTGAGAGTAAGTATGACAAACATATATTACAGCAGGTTGCCCTCTTAAAAAAAACAACTTATGAAGTAATAGAGCATCAGTTTTTTTATGAAAATTCTATTTATAAAGCTGAACTTTCTGTAAAAACACCTCCTCCCAAACGTAGGCTTTCATAAACAGCTTTCAAGTTTCAGGAAAAATTATTCTGAAACCAATTACGCATTTCAAAAAAATTAAAATATATGAAACCTATTCTTTTAGGGATAGCACTTTTATGCTCTGTTTTTGCACATTCGCAAAATATAACAGGTAAAGTGCAAAGCCCTAATGGCAAACCTCTTGAGGATGTTGTCGTTTTTAACAAAAATTCCGGAAGCCATACACATACAGACGCTTCGGGAACATTCACTTTATCAAATAACACGGTTAATGATGAAGTTAACATTTCACATCTAGGATATGAAAGTGTTACTTTCTCAGTAAAAGAAGAAAATTTTACTTCTGAAGTAACTATTGTATTAAAAGATGCATCGGTAAGCCTGCAACAAATAGTTATCACACCTAGCGTGAATACATTGAGCCAAATTACCAATGTAGACTTAGAAACCAACCCGGTAAAATCATCTCAAGAAATTTTGAGAAAAGTTCCCGGTCTTTTTATAGGTCAACATGCCGGTGGCGGTAAAGCGGAGCAAATATTTCTTCGCGGTTTTGATATTGATCACGGAACAGACATTAGTCTTTCTGTAGATGGTATGCCGGTAAACATGGTATCGCATGCTCACGGTCAAGGGTATAGTGATTTACACTTTTTAATACCTGAAACTATTGAGAATATTGAGTTTGGCAAAGGGCCTTATTATGCTGACCACGGAGACTTCACTACAGCGGGTTTTGTTGATTTTAGAACAAAAAACCGCATAGATAACAGTTCTATTTCGGTAGAATATGGTGATTTTAACTCCTTTAGGACTGTAGGGATGTTTAAAGTGCTTGATACTGAAAAGAGCAACGCTTACCTTGCTACATCGTTAAACACTTTTGACGGACCTTTTGATTCTCCTCAAAATTTTAATCGATATAACGTGATGGGGAAATTCAATTTTCAGTTACCTGGTGATCAACATGTAAGTTTAACCGCATCACATTTCCAAAGCAAATGGGATGCTTCGGGCCAGATACCGCAACGAGCTGTTGATGCTGGAATTATTGATCGTTTTGGCGCTATTGATGATACTGAAGGTGGTAATACCAGCCGAACAAACGTGATACTGAATCACACCAAAATTATTTCGTCTACCCAAAAGCTGGAAAGCACAGCTTATGTGACGCATTATGATTTTGAGTTATACTCAAACTTCACGTTCTTTCTAGAAGATCCTATTAACGGTGATCAAATAAAGCAACAAGAAGACCGTAGCTTGTTTGGTTTTAAAACGGCATACTCAGAAAAATTAAAGGCCAATGCTTTTGATTTTGAATATACTGCCGGTGGTGGTGTACGCTATGATGATGTAAACGATGTACAATTATCAAGAACCAAAAACAGAGATGAGCTTCTTGAACGATTGGCTTTTGGTAATGTAGATCAAATCAATGCCTTTGGATTTGTAAATACCGAGTTTGACTTCGGAAACTTTAAAATTAATCCAGCTTTACGCTTAGATTACTTTAAGTTTGATTATGAAAATTTCTTAACCGAAACTTATGATAATAAAAGTGAAACTAAAGTTTTTGCCAGTCCTAAGTTGAATGTAAGTTACAGTCCTAACCGTAATTTACAATTATTTGCAAAAACCGGTATAGGCTTTCATTCAAACGATAGCCGTGTGGTTGTAGCAAATAGTGGTGAAGATATTTTACCCGCCGCTTATGGAGCAGACTTGGGAGCTATCTATAAAATAACAGACCGCTTGATTGTAAATTCTGCTGTTTGGGCTCTATTTTTAGACCAAGAATTTGTTTACGTGGGTGATGCCGCAATTGTTGAACCTAGCGGAAAAACACGTAGAATGGGTGTAGATTTTGGTTTGCGATATGAAGCTACCGAGTGGATGTACCTCTTTGGAGATATAAATTACACCTATGCTCGCAGCACCGAAGAGCCAGAGGGAGAAGATTACATTCCTTTAGCACCAGATTTAACCTCAACCGGAGGAATTGCTTTTGATAACATAGGTAATTTTTCTGGCGGTTTAAACTACCGTTATATAAAGGATAGACCTGCAAACGAGGACAATAGTATTGTTGCCGAAGGTTATTTTGTAACTGATTTTAATGTTAATTACACCTATAAAAACATAGTTTTTGGTGTTATAATTGAAAATTTATTTGATACAGAATGGAATGAAACACAATTTGCTACAGAAAGTAGATTGTTTAACGAACCTGAATCTGTTGAAGAAATTCATTTTACACCAGGAACTCCTTTCTTTATTAGAGGAAAAGTGACGGTTAATTTTTAATAGAATATTGAGTCAAAACAAAAAAAAATGCACAGTGTTTTTAAAATGCTGTGCTTTTTTAATTAAACAGCTGTTGAAGCACCGCTAAAGATTTTGGAGTTTTAAAGCCTTGTGAATGATAGTGGTAATAGTTTAAAAGTAAATTTAAGGTTGCCGTTCTAGTTTGTTTCTGAAGTTTAATTTCTGAAAAGGTTGAAAAATCTTGATTAAAAAATTGTTTTAAAGCTTCAACTTCAGGGCCTTCTTCAGAAAAATGATCATTAAATTGTTTTTCAAAACTACCTTCTTGAATATTAAAATAAGGATAGTCTACGTTTGAATCATCGGGATAAAAACCTAAGTATTGAGAAAGTTTCAGAAGAAAAAGAATGTGAAAGTTTGCATAGGTTTCATGTAAGTCTAGCCATTGAAAAGCATAACTCAAAAACTGAAAAAGCTGAGGGTTGGGTTCTTCTTCTTTAATGGTGCTTTTTAAAATTTCTGAACAAAACATAACCAATGATGATTTGAGTACATCGCTATGTAAGGTTTGATAAGGATACACGATTTTTGCTTCCTTTATGTATTCTAGTGTTCCTTTGTTTTTATGATTAGCTATAAGTTCTAGTTGTGATAAAGGCTGAAAAAAAGAAGTGCGTAACTTTCCTTTTTTTGATTTAAGAATGTTGCGAAGCATATAACTTTTCATACCGTCTACTTCAGTAAAGCAACTTACAATTAAATCTGCTTCGGCATAACGTAATGAAGAAATAACGATAGCTTTTGTGGTGACTATCATTACCGTACTACCATTATTTTTGCAACTTTAGTCTCGAGTGCATCTTCGGTACTTATTAATACTAAATATACTCCAGATGCAACTTTATATTTACCAAAGGCTTTGGTATCCCATTGAATGCTTCCGCCTTCACTGGTATCTTCAAAAACAAGGTTGCCTTCAATATCGGTAATTTTAACTGTTGCATTTGCTGTGAGACCGTCAATGGTTACGTTGCCATTAAATCCAGGACGTACGGGATTGGGGTAGGCATATACATTATCAAGGTTATCCCTTGGAGCTGTTGCTGTTCCGTTATAAGAAACCAATCCTTGGTTTGTAGCGATATACACAACACCACTAAATTCATCTATAGCAATATCTTGAATGTTATTTGACGGAAGTGGAGAATTGTCTTTTGTAAAGCGTAAAAGCGTTTCTTGTCCGTTTGAAGAAACATAAAACACTCCCGAGTTACCTGTTGCTATCCATTTATTATTTGAGCCATCTACAACAATTTGAGTGATAGATTGTTCAAAAAGTAATTCTTGCGGCACTCCGTCTTCTACAATTATTATTTCTTGAGCTTGAACATTTGAGTCTTCTTCAAAAAAGCCGCTAGTGTTAAAAAGTACTCTCAGACCTTCAAAAGTACCAATCCATAACCTGTTTTGTTTATCTAGGGCCAATGCTCTTATATAAACACTAGGCAAATTACCGTTTCCTTCACCTTCGGTGATTCTGTTAAATCTGTTTTGGTTGATATCATACCCGGCTAAGCCGCTCTGGGCGGTACCAAAAAACACATATCCTTGATTACTGGTTTCTACTTCGGTTAAAGCGATTTCATTATCTGTATTTACAATAGAACTTACGTCAATACGTTGAAATTGTCCTTCTGGTGTTCTTCTTATAAGTCCTTCTGCAATTCTGGATTGTGTAAACCAAAGGTTACCTTGATTGTCATAATCCATTCCAAAAAGCCTTATCCCTTCAGCTTCTGGTGTTGATCCATCTGTAAAAGTAATTTCGAGCGGGCTATTAGATTCATCATAAAGTGTAGTGGGTTCTTGACCTTCAATCTGCAACAAGCCTCTTTGATAAGAGGTCATAAACACTTCTTCTGTATTATTGGGATTGATTTTTACGCGTACTAAATCATTAACATCTTTGCCAAATTTAGTTTCAATATCTTCATATGAAATATTGGTCCATTCTCCTTCTCTGAAATTGCTAATTCCTTTAAAAGTCAACGGAAAGGGATTAAACGTTACGCTTATATCACCATAATTAACCCAAAGCTGTCCCGGAGAGGCATCAATACTAAAACTTTGATTTGATAAAGGCCCATCGGGTAATACTTGATTGGCTTGATTGCTATCAAATGGAACTTCAAGAACTCCTTGTGCTGAAGTTCCTAGGTAAAATGTATTATTAAAAGAATAACCTGATAAAAGTTCATAATTGTAATCTGGTAAAGAACTTAAACTTGCTTCTTGTTGAAAACCTTGACTATAAGCTTGAATTGATGTATTGGTCGTTATAGTTAACATATCATTGGCACTTTGAAAATCTATAACCGAACTTGAAAAGTTTTGTACATTATCTATATTTCCATTTGGGTTTAACCTAAAAACCCTGTTACCGTTATTTACAATATATAATTCTGATCCTAGTTTTTGTATTCCTTTAAAGTTTCCGCCTTGAATGGTATTCCATTGTTGAAAATCAATTAAATTTTCGCTAGCTACCAAAGCTCTTTTAATTCCATTGGTTGTAGTAGCTGCAAAGATGTATGGTTCAGAAACGGTTACTTGATTAATATTAATTTGCGAACCGCCCGGCCCTATAAAGTAAGAGTCACCAAACTCTAATGTTGCTAAGTTGTATACTGAAATACCATATTCAGTAGATATATATACTACATCGTTGTACTCATAGAAGTTATTAATTCTTTTTTGATCGGGTGGTATTACTTGTTTATCCAAAATATCTACAACGGTCAATACGTTTTCTTCACCGTCTTGAACAATTTCTATCAGGCCGTTTTCATAACCAATTACAAGTAAATTGTGTGTAGTACTGTAGTGAATTGTTGAAATAATTTCTCCTGAAAGACCATTGATAGTAGAAATTGTTTCAATTTCATTTGTGCTTAAATCATATGTAAAAATAGCATTTTCTGAAGCAGCGTAAATTCTATCATTTCCTTGAGAAATATCTTTAACCGAATTATACGAAAAATAACCCGTCCACGAACTTTCAAAATTTTGTGCAAATCCTAAAAAGCCAATAAAAAAAAGAATGGTGGTTAAAATATATTTCATACAGAAAACTTTATCAAAAAATATAACACATTAAAATTGCATTTATTGCGGCAATTTAATGAAAAAAGGCTGTTGACAAACAAATCAACAGCCTTAATTAAATCAATTTATATATTCATTTTTTAAACTACTCCTTGTGCCAACATTGCATCTGCTACTTTTACAAAACCGGCAATATTTGCTCCTTTTACGTAGTCTACATAACCATCGCTATCTTTACCATATTTCACACAAGCTGCGTGAATATCATTCATAATAGAGTGTAGTTTTTCATCTACTTCTTTAGAAGACCAGTTAAGACGAAGTGAGTTTTGTGACATCTCTAGTCCAGAAGTTGCAACGCCACCAGCATTTGATGCTTTACCGGGCGAAAATAATATTTTTGCATTTTGAAACACTTCAATTGCCTCTGGAGTACAAGGCATATTTGCTCCTTCACCTACACATATACAGCCATTATCGACTAATGTTTTTGCTTCATCACCATCTAATTCGTTTTGTGTAGCACACGGTAACGCAATATCACAAGCAATACTCCAAGGGCGTTTCCCTTCGTGGTACTCTGCAGATGCATACTTATCTACATATTCTTTAATACGACCTCTCTTTTCATTTTTAAGCTCCATCACAAAAGCTAGTTTTTCTTCATCAATTCCTTCTGAATCATAAATAAATCCTGAAGAATCTGAGAAGGTTACTACTTTTCCGCCAAACTCCATTGCTTTTTGGGCAGCAAATTGAGCCACATTACCAGAACCTGAAATAACAACTGTTTTTCCTTTGAAAGACTCTCCTTTGGTTTCAAGCATATTTTTGGCAAAGTATACATTACCGTAACCTGTTGCTTCAGGGCGAATTAATGATCCTCCGTAAGAAAGACCTTTACCGGTTAAAACACCTGTAAATTCATTTTTTAATCGTTTGTATTGACCAAACATATATCCTATTTCGCGAGCTCCTACACCTATATCACCAGCTGGTACGTCTGTGTTAGGACCTATGTGTCTTGAAAGTTCGGTCATAAAGCTTTGGCAAAAACGCATTACTTCATTATCACTTTTTCCTTTAGGGTCAAAGTTTGAACCTCCTTTACCACCACCCATAGGAAGCGTGGTAAGACTGTTTTTAAATACTTGCTCAAAGCCTAAAAACTTAAGAATACTTAAATTTACCGATGGGTGAAATCTCAATCCACCTTTGTATGGACCAATAGCAGAATTATACTCTACTCTATATGCTTTGTTTACTTGAATGTCACCGTTGTCATCTAACCACGGAACTCTAAAAAGTATTGTACGCTCTGGCTCTACCATGCGCTCCAAAAGCATTTTATTTTGATATTTTTCGTTTTTTTCAATAAACGGAATCACAGTTTCAGCAACTTCTGTTACTGCTTGAATAAATTCCGGTTCATTTGGGTTGGATTTTTCAACTTTTGAAATGAAATCTTTAATACTTTGTTTCATTGTAGAGAGGGTTTTTTATTATTTGTAGCTAACCTATTTCGCAAACATAAAAATGTATTGTTAGTAACTAAAGAAAATATGTTTCTTCTCTTAAAAATACTTTATAAAATTTGTTTACGTTATTAGCATGCAAATATAACTTATATATAAAAAAAGGACGTTAATATTTTACAAATAAGCTAAATATCTACTTTATATTTCACTGTTAGATATGTTTTTATATATTTGTTACTATTCAAACTAAACCCAATCGATAATGAATACCAGAAACCTGCTGTTGGTATTTTTACTCTTAATTTCTGCAAAACAGGAAGTTTTAAGCCAATTTGGCTTCTCTCATGAAATAGGGGTAATTACCGGTCCTGTTACTTTTTATTCAGATTTTGGACAACGAAACAACTTTGAAACAAACGCCGGAAATGTAGGTTTTGGGGTAGGTTTAATTCATTACATTAACTTTTCCTACAGAGCAGACTGTAACTGTTATACTCGAGACACCTATTTTAATGATCATTTTAAAATACGTAACGAAATAGACTATCACAAAACCAATCTTGAACACCTAGGAAGATGGGTAGACCCTGATGACCAATCATTATTTGCAAGACAACTACGAGCCATGAAAGGATCTACAACTGTTTTTGATATAGGTTCTCAATTAGAATATTTTCCATTAAGCATTCGCGATTTTGCTGCCGGAGGATATAAACTTGCTCCTTTTGTAAGTTTGGGTGTACATTATGTAAACTTTAATCCTGAAGTAAACTCTAGCCTTGGTCCATTAAACACACCTGCTTCAACGCCGGTTAAGTATATTAATGCATTTCAACAAGAAGCAGCCTCTACCTTTTCTATCGTAGGAAGTATTGGGGTTCGTTATAAATTAACGCCTTTAAGTGACCTAATGCTAGATAGCCGTTGGCAATATTACTTTAGTGATTGGGTTGACGGGTTAAACCCAGGAATTGACCAAAACGAAGTAAGACCCGTCCCTGAGAACAAATCAAATGATTGGATTTATTGGATAAATGTAGGTTATATCTATTACTTAGATTAAAATAAAAATATTGATTTTAAATAAAAACCTCGGAAATTTCCGAGGTTTTTATTTTTAAAGAGATGTATTAATTAATGGCTTGTTTAAGGTCTTCAATTAAATCATCAATATCTTCAATACCAACGCTCAAGCGTATCAAAGAATCTACAACTCCTATTTTTTCACGTTCTTCTTTTGGTATACTCGCATGCGTCATACTTGCCGGATGACCTGCTAGACTCTCTACACCACCTAGACTTTCGGCTAAGGTAAACACTTGCAACTTTTCAACTAGTTTAATTGCCTCATCATAATCATTTCCTGTAGTAGTAAATGAAAGCATCCCTCCATAATCGTTCATTTGAGTTTTGGCGATATGATGGTTGGGGTGGTTTTTAAAACCAGGCCAATATACATTTTCAATTTTGGGATGATTTGAAAGATACTCGGCTACTTTTTTTCCATTTTCGCAGTGTCTTTGCATACGTACATGCAACGTTTTTAATCCTCTTAGTACCAAAAAACAATCTTGCGGCCCTGCTATTGCCCCACTAGCTTTTTGAATAAAGTACAGTTTATCTGCCAAGTCTTTATCTTTTACAGCGAGAGTTCCCATCACTACATCACTATGTCCACCAAGGTATTTTGTTGCACTGTGCATTACTATATCTGCACCAAGGTCAAGTGGACGTTGTAAATAGGCAGTTGCAAAAGTGTTATCCACTGCCATAAGAATGTTATGCTTATTAGCAATTGTTGCTACTTTTTTTATATCAATTATATTCATCATTGGGTTTGTAGGTGTTTCAACCCAAATTAATTTAGTTTTTTCTGAAATATAATCTTCTACAGTATTGGCATTCTCCATACCTATAAAACGAA
Source organism: Marixanthomonas sp. SCSIO 43207 (assembly GCF_019904255.1). Classification (GTDB taxonomy): domain Bacteria; phylum Bacteroidota; class Bacteroidia; order Flavobacteriales; family Flavobacteriaceae; genus Marixanthomonas. The sequence goes on from NZ_CP063203.1 coordinate 756,564, forward strand.
ACTGAATTCCAAACTTTTCATATATTGATGTAAATAATCGGTAGGTTCCGCCGTATAAATCATTGGTTGAAATTACCTCATCTCCAGCTTTTAGTAGTTTAAGCACTGCATCTATAGCAGCCAAACCGCTTCCAAAAGCCATTCCGTAGTTTCCATTTTCAATACTAGCAATAGCCCGTTCTAGCGTGTTTCGGGTAGGGTTACCACTTCTTGAATATTCAAAACCTTTATGGTCTCCAGGTGATTTTTGAGAGTATGTACTGGTTTGGTATATAGGTTGCATTACTGACGCATAAGCTGGATCAACATGTTCCTGACCGCCGTGGATTGCTTTTGTATTAAACTTCATCTTTTTCATAGCTCTTTGTTACTTTTTGGGCTTTTTAATATAATTTTTAAAGTCGATCACAATAAACTTGCTACTTTTGATATCTAAAGGTACGTGTTTCCTTTTTGAAAGTTAAACTCATCTATTTTTTTACATATGAAAAATAAAATTGGTCTTATAGGCATTTTACTTATTACACTTTTAGCGTGTGAAACTGAAACACCATTGTCAGTTTCTGCTGAAAATTTTTCAGAAGAAAATATTTCTAATTGCAACAACGCAAAATGTCCTGAAATTACGGTCAATTATGTACTAGTTGAAGGTGAGCAATCTATTTCAGAAAAAATAAATAACGAACTTAAAACCTTTATAATAGCTTCATTGCAAATAGGTGAAAAAGAAACAAATGCACAAACCATTGAAGAAGCAGCTGAAAATTTTATAAAAACCTATAAAATGCATAGCGCAGAATTTCCTGATATGGCTGCTGAATACTTTTCTGAAATTAATGTAAGCGATATTTTTAAAAACAATCAATTGCTTTCTTTTCAATTAAAGCAGTATAAGTTTACCGGCGGAGCTCACGGCTACGGAACTACACATTTTGTAAATTTTGATCCAGCGACGGGTGAAAAACTGTCAATAAAAGACATGTTTAGTGATTTTGATGCGTTTAAAAAGGTTGCTGAAAAAAAATTCAGAGAAGCGCATAAAATTTCAGAAAACGAAAACATAAACAGTACAGGTTTTTGGTTTGAAGATGATACCTTCTATCTTCCCGAAACAGTTGGCTTTACCAACAAAGAGGTTTTATTTCATTACAACCAATACGATATTGCTAGTTATGCTGAAGGACCTATTGAACTTGCCATACCTATAAAAGATATTCAACAGTTTTTAGCCATTTCAGTAAAATAAATAGCATATGAAAAAGATATATTATTTAAGTAGTTGTGATACATGCAAACGTATAATGAATGAGATTGAACTTCCACAATCTTTTATAAAGCAAGACATAAAAAAACAAGGCATTACAGAAAGTGAGTTGGAAGAACTGTATAATTTATCTGGCTCTTATGAAAAGCTTTTCAGTAAGCGTGCTCAATTGTACAAAAAACGAAATTTGAAAGAGCAGCAATTACTTGAAGAAGATTTTAAAAATTTGATTTTGGAACATTACACTTTCTTAAAACGTCCTGTAATTGTTAATAATGACCAAATTTTTATTGGGAATAGTAAAAAAACAGTTGAAGCTGCAAAAAACTCAATACATAACCATACATGAGTAGCAGAATACTAGCCTTACTAGCTGCTACTGCTGCTAGTGCCATTTATGGAATAAACCATACCATAGCAAAAGATTTAATGCCTACAATAATTGAACCCTATGGGTTTATCGTTTTGCGGGTAGGTGGAGCTGCTATTTTATTTTGGGCAATTAGCATCTTTTATCCTTCAGAAAAAATTGATAAAAGAGACTGGCCTCGAATAATTGCTTGTGCATGTTTTGGAATGGTTATCAATATGTTGATGTTTTTTAAAGGCTTAAGTTTATCAACGCCTATTAATAGCTCGGTTGTAATAACGCTCTCCCCGGTTTTATTACTCATTCTTTCAGCTGTATTTTTAAAAGAACGTGTTACCCTTCAAAAAGCTATAGGTATAAGTATGGGATTAGCCGGAGCGTTGATGTTGATTTTATTTGGGTTAAAAGTTCAGCCAAATGCACCAAACATTCCATTAGGTAATCTATTGTTTATTGTTAATGCCACATCATACTCTATCTATTTAATTATTGTAAAACCATTGGTATCAAAATACAGCTCTGTTACATTAATGAAGCTTTTCTTTCTTTTTGCGGTTATGATAAACCTGCCCATAGGTTTTAGTGAGTTTACAGCTGTTGATTGGCTAAACTTATCCTTTGATGCTATATGGAAATTGGCTTTTGTAGTTATTGGTACTACATTTTTAACCTACTTGTTTAATATTTATGCTTTGAAAGAATTAAGCCCTTCAACTATTGGGGCGTTTATTTACCTACAGCCTGTATTAGCTGTTTTATTTGCTGTTTTACTAGGTGCTGATACACTTACACCAATTAGAATAACAGCAGCGGTGTTAATTCTTTTAGGGGTTTACCTTTCTTCTAAAAAGGCAAAAAAAAGAAAAAATATTCCCAGCTAATTGTTCCCAGCTGTACGAAACAAAAAAAGAGCCCCGAAAGGCTCTTTTATTATTTTTTAAAGATTACAAGTTACCAAATTCGAACTCGGTCTTCTGGTGCTAACCACATAGGATCTCCTTCTTTAATGTTGAAAGCTTCATAAAAAGCATCTACATTTTGTAAAGGTTGTGTAGCACGGTAACGACCTGGAGAGTGAGGATCTGTTTTTACTTGCTCACGTAAAGACTCATCACGTTGTTTGGTTCTCCAAACAGTTGCCCAGCTCATAAAGAAACGTTGCTCTGGTGTAAAACCGTCAATTTTTCCTGGTCTTTCATTCTTTTCATAAAAACGTTGTAACCCATCATAAGCAGCAAGAACACCACCTAGATCACCGATGTTTTCACCTAGTGTAAACTTACCGTTGATAAACACACTGTCTAATACTTCAATATTGCTGTATTGTTCAGCTAATTGGTTTCCTCTTTTAGTAAAGTTTTCTAAATCTTTTTCTGTCCACCAGTTTACTAGATTTCCGTTAGCATCAAAACGAGAACCGCTATCATCAAAAGCGTGTGAAATCTCGTGACCTATTACAGCTCCTATTCCGCCGTAGTTTACAGCTTCATCTGCTTTATAATCGTAGAAAGGAGGCTGTAAAATAGCTGCTGGGAAAACAATCTCATTGTTAAACGGGTTAAAATATGCGTTTACTGTTTGAGGTGACATTCCCCATTCTTTACGGTCTACTGGCTCGTTTATTTCTTCAAGATTTTCTTGTAGATTCCATTTACCTACGGCAAGCATGTTTTCATAATAACTGTTACCCGGTTTTACTTCTAGGTCTGAGTAGTCTTTCCACTCATCTGGATAGGCTATTTTTACGGTAAACTTGTCTAGTTTTTCTATAGCTTTCGTTTTTGTGCTATCGCTCATCCACTCTAGTGCATTGATGCGGTCTTTAAAAGCTACAATGATATTTTGAATCATGTTTTCAGCCTTTTCTTTTGCTTCTGGTGGAAACATTTCATCAACATACAACTTTCCAACAGCTTCACCTACTGTACCATTAACAGTGCTTAACGCTCTTTCATCTGCCGGTTTTTGTTTTTTACTTCCGTTAAGGTATTTACTGTAAAAATCCCAGTTTGCTTTGTCAATTTCAGTACTTAGCATTCCTGCAGAATTATTTAAAGTAGCCCAACGCAATACTGTTTTCCAAGTATCTACGTTTCCTTCTTTTAATGTGTTTTGTACTACATCCATATACTTAGGTTGCATTACAATTAACGTATCTACATCTTTTGTAACCCCAAGATCTTTTAGGGTTTCTTCCCAAGAAATAGCTGGTACCATCTTTTGAACTTCTTGCATAGATCGTGGATTATTGAAATTTCTGAAGTCACGACTGGCTACTTTATCTAGTCTTGGTTCGGCTAGTTTTGTTTCAAAAGCTAAAATGGTTTCAGCTTGTGTACGAGCTTCTTCTTCTGAATCACCTAAAAACTGAAGCATACGTGTAATGTGATTTACATACTCTTTTCTTATTTCTACAGATTTTGCGTCTGTATTTGTGTAATAATCACGATCTGGCAATCCTAATCCTCCAGGAGTAAGGTAAGCAGCGTTCATAGAACTATTACTTGGGTTTGAGAATGCTGCAATACCAAAGAAAGGCTGGCTAATCATGGTTGCGTTTTCAGAAATAACTTTTTGCAAGTCTTTTACTGAAGTAATACTTTCAATTTTATCTAGAGCAGGTTGTAGTGGTTTGATCCCTGCTTCATCTCTAGCAACAGTATCAAGCTTAGATTCAAAAATCATTAATGCTTTGGCTTGGTCTGTATCATCAGCATACTTGTCGCTTTTTTTGGCTTTGTCAAGAATACCTAGCATATCTTTATCGGTCTTTTTTCTCAACACACCAAAACCGCCCCAGCGTACTTGATCGTCTGGAATTTCGGTGTTTTTCATCCACGTTCCGTTTACATAATTATAGAAATCGTCTTGTGGATTTACAGTGGTATCCATATTTGAAAGGATAATCCCGCGCTCTTCTTTTTCAGATTGAGCCATTTTTTTGTCTTTATCATCACAAGAACTCACTGCTAGCGTAAGCACTGCAACGGCAAAGACAGATTTTAACATATTTGTTTTCATCGTTTGGTTATTGAATTAGTAATTCTTTAAAAAGTGTATGTCTCGTATAAGTATCAAAAATTGAATTTTGTTACACGTTTTAACTGTTTTTATCTTTCAATTCTTCTTTAAAAATCGAATCTCTTCGTCTTTTTTGAGCTTCAATTTCTTTTTTTTCAGTTTCAATGCGTTCTTGGTCTATGGCATCTTTTTTAAACTTATCATTTAACTGAACAATTAAATTGCTTGTGGCGTTATTCATTTCAACGATATAATCTTGCAATTTTACCGAATCAATTTGTGTTCTATGAACCATTTGATTTAACAAATGAGCTCTGGTTTGAGCGACCATAACTCTAGATTTTATAGGCTGAACAGCTATTGTATCTGGTAAGTTTTTTGAAATTGAATCTGTCAATGTCATCAATCGTTCACTACTGTTTTTAAGGTCTTCAATAGTCGCCCCATTTATAGCTTTTGATTCGGTTTCAAAATCTTCAAAAGCACCCCATTGACTTGTAAAGTTACGGGCTTGCTCTGAAAGAGAAGGAAACGTTATCTCTGCCTCACCATATAAGGAAGTTGCATCTGGCTTTTCTACCTCTACATTCGTTTGTTGATTTTGATTATCTCCACAACCAATAAAAAGTAACGTTGTGTAAATCAATAAAAAAAATGACAAAAAATGTTTCATACTACAAGTACCTATAAGAGACAAAGATACGTGATATCTATAAAATTATGTGACTTTTATGATAAAGAAGTCCTCTTAATTATCAGTATCTTTGAGCTCACGTAATATTAGATACAGTATGAAAAAAAGAATTCTCATTATAGGAGCTTGTGGCCAAATAGGTACCGAATTAACTCACTTTTTACGTGAAAAATATGGCGCTCACAAAGTTATTGCCAGTGACATACGTGAAGGTGAAGAAGAAATGATGAATGATGGTCCTTTTGAGGTACTTGACGCTATGAACTATGACGCCTTACAAGATGTAGTTATCAATTATGAAATTACCGATGTATACCTAATGGCAGCTATGCTTTCGGCTACAGGTGAAAAGTTTCCTATGAAAGCGTGGAATTTAAATATGAATTCACTTTTTAATGTACTTAATCTGGCCAAAGAAGGAAAAGTAAATAAAGTCTTTTGGCCATCTAGTATCGCTGTTTTTGGCGCAACTACCCCAAAACAAGACACTCCGCAACGTACCGTCATGGAACCTTCAACAGTATATGGAATAAGTAAGCAAACAGGTGAGCGCTGGTGTGAATATTATAATAACAAATATGGTGTAGATGTGCGCAGCATACGATATCCCGGTATTATTAGTTACAAAACACTTCCAGGTGGCGGAACAACAGATTATGCCGTAGACATTTATCATAAAGCATTAAAACATAAAAATTACATCTGTTTTTTAAATGCTGAAACTACGTTACCTATGATGTATATGGAAGATGCCATTAGAGCAACTGTAGGCATTATGGAAGCCGACGAAAAAGATATTAAGATAAGAAGTTCATACAACCTTGCTGCTATAAGTTTTAATCCTGAAGAAATTTCAAAAAGCATACAAAAACACATTCCGGAATTTGAAATTTCATACGAACCAGATTTTAGACAAGAAATAGCCGATAGTTGGCCTCAAAGTATTGATGACAGCCAAGCACGAGATGATTGGGGCTGGCAACATCAATATTCGCTAGATGAAATGACAGAAAAGATGTTGACAAATTTGAAAGAAAAATATTAAGAAGTAAAAAAAGGGAGGTTTAAAAAAACCTCCCTTTTGCATTATAAGTGTTTAACAAATTCTGAAAAAACTTCTTTGTGTTTGTCCAAGTCAAGATTTCCAGAGACTGATACTCTTACAATATAATCTTTATCACCTTCTTTTGTTGTTCCTTGTGTAGACGTTGCAGGAACAGTCCAGTAACAACCCTTTAATTGGCCATAACTCACACAAAATTTACTTTCGGAAGGAATTTCAGAAATCATTAAATTGATTAGTTTTAAATTTAATGCTCGTTTATAGGTCTCTTTCTCTTCAGCAGTATTTCCTTTTGTAGGAAGATCTAATGAAAACACTGAAGGCGTAAAACCTTCGTTTGCTAACTCTTCTGAAACAAAATTAATTTTTGCATCTGGTAACGTATCGTGAATATAATTAACAAATTCTCGTGTGTTTTTATAAGCATCTGCAATACGTTGATTCATTGAAGGCATTTGTGCAGCTAATATTTCATATTGAAGAGCGGTTGCTTCATTATCACAAAGCGTTAAATGCTTTTCAATTTTTTCTATCAACGATACTGTCTTTTCATTTACCACACAATATCCGGCAGTACATTTTCCTCCACTAGGAAACTTAGACCCACTCACGTATGAAAGAGCTCTCATGTTTGAAAGCGTTTTACCTTCTCCTAAAAACTGAACATTTGGGCAAAAGGTTTGATCTAAAATAAAAACAGGGTCAATTGCTGTTTTTCCTTCGACTGTGGTACGAGTTGCGCTTAAAACTTCTTTTAGTTTTTGAAGATCAGGAACCTCAACCCTCGGATTTGTAGGTATTTCGGCAATTATATAGGGTACTGCGTCTTCCTTAGCTATTTTGGTTAAAACGGTGTCAATACTTGTGACCATATCGTTATCACCATCTACTGGCAGGTCTACAATCTCTACATTATCTAGACAAGCTGCAACACGCCTTGCTTGATCATTTGTACCACCATAGCAGTTGGGCGGAACAATAAACTTAATCTCTTTTCCTTTATAATTATCAAGTGCATCATCAATAAGCCCCATCATAATTGCATACTGCATGGATAAACCACAAGATGCAACTAATGGTTGTGATGTGGTTCCTGTAACAGAGTTTATTATTTCTTTTACGCGTTGTTTATTTTCTTCTACCGAGGTTGTTGTAATCTCAAATGAAGATTGGCTCACAAGAGCTTTTAATGCAACGTGACAATTATCTGGTGTCATAGCAATTGTTTCTCTTCGTCGTACGTGTTGAATTGCAGAAACGTATGGCTCATTATTACCTCCGTTGATCATTAAAACGCTTCCTAAAGTTCCATGCAGATTAATGTAAAAATCAATTTTGGATGAAAGGTTTATTTCTGAAATTGTATTGCTTTGAGAAAGAAAAACGGTGCTACCATCAAATTGTGAAACATCTTCTTCATTTTCAATTTTTTGTAATTCAAAATCATACCCATACACACGTTTGATTGTTTCTGCATCAAAATAGCTTGGCAACTCACCTGTGTAATTAATTTGAGTAGATTTATTTTCTAGAGCATTTTTACGAAGTATTGCCAATACAGGGATGGTATTTGACTGAAAGCTTATCACATTTGTAGCTTTTAAACCGTGTAGATTTGCAATTGTCCATTCTAATATACAGGAAAGCGGATGTCCTAATCTAATATAGTCATATGCCGTTGGCAAAGCCTCAAGTGCAGAGGTTTTTGTGTTATTCTGCTTAAATAACGTTTCAAATTCATTTAAAAATTGTGTTTTGGCCAACTGTTCATCATAAATATCTAACCGATGTGTTGTAAGCCTAAGCCAATCGTTGGGCATGTTTTGCAAAACATCATTTACAAATGTCAAAGCTTCTTTCTTTTTCATAAGTCTTTTTTAATTAAGAAAATCTGTGCATTTTTTTAATTTCTGAAAAAAATAATGCAGGTATTCATTACTATAAAAACCTGTTTACAAAGGTACTTTATAAAGTATGGCTTAAAGACTGAAAAGGTCTTTTTTCAGTTAAAATATTGCTAATTTATTTGAAGATTGTACATCATATTTTTGAAGAAACTACCTCTTTTTATCCCAATACACATAAGCAGCAAAAGCCAATAAACAGACAATAGAACCCCATAACAATCCTGTCTTAAGACTTTCTGTGTTTTGACCAATAAATGCTATAAATAATGTTAATGGCGAAATACCTAGCATCGTTGCGCCAATAAATCGCCAATATCCCATTTTTAAAATTCCGGCAACAAAGCTTATAGCGTCATTCGATAAAAAAGGATTGATACGGGTAACAACAACAGCCCAAAAACCATAGTCATTAATAAAAGCTTCAATTTTATTTTCAGTCTTTGTTCCTATGATTTTTTGAATTATTATATTTCCAAAATAACTACCTACAGCATACCCAACTGAAGAAGCTGTAAATACAGATACCAAAATAATCAGGCTTCCCCAAAAAGGCCCATAAGCCAAAACCGAAACAACCATTAAAGCTACCGATGGGATGATGATCAAAAACATTTGAGCAACCATCGCTAAAACAAGTACTAAGGGTCCTAACCATCCAAAATCTGAAACCCATTTTTCAATCTTTGCTTCATCATTACTGGTTAACACCACCCACGCTTCGGTAAAAAATTGTTCAACAGAAGGAACCGTAAAGTATAATAGTACACCAAGAAAAATTAAAAACAGTGATGCGTATAAAGGCAAGTACCCTTTTTTTTGTGAAGAAGTGTTTTGTTTACTCATACATTGCAAACACTATTTGAGTTTTACTTTTAAAATACTAGGAACGCCTCCTGTTGCCTCATTTGAGATATATAGCGTTCCATCTGGCGAAAAAGTAATGCCTTCAGGCTGATAAAAAACTTTATTGTTTAAAGGGTATTCTTTTGTTGCAACGCCATTTGAGTTTGCGATTAAAATACGAGGTTTTGTTCCTTGTAATATATATATTTCTTTTGTTTTGGGATGAATAGCAATATCTGAAGGTCGTATTTTATGTAATGTCTTTTTAAGATCTGAATCTTTTGCAGTTACCATCAACACAGGCTTTTCTTTTAATTTTTTTGTTGTAATGTCAAAACCATAGATTCCTCTTCCGTCATTACCAAATGGTTCGTGATCTTTTGCCATTATTAAAAGCTGGTTGTTTATAGTATCTGCTAATAAGGTTTCAATATTGTTTTTTTCTGAAAGGGGTAAGTTGTATTGATTAAATGTAGGCTCGCCTTTGTAATCTAATATTTCAAAAATTTCACCATCGCTTCGCGTAACGTAAATATCATCACCTGCTAGCGCTATACCTTCATAATCGCCATCACCACCAAATTTTATTTGACCATCTAGTTTTTTTGTTTTCAAATTGTAGAAAAAGACAATTCCTACTTCATCTTGAATGCACGCAATACGATTATCTTCTACCCAAATAATTCCAGAAATTTCATCAAGTACACTTGGTAACTCCCAACTGTCAACAACTTCTTGAGTGTCTTCTAGCGCAACTCGTTTTTGTTCAATTCTAGATTTGTACAAATGATAAAATAAAAAAGCTATACCAATAATTACGACAGACAAGGCAACTACTATTTTATTCATGTGTTTGTACATGCTCAAAAAGGTTTAAAAGTATGTGCCAAAGATACATATTGTAGATTAGCCAAAAACCTAACTATATGTTATAATAAAGAAATAAAAAACCTCTCTAGAAATCTAGAGAGGTTTTCTGCTCCTCCACTTGGACTCGAACCAAGGACACCCTGATTAACAGTCAGGTGCTCTAACCAACTGAGCTATGGAGGAAGGTATTATCCTTTTTGCGGATGCAAATATACCCAATTTTTAATTTCATCAAAACAAATCTGAAAATTTTTTAATGAAATTTTTACCATTGTTTTCTTATTGAAAAAGCCAGCGGTAAATATCATTTCCGTTTGCAAATAAGACTAAGGCAATTAGTAGAAAAAATCCTACCATTTGAGCATATTCCATAAATTTATCACCCGGTTTACGACCGCTTACCATTTCATATAATAAAAACATTACGTGACCACCGTCTAAGGCAGGTATAGGCAATATATTCATAAAGGCAAGAATGATTGAAATCAACGCTGTAGTTTCCCAAAAACTTAGCCAATCCCACGTATCGGGAAATAAACTCCCAATGGCACCAAAACCTCCTACTTGTGTAGCTCCTTTTGCAGTAAACACATATTTAAATTGTGCTACGTAGTCTTCAAGAGTATTATAACCATATTTAATTCCTCCGGTAATACTTTCACCTAGACCATAAGTAACCTTTGTTCCTTTACCTTGGTATTCTTTTCCGTAGTTGTTTACACCTATTTGACCGTCTTCATTAGGCGTTACTTTTAATGTATCAAGTATATTATTTCTTGAAACCACGATTGTACTTTCAGCATCTGTATTAGCCTTTACTATAGATGTAAATTGTTGCCAGTGGGTTACTCGGGTTCCGTTAACTGCAACAATACTATCGCCATTTTTAAAACCTGCTTCAATTGCTGGATAATCTGCCACAACAGTATCTACAATAGCATTACGCATAGGTCTAAATGGATGTAATATATCTTGCTGAAACATTTTTTCTCCTATATCTTCAGGTATTGAAATTGTTTCAGTATCGCCATTAGCGTGTTTTACGGTTATGCTTTGTACGTCTCGTAAAAAAAGGTGTTTGTTGATTAAACCAACATCTTCAAATTCTTTTCCGTTTACTTGCAAAATATAATCGCCATCTTGAAAACCTATTTCTTTAAACGTATCGGCAACTGAAAACCCTCTAGGCAAATCATCATTGGTTGTTATTGTCGTACCGTTGAAGTATAATATCCCCATATATATAACAAAACCAACTATGATGTTAACGGTTACACCTCCTAGCATGATAATTAAACGTTGCCAAGCAGGTTTGCTTCTAAACTCCCACGGCTCTGGTGGTTTTGCCATCTGCTCTTTATCCATGCTTTCATCAATCATCCCGGAAATTTTTACATAACCACCAAGTGGCAACCAACCAATTCCATAGACTGTTTCACCTATTTTCTTTTTGAAAAGAGCAAATTTTACATCAAAAAAGAGGAAGAATTTTTCTACTCGTGTTTTAAAAATCTTAGCTGGGATAAAGTGCCCCAACTCATGTAATACAATTAATATAGATAAGCTTAACAAAAGCTGTATTGCTTTAACGGCAAATGGACTCATATACTTTAAAAATTAGCGTACAAAAGTAATCTTTTATCACCGCTTATAAAAATTAATACTGATTTCTCTAAAAGAGACATAAAACTTTAACGCTCGCTGCTTTATAATGTGTTTGCTAGGCTGTAATTTTGCTGAAAAATTCTGCAACGCTATGCTTCAGTTTTTCTCAAAGTATAAGTTTTTTGGTATTGTAATGCTTGTATTATCGGCAATAATAATTACTATCATATACAATGTTTATACAATTAATGATGATGATCAAGTTTTACCCATTTATCAACCCAATGATGTTACAGCTTCTCTTGTAGATACTACTGTTCAACACGTTAAGAAATATCATAAAATTGCAGATTTTTCACTAACCAATCAAAACGGAGAAACTATTACCCAAAAAGATTATAAAGATAAAATCTATGTGGCCGATTTCTTTTTTACTACTTGTCAAACCATTTGTCCTATCATGACAGACCATATGGTAAAAATTCAAGAAAAGATTAAAAATAACCCTGAAGTGTTACTTCTATCTCACACAGTAACACCAGAAATTGACACCGTGGCTCAACTAAAGAAATACGCACTAGAAAAAGGAGTAATAGATTCAAAATGGAATTTGGTCACCGGTGATAAAAAGGAAATCTATGATTTAGCACGCAAGTCATACTTAGCTGCCAAAGACACTCCTTATAACAAGTATGATTTAATCCACACAGAAAATTTTGTATTGGTTGATAAAAAAAGAAGAATACGCGGTTTTTATGATGGTACAGATTCTGAAGCGATTGATCAACTAATGAAAGACATTAAAATTTTAGAAAAAGAATAGGTTATTTTTAAGGTTTTCGAGAGTACAATCCTTTTAAAACCTTGCAAAACAAACCTATTTACCTTATTTTTGTGTTGTTTAAAATTAATCTAAATAAGTATAATGCATACAATCGCCACACTTAAAAAAGGGCAACGTGCTATTATTAAAGAATTTTCTGTAGAGCGCGTACCCCTCAAATTACTTGAAATGGGTTGTCTACCTGGCAATGAAGTGGCATTGGTGCAAACAGCTCCCTTTCAAGATCCTATTTATCTAAATATCAACGGAAGCCACCTCGCGATAAGAAAAGAAACCGCTGCTCTTATTGAAATTGAATTATTATAGTTTATGGCTAGACAGATTAATGTAGCATTACTTGGTAACCCCAATACCGGAAAAACATCAGTATTTAATCGATTAACGGGATTAAACCAAAAAGTAGGAAACTACCCTGGTATTACCGTTGAAAAAAAACAAGGACTTTGTAAACTTGATCGAGGCCTAAAAGCACACATAATTGACCTGCCGGGAACATACAGTCTCAACGCCTCTTCTGTAGACGAAAACGTTGTTATAGAATTAATGTTAAATAAAAATGACAAGGATTTTCCAGATGTGGCAGTAGTAGTAGCTGATGTTGAGAATTTAAAAAGAAACCTACTTCTCTTTACTCAAATTAAAGACCTCGGCATACCCACCATTCTTGCTATTAATATGGCAGATAGAATGAAACGAAAAGCTATTTCAATTGAAATAGAAGAACTTGAAAAAAAACTAGAAACAAAAATTGCTCTTATTAGTTCACGGAAGAATGAAGGGTTTGACAACCTAAAAGAGCTTATCACTAATTACTCACTACTTTCAAAAAAACCTTGTGTAAATGCTTCAAAAATAGCTCCTGAATATTTTGAACGTCTTCGCAATGCTTTTCCTAAACAAGATTTATACAAACTTTGGTTGGTTATTACACAGGATGTCAATTTTGGGACGTTGACACGAAAAGAATTAAAGGGAGTCGCAAGTTTTCAAACTGAATCAAAAGGAAATTTGAAAAGACTTCAGCAAAAGGAAACCATTGCTAGATATCAATTTATAAATAACGCTTTAAAAGAGACCCTCACTGTAGACACAGCAAATGCGAAAGACTTTAGAAGTCGTATGGACCGCATACTTACACATAAAGTATGGGGCTATGTAATCTTTTTTTCGATTTTGTTATTAATTTTCCAAGCTATATTTGATTGGAGTAGCTACCCGATGGACTTTATTGATAGCACATTTGCAAGTTTGAGTGAATGGGCAAAAGCATCTTTACCTGCCGGTGATTTTACCAATTTAATTGCCGAAGGAATTATCCCGGGACTTGGAGGTATTGTGATATTTATTCCGCAGATAGCTTTTTTATTTTTATTCATTTCTATTCTAGAAGAAACAGGTTATATGAGTCGTGTGGTCTTTTTAATGGATCGTATTATGCGACGCTTTGGCCTTAGTGGAAAAAGTGTTGTTCCATTAGTTTCAGGAACTGCGTGTGCCATTCCTGCGATTATGGCTACCCGAAATATTGAAAGCTGGAAAGAACGTTTAATTACTATTCTGGTTACACCTTTTACCACGTGTTCGGCACGATTACCGGTTTATTTAATCATCATTGCATTGGTCATACCAGATGAGCGTGTTTTAGGAATTTTTAGCCTTCAAGGTATTACATTAATGATTATGTACCTTATAGGTTTTGGCGCAGCAATTGGTTCGGCTTGGTTACTCGATAAGTTTTTAAATGTTCCGGGGCGTTCTTTTTTTGTTATTGAAATGCCCAATTATAAAATACCGTTATTAAAAAACGTCTTAATAACGGTTGTAGAAAAAACCAAGTCTTTTGTGCTGGGAGCTGGTAAAATAATATTGGCTATCTCTATTGTTCTTTGGGTGTTAGCTTCATATGGCCCGGGAGATTTTAACAACGCTGAAGAAATTGTAACTACTCAAAACACCAATCAAAACCTTTCTGAAGAAGAACTAGAAACTAAAATAGCTTCTTTTAAACTTGAAAATTCATACATAGGTATTATTGGTAAAGGTATTGAACCCGCTGTACGACCTTTAGGATATGACTGGAAAATTGGGATTGCAATTGTAAGTTCATTTGCAGCAAGAGAAGTTTTTGTTGGTACGCTTGCTACTATTTATAGTGTGGGGAGCGATGAAGAAGAAACAATTAAAAACCGAATGGCAGCAGAAACAAATCCGGTTTTAGGTACACCTTTATTTAATTTTGCCAGTGGTGTTTCACTGTTACTCTTTTATGCATTTGCCATGCAATGTATGAGCACATTGGCGATTGTAAAAAGAGAAACAAACAGCTGGAAATGGCCTATGTGGCAATTAATTATTATGAGTGGAATAGCATATGTTTTTGCATTGGCAGCATATCAGCTATTAAAATAAGCTAAAGAAAACTGTTTTGATGTAAAGAAAATTTACGTTTTACGACAGAAAAAATATGAAGACCCTAAAATTAAAACGATAGTATGCAAACGATATTGGTAATTATAACATTTTCATTAGCAGCAGGATACTTGCTTAAAAAATTTGTTTGGAACCCAATAATGGAAAAAAAACAATCAACATTGGGTACTTTTGACGGTGGAAAAACCAAATGTGGTAAAAACGATTGTGGCTGTCATTAATTTGTAAAGACACCTACCAATAACACATAAGCATCTTCTTTCTTTTGTGCTTCAGTTTTGGGATAAGGTGTAACTTTTATTCCTTCCAGTTTTATTTCTGAAGAAGTGAAAAAAGTATGATTTTTCTTTTCTTTTGGGTTTGTTTTACCAAATATTAAAATTTCTTCAGCAAGTTTGTTGCCCTCTTTTTTAACCACAACTTTAACTTTTATACGGCCTTCCCAAACACAAGTAACTTCTGTAGGACATCTAGAATCTTCTAGTATTTCAGAAAAAGTAATAGCGTACCCATTTGTTTGAACCGTTTCACCAAACGGCAATTTTGTAGCTATTTTTGGTACTTGAATTGGCTCTTCATTTTGTTGACCAAATACCAATGTGGTAATTAATAGTGTAAAAACTAAAAGTAACTTTTTCATACAATATATTTTTCAACTTTAAAGGTATAAAAATATCAATCAAAAAAATTACCCTAGTCCTACATCTAAAGTCATCATCACCATAAACCCGCCAATGAAGCCTAAAGTAGCGATATCGGTATTGTTACCTCGTTGACTTTCGGGTACAACTTCTTCTACAACAACAAAAATCATCGCACCTGCAGCAAAACATAATGCATAAGGTAAAATAGGTTCAAACGTAAGTACTGCCCAGGCACCTAATATTGCAGCTAGAGGCTCAACTGCAGCAGAAAGATGGCCGAAATTAAATGATTTCCAACGGCTCATTCCTTGTCCTCTAAGCGGCATAGCAACAGCAAAACCTTCAGGGAAGTTTTGTAACCCTATACCCATAGCCAAAGCAACTGCACCTGTAATACTGGCACCATCAAAACCCATTGCTGCTCCGCCAAAAAGAACACCAATAGCAAGACCTTCAGGAATGTTGTGCATTGTAATTGCAAGTGTTAATAATACAGAACGGTGCCAAGGTGTTTTAATTCCTTCAGCTTCACTTTTTCTGAAATTAATATGAAGGTGAGGCAGAATTTTATCCAGTACGAAGATGAAAAGAGCTCCAAAACCAAAACCAACAATGGCAGGAATTGTTTTTTCAAATCCTTCACCATTACTCATTTCAATCCCCGGAGCCAGTAAGCTCCAAAAACTCGCTGCCACCATAACCCCACCGGTAAAACCAAGCATACCGTCAAAGAGTTTTCGGTTCATCCCTTTAAAGAAAAACACTAATGATGCTCCAAGACCTGTAAGCCCCCAAGTAAATAATGTGGCGTAAAATGCTGCCGAAATAGGGTCTATTGATTCAAAATATTCTATAATGCTATCCATATACTAGTTGGTTTGAACGTATAAATTTTCTGCTGTTTTTTTTGATATGAAATATTGATCTTTTCCTACCAAAATAACCATCGAGCCATCAAAAAACTCTTTTCCTAGAACTTTGATTTTTGTACCAATTGTAATTTTTTTCTTATCTAAATACTGTAAAAACTCAGGACTAGATTCTTTAACACCTACACAAACGCCTCCTTGATTTTTGTCTAAGTCTGACAACAACTTCTTTTCGGTTCGCTTTATATTTCCATCTTTATCTGGGATTGGGTCTCCGTGTGGATCAAAATCAGGCTCGCCTAAAAATTTATCCAATCGAGTAATTAATTCTTCTGAATGAATATGTTCTAGTTGTTCTGCAATTTCATGAACCTCATCCCAATGAAAGTTTAACTTATCTACTAAGAAAACCTCCCAAAGACGGTGCTTGCGAATAATCGTTAAAGCAGTCTTTTTCCCATTTTCAGTAAGAGTGACCCCTTGATACTTAACATAATTAACCAACTCTTTATCAGAAAGTCGTTTAATCATATCGGTTACTGATGACGGTTTAGTTTCCATCTGTTCAGCAATAGCATTTGTTGCTACTCCGGTAGCAGCAATCTTTTCCAAATGGTAGATTGCTTTAAGGTAATTTTCTTCAGAAAGGCTGTATTTCATAAGACAAAAATACATTTTTAAATTTAATAAACAATATTTTAGGTCTATCTAAATAAATATTTTAGATTTGCACAAAATTAAATTAACAACATCTAATAATGAAACTAAAGTCCTTACTATTTATTTGCTTACTTTCGATAGGTTTTGTAACTGCTCAAACTCAAAGATCTTCTATCTCTGGCACCGTTACATCAAATGGTAATCCTATCCCTTTCAGCAGTATCTATGTACAAAATGGGAAAGGAACCAATGCAGATGAAAATGGCTCGTTTACATTAGATATTACTGAGGGTACTTTTACCATTATAGCTCAATCACAAGGGTTTAAAACTCAAAAGAAAACGATAACGGTAGTGCTGGGAGAAAACAAAACAATTAACTTTTCGCTTTCTGAAGACACATTTGGTCTAGAAGAAGTTGTTGTAAGTGCTACTAGAAATCAAATTCCGAAAAGAGAAGCTCCGGTTATTGTCAATGTACTTAGCCCTAAAGTTTTTAAAGCCACGCAATCAATATCACTAGCAGACGGTCTTAATTACCAACCCGGAGTTCGAACCGAAACCAACTGCCAAAACTGTGGTTTTACACAAGTGAGATTAAACGGTCTGGAAGGACAATACACACAAGTTTTGGTAAACAGTAAACCTGTTTTTAGTGCCCTTAATGGAGTTTATGGACTAGAGCAAATACCGGTGAGTATTATTGACCGTGTTGAAGTTGTAAGAAGTGGTGGTTCTGCCCTTTTTGGGTCAAATGCTATCGCAGGAACGGTAAATGTAATTACTAAAGAACCTGTTATAAACACCTGGGAAATAAACTCAAACGTAGCAGTAATTGATGAAAAATCTACAGATAGAACTATTAATATTAACGGCTCACTGGTAAGTGAAGATTTATCTTCCGGAATTACAATTTATGGTATTTATAGAAATAGAGACGCCTATGATGCAAATGATGATGGTTTTACTGAAATAACCGAACTGCAAAACAACTCTTTGGGAACAAAAGCATTCTTAAAACCTAATGATAATAGTAAGATTGGGATAGACTTTACAGCTATACGAGAATATAGAAGAGGTGGTGACCGTCTAGATCTAGCGCCGCAATTTACAGATATTACCGAAGAGCTAGATCACAATACTATTTTTACTGGAGCCGATTATCAATGGCATGATGATGACTATAAAAACTCAATTGAAGCATATACTTCTCTACAACATACAGACCGAGAAAGCTATTATGGCGGTTTAGGCGGAGGTCGTACCGCTGCAGACTCTATTGCTGCAAATAATTCATTCGGAAATACTAAAGATTTGGCAATTGTTGCCGGCAGTAAATACAGTCATAATTTTGATAATAAAGACGTTCTTACCACTGGAATTGAATATCAGCTAAATGACACACAAGATGCTATTACGGGTTATAATAGATTAATCGATCAAAAGGTAAATAACTTTGGTTTTTACGCTCAATATGAGTGGAAATTAATCAAAGACTTTACAGCACTTATAGGCGCTCGCCTAGATCATGTTGATGTTGATGGTTTCTATTCAATTCAAAATATTATACGACAGTCAAATGTTGAGCAAACTGTATTAAGTCCTCGATTTACCATTTTATATAATTTTACAGACGCGTTACAATTTAGAGGAGGATATGCAAGAGGATTCCGCGCTCCACAAGCTTTTAATGAAGATTTGCATATATCTTCTGTAGGTGGCGAACAGCGGTTTGTGATACTTTCAGATGAACTAGAAAGTGAATTTTCAAATGCATTTACAGCTTCTTTAAATTTCACAAAAGACTTTAATAAAGTTCAAACAAATTTATTGATTGAAGGGTTTTATACAACATTAGAAAATCCTTTTACTTTGGTAAATACCGGAAACTCATTACCAAACGGATCTATCTTGGAAGAATCCCGCAATGGATCAGGAGCCAAAGTTATGGGCGCAAATTTTGAAGTTTCTATTTCTCCCAGTTCAAATTTATTTTTTCAATTAGGAGGAACCATTCAAAGATCAAGATATGATCAAAACCAAGTACTTTTTGAAGCCGATGACACTTCTGAAGGGGAACAAGATGTAAGTACAGATGAATTTGTGCGATCTCCAAACTCCTACGGTTTCTTAAACTCTAATTGGCAAATAAATGATGCCTTTAAGCTTGATGTAACCGGCACATTTACTGGCTCGATGATTGCTCCTAGAGTAATAAATGACTCCGGTTTTATCGACTTGGTAGACACAGAATCTTTTTTTGATGTAACCAGTAAACTTACATATCATTTTGATTTAAAAGAAAATTTTCACGTCGAGTTAAGCGGTGGTATTCAAAATATTTTTAATAGCTATCAAGATGATTTTGATTCGGGTGCAATGCGAGATTCAGATTATGTTTATGGCCCAAATATGCCTAGAACATTTTTTATAGGATTAAGGTTTGGCGATTTTTAAAATAACTTATGAAAAAGGTAATTTACTTCATATTATTTGTATTTGCAGGTGTACTTGATTCTTCAATTCAGGCTCAAGAAAACGACGGCATACATTGGAAAAATTGGTCAGAACTTGAAGAATCATTTAACAAAAACCCAAAACCTGTATTCTTATTTTTTCACGCAGACTGGTGTGTGTATTGCAAAAAAATGGAACGAGTTGTCTTTAAAAAAGAAGAAATCATTCAGAAACTAAATAATGATTATTATGCCGTTGAAATGAATGTAGAAACAACAGATACTATATTTTTTGACGGAATGACATTCAGCAACATACAAGCTCAAACACAACGCAATGGAGTGCATCAAATACCGCTATTGTTTGCATCTAGAGAAAACAAACCATTTTCGTTACCGGCAATGATTATTTTGAACCAGGATTTTACTGTACGCACTCGTATTTTTGAGTATAACACTTCAAAACAACTTCTTAAAGCCTTATAGATGAGCAAAAAAGGCTGGCTTAAAACCCCCGTTCTTTCTGAAGCTGTTCATACGCATCTTGAACTTTTCTGAATTTATCTTCAGCGCCTTTTCTATATGCTTCATCCATATGCTGTAGTTTATCGGGATGGTATTTTTTTGCCATGGTACGGTACGCCTTTTTAATTTCGGCATCTGTAGCTGTACGGTCAATTTCTAAAATCTTATAAGCACTATCCGGGTTTTTAAAGAACATCGCTTTAATACTCTCAAAATCACGCGGACTCACACCTAGATACCTTGAAATTTCATGTATTTTGCGTACTTCAGCTTCACTCACACTACCATCTGCATTGGCAATACTGAACAAAAAGTGAATCACCTGAAGTCTAGACTCATACCGCATACGCTGCCTAAACATGGTGCCAATATTAGCCGCCGAAATTTGTTGTTTTTTTATAACCTCATTAAAGGTCCTAAAGGTTGCATTAGCCCGTTCCCTTCCATAAGCTTGCACAAAATATTGCCTCACGTAATCAAGCTCTTGTTGACTTACTTTTCCATCTGCTTTAATCACCAATGAAGCTAATGACAGCAAGTTGAGCTCAAAATCTGCAGGGGTAACACGTTGATTTCTTTGCTGAAATGTGCCTTGAAAACCACCTCGTGATTTATTTCCACCAAAATAATTATCTAATAAACTGCCTATAAAAAAACCTACTATAGCTCCCGGAAAACGGTAAACCATATACCCAATAAAGGCAGCAAACCAACGAATCATACTTTTTGTAATTTCTTTTAAAAATTGCGACCAAAGATAACCATTTCATATAGTTTGATATAATGAAACTTAGGTTGATATCTATAACATTACTTTATAGCTGTTAATCTTTAAGCAGTTAAAAATTAGTTATCTTTGTAAAAAAATTGTTACACACTTAAATTGAATATATTATGTATCCACCAGAATTAGTAAAACCAATGAGAGAAGACCTTACCAATATTGGTTTTTCTGAATTATTTACTGAAGAAGAAGTTAACCAAGCTTTACAGAAAGAAGGAACCACTTTGGTTGTGGTAAATTCGGTTTGTGGATGTGCTGCTGCAAACGCTCGTCCTGGAGCTCGTATGTCGCTTCAAAACGCAAAAAAACCTGATAATCTTGTTACTGTATTTGCAGGTGTAGATCGTGAAGCTGTTGATGCAGCCAGAGCACAAATGGTACCATTTCCGCCAAGTTCACCTTCTATGGCGTTATTTAAAAATGGAGAATTGGTACACATGCTAGAACGTCATCACATTGAAGGTCGCCCGGCAGACATGATTGCCGAAAATCTTAAAGGTGCCTATGACGAGCACTGCTAAGCCTTGATTCAGCTTAAAAAATAAATTTATAAAACCGTTTTCTGAAATAATAGAAAACGGTTTTTTACTTTTGACAAACTATGAAGTTACTCGCCAAAATATTGAGCTATCCACTTTCGGTTATTTTTTATCTTTTCTTTGGATTAAACTTAATTGTATTTCATCCTATACAGTGGTTTTGCCTTAATGTTTTTGGGTATGAAGCTCATAAAAAAAGTGTTGATTATTTTAATTGGTTTATTTTACGATGTTTAAATATTGTTGGTACTTCATTTAATGTTACCATAAATAGCAGCATCCCTAATAATGTTCCTATAATTATTGTTTCAAACCACCAAAGTATGTGGGATATACCGCCTATAATTTGGTATTTACGGAAATATCACCCCAAGTTTATTTCAAAAATTGAATTAGGGAAAGGTATTCCTTCAATTTCGTATAACTTAAAGCACGGCGGAAGCGTATTAATAGATCGTAAAAATCCCAGACAAGCTACGGGAGAAATCATTAAAATTGCCAAATACGTTTCAAAACATAACCGAAGTGTTGTTATTTTTCCTGAAGGCACACGCAGTAAAGACGGTACCCCAAAACCTTTCAGAAAAACCGGTTTGTTAACCTTGATTAAAAAAGCGCCAGATGCATATATTTTACCGGTAAGCATAAGTAATTCTTGGAAACTACAAAACAAAGGTATGTTTCCACTTCCATTAGGTGTGCGCCTACAGTTAGTTGTTCACGCTTCTCTAAAAGTATCAGACTACAACCCTGAGGAATTAATTGATGAAGTTGAAAAACAAGTAAAATCAAGTATTTCAATATAAAACAGTCATAAGATTTAAGCTTTTATTGTAATAACGCTGAAAAAATACACATTTGAAAATAGAATCATGACCTCATTATCTTCAGAATTACTAATTGATAAAACCATCACTTTTGTAAAAAAAGAATTAAAAAATGCCGAAGGTGGACACGATTGGTTTCATATTGAGCGTGTGTATAAAAACGCGATGCATATTTTAAAAACAGAGGAAGCTAATCATCTAGTTGTTGCACTGGGAGCGTTGTTACACGATATTGCCGACTCTAAGTTTCATGATGGAGATGAAACTATTGGCCCAAAAAAAGCAACTGAATTTCTAATTTCAGAAAATGTTTCTAGTACCACCATCCAGCACATAGTGCAAATTATCAAGAACATTTCATTTAAGGGCGGAAATACAACTCAAAAATTTCACTCAAAAGAGCTAGACATTGTTCAAGATGCAGATAGACTAGATGCGCTAGGAGCCATTGGTATTGCTCGTACTTTCAATTATGGCGGTTTTAAAAACAGAACCATTTATAATCCTGAAATAAAACCAAACGCAACTATGTCTCCCGAAGCCTACAAAGCATCAAATGCACCTACGATCAATCACTTTTATGAAAAATTATTGCTTTTAAAGGATAGGATGAATACCGAAACCGGTAAACGTATTGCAGCAGAAAGGCATGTATTTATGAAGACTTTTCTACAACAGTTTTATGCGGAATGGGAAGGCAAAAAATAATGCCGATACAAAAGTACCGGCATTAATATATCATTAAAGGTTAATTGTTTATCCTTTTACAGGAGTTGTTTTTTCAACTTTAAGATGCTCTGCAAAAAAGCCCATCATTGCTTTATAAAGATCCAATCTATTTTCTTCTTTACCAAATCCGTGGCCCTCATCATATTTTACCATATAAGGAACTTCTACGCCTTTTTCTCTAAGACTTTCCACAATTTGGTCTGCTTCATCAATATTTACACGCGGATCGTTTGCCCCTTGCACCACAAATAATGGTTTTTTAATTTTTTCTACATGCAATGCAGGTGAAATTTCGTCCATTATAGCTTTTTCTTCCGGAATATTAGGGTTGTACCAGATTTTATACAACAACTCTCTGTATTTTTCCCAGTATGGAGGAATGGCATTCATAAAGGTATTTAAATTACTTACCCCTACATAGTCTACACCACAAGCATATTTGTCTGGCGTTTTTGTCATACCGCGTAATACAGCATAACCTCCATGGCTTCCACCATAAATTGCTACTCGATCTTTATCTACATAACCCTGTTCAATCACGTAATCAACACCATCTTCTACATCATCCATTGCTTTACGACCTATTTGTCCAAAACCTGCTTTTAAAAATTCTTTTCCGTACCCGCCAGATACTCTAAAGTTTACATGTAACGTTGCATAGCCGCGACTTGCAAATAACTGTGCTTCAGGATTAAAACCCCAATTGTCACGAATACCTTGTGGACCTCCGTGAGGATTTACAATTAACGGTACTCTTTGTCCTTTTTTATAGTTATTAGGCAGTGTAATGTACCCATGAATAGTAAGACCATCACGACTCTTAAAAGTAATAGGCTTCATACTAGCCATGTCTTCAGCTTTTAGCTGTGGCAGTAATTTGTACAATAAGGTTACGTTGTCTTTTTTTACGTCATATAAATAATATTCACCAACTATTTTATCACTAGTAACGGCTACCATATATTTAGACTCATCATCCGTTCTTCCAACGGTAAAAAACTGCTTGTCACCAAACTCTTTTTGTAACCGTGTGTAGACTTTTTTATAGGTATCACTTACAGGCTTAATTACAGCTTTTTCACCCGTGTAGCTGAAGTAATCTATTTCATAATTACGTTTTCTGGAAAGTGACATGCCAGATACATCAAATGTATCGTTACTGAAAACTGTTTTAATTTTTTTGTCTTTCTTTAAATCGTACAGTTGAATTTCTATCTTATCACCATCAAGATTAGAGATTACATAAGCAATATCTGGGTTTTCGGTATTCGGATTAAAAGTAGAAATACCAAACGTATCACCAAATTCAGTAAGTTTAACTTGCTTAAATTCTCCATCAATCTTGTATAACAATTCGGTTTTTACACCATCTACAATGCGATTAATTGCTCGTAAATTTCCTTTGCGATCAAAGTTATACCCTGCAACTGGTGGGTCACCTGCTTGCACAGTGTACAGTTTTGTTACTTCTCCAGTGTTAATGTTGAGTCGGTATGGCTCTTCTTGTTGCAGGTTGTCTTTATTCATCTGCACAATCACATGGTCTTCGTCTTCTTTTAAACTTTCGATAATATTGACCCTTACACCTTCAAAAGGTGTTAGCTCTTTATTGTTTTCACCTGTAACATCTACACCATACACGTGATAATTTTCATCACCGCCTTTATCTTGGAGGTATAAAATACGGTCGTTATTTGCCCAAGAAAACCCACGAATTAAATCTTCTTCTTGCTTTTTCAAAAGCGTTTCTTTCTGTGTTTCGGTTTCTTTTAAATACAAGTCACGCTCCCCAGATTTTCTACGCTTCATGTATGCGATGTATTTTCCGTTAGGAGAAAGCTTAAACGAAGAGGCTTCTGGAGTTGTAAAATAATCTTCTACAGAGTATTTATAATCACCTGTTTCTTTTGCTGCGAGTTTGTCTAACTCAGCATCAGTTGAGGGTAATGCTGTGTTTCCCGGCTTTGTTTTTACAGTTTTATTAAACGTTAGCGGATATTCTTGTCCCATTTGTTTGTATGTTCCTTTTATGCCATTTTCAGTCAAAGTTCCAATATAGGTCATTTGCAGTTTGGCAGATTTAATTGTCACGGTTTCGTCCTGCAAAACTACCGAATCGAGTTCGATTCCCGATGCTCCTTGAGCAGGAACATCTAGTGTTGCATCATATCCATCTTCATTAGGTGTAATGTTAACTATCAGTTCCATTTGCATACCTTGCACATCTAAGGTGCCGCTGTAGGATCCGTTTAATTTTTGAGCGGTTGTTGAAACTCCTAGAAGAAGCATAACTAGCCCAATTGAGAACTTTACTAGTGTTGTCATAATATCTATTTTTAAAAGATTAGTTTTACGATTAAATAAATTAAAATTCCTGTCACAATTCCAATAGCGAATTTTATTGCTTTTATTCGAATGTTAGTTTTGCTTTTCATAATTGTATTTAAAAATTCGCTTTTAGGTTGTGCTTATTGACAAAACAAATATGCGGTGCTTTATACAATATTAAAAAGGAGGGTTGCCCAGTTTTAGAAAAATAGGGTAGCTATAAAAGCGCTTAAACCTTGTTTTATAAAGGAATTGAACTGGTTTTATCAAATTTTATGGAGTAAAAACACACCAACCCTATTTTTATAAATTTAGGGTTCAAACAGTGTTTTTAAGTAATATTTTTTAATTCTTTGATGTAGAAAGAAGGGTTTAAGCCCGTGTCTCTTTTAAAGTATTTGGTAAATGAATCTGCCGATTTATACCCTACTTCTTCAGCAATGGCTTGAATAGAATACGACCTAAAAATAACATCATTTTTTAAACGAACAATGGTGTAATTAATACGAAGGTCATTAATGTATGTGTTGAAGTTTTTTCCGAAGTGTGAATTAATCACTTTAGAAAGATATGATGTATTGGTGTTAATCTTTTTGGCAACATTGTATGAGTTGCAATCTTGTTTTAGAAAATATTCTTGATTTTCAAGTTTTTTTAATCCGTCGAGTATTTGTTGTTTGGTTTCTTCGGGCACATCAGTTGTATTTTTTTCGTCCAGGTCTTCGTCTTTAGTATCAATGATGTCCTCAGGCTTTTCAGCTATATTAATTTTAGCAAGTAAGGTTTCAAATTTAGCTTCATTTTCTTTTTTGGTTTTGTAAAACCGAAGCAAGAAAAACAGCAATATTAAAATGATAACTGAAGCTCCTAAAAACAGATAGTTTAAATAAGTTTCTTTTTTATTTTTTTCAGACTCTAATGATTCTAGTTCATTTCTAAACTCCTTAATCTCCTGAGCTCTAGTAGATTCTTTTATATCATTTTTTATTTTATTAAACTCTGAAGTTGAGGTTATATATTTCTCAAAATAATAGTTAGCACGTTCAAAATCGCCTGTCTCTTTATATGAATCTGCTAAAAGCTTGTAATAATCGTCCATATAGCCCTCTTCGGCAGGGGTAACTTCATAATTGTCTAAACCTCTTTGAAATAGATTTATTGCTTCTTGAAAATTACCTTGTCCGTGAGCAACTTTTCCTAAGTCATAGGTAATTTGCAAATCCATTAGAGGCATATCAATATTGCATAACTGAGATGCTTTTCTGAAATTTTCCTTAGCAGAGACATACTTCTTTTCATAAAAATAAATCTCTGCCCTTGCGTTTAAGAGCGTTCGCAGTTTACAACTATCTTTTTCAGAAATTAAGTTATCCATTAAAGCAACATACTGCTTTGCAGAATCTACTTGATCAACTTTTAGATAGGCATTTGACAAAACAGAATAACTATATAAAAGCATGTCATTTTTCCTTTCTTCAGTAAAAGTAGAGTCTAAAGGCTTGTTTTTGTAGTGCTTGATTGAGCTTTTTTTTATTTCAATAGCCTTTTCAGCCTCTCCAGACATTTGCAAAATACTGGAGATAAACATTAATACATTTTCCTTCCAGTAGTCGTTATTTGTTTTTTCAGCATGAGCAAGTGCTTTATTTAAATACGCCAATGCTTTTGAAGCGTTTGGTGCCCCTAATTGAATTTGTGCTCCTAGAATATATGATCGGATTATAAACTCGTCAAATTCGTTTTCTTCAGCAAACTGTAAAGCTTTTTCAAACTGTTCTTGAGAATTATCTAACTCTCTATGGTTAAGATAACTGTTGCCAAGTGCTTCTATACCCAGCCATTCTTTTCGCTTATCTTTCTCTTTTTTGGCTTTATTAATATACGCGTTTGATGCTTTGACAGCTTTAGGCAGATTAGAATAAATATGTGTATTGATAGAATCTCTAATATCATCAAAAGGTAACTGTGAATAATCTGTCTGCTCTTGCGCAAAAAGCAAGGAACAAAATAAAATGAAGCTAAAAAAAAGGTGTTTTTTAATAAAAGCCATAAGAAAATTAGTAGAGTAAAAGCCTTACATACAACGCTTCAAAGTTACTAATTAAAATAACCGCATTTGAGGATTTTTTAGGTCTAAATAATGTTTCGTATCTAAAGGTGGCATTTCAACATTTTTTAAATACTTGTTTTTTGCAATTAACATGGTGTTTTTAACTTGTTGGGCTATCGTCCCTTCCCCACGCATGCGTCTACCCCATTGGCTATCGTTTAATGTGCCACCGTGACATTCGGCTATTTGATTGAGAATTCTATCAGCTCGATGCGGAATGGTTTTTCTGGCCCAATCTTCAAAAATAGTGGCTATTTGACCGTTCAACCTTACGATTGTGTAGGATACATCTTTAGCACCCAATTCTGAAACTTTTTTCACTAAAGGAAGAATCTCGTGACTATTTAATGATGGAATAATTGGAGCCATCATCACTCTAACAGGAATTCCATTTTCTGAAAGTACTTTAACTGCTTTTAACCGTTGTTTGATACTCGCCGTTCTGGGCTCTAGTAATCGACGAGTTTTTTCTGAAAGGGATGTTATTGAAATGTTTACTGAGATGATATTCAGTTTTGCCATCTCTTTCAAAATATCTAAGTCGCGTAAAAGTAAAGCGTTTTTGGTGATAATTCCGGTTGGGTGTTTCCACTTCAGCATCACTTCTAAGCAACTTCTAGTAATCTGTAGTTTACGTTCTATTGGCTGATAGCAGTCTGTATTTCCGCTAAAGACAATTGGGTTGGGCTCCCAAGACTTGCCTGTTATTTTTTTCTCTAAAAGTTGGGATGCATTTTTTTTTACTAATATTGTTCTTTCAAAATCGAGACCGGCACCATACCCCCAATATTCGTGACTATTGCGAGCGTAACAGTATACGCATCCATGTTCGCAGCCTTGATAAGGGTTTGCAGAAAAACCCATTCCTACATCTGGACTGTCAACTTTATTTACAAAGGTTTTGGGAAAAACATCAATATACTTAGTTGTATTGCTATCTGCTGCTTCGCCTTCAGCTTCGCAGTAATTTAAAAAGTCATCCCGAAGTTCGTGGCTCAAATCAAAAAACCGGTTATGAACTTGCTTTTGCGCACCGCGACCTTTGATATGTTTTTGGGAATGGGACATAAAAAAAACTTTGAAGCAAATAATTACTTCAAAGTTAGTTATTAATTTGGAATTTTTCCTAGTTATTTGGATTAATTCCTATTTTGTAGCTTTTTCAAATGCTTTTTTCCCACCTACTACCGGTATGTCAATACTTGTTTTATCAAGGTCGATGGTTAGTTCGGTTCCTGGTTCTGGTAATAAAGTGAATTTATTATCACTTGAAAAAATCATTAATCCTATTTGTTGCCCAGCCGGAATTATTTGATCATCTGGATTAAGGTCAAATGTTACTTCATAAAACTTACCGGGTTTAAGGGGTTTGCTTTCTGTAAGCGATTTGTGGTTTTGTGGATCTGCCCAACCACGTGTTATTATATTATCTGTTATTTTTGCATCGCTAGATCTATTCCAAGGTAAAGAAACCATCCATACAGAAAGATTGGCCGCAGGCTTACTACTAGCCAAATTAACTTTTACAGTTGATAATCCTGAAAGATGAAGATCTTCTTTTAACGTTGGAGTTACAAATAAAAGTCTATTACTTGAATTTGCTAATTGAGCTAAAGAATCTCCCGAAATTTTGTGATTATCAATAAAGGTTTGTGTTCCTTGATTTTTTACTTTTTGAGAAGTTAAAGTTCCTTTTTTAAGACCGTCTTTTTTCAAATAAAGCGTTACATCTTTGGCATCAGGATTTGGGTAATTTGCGTAAGAAGTTGGTTTACTATTAGGATCGTCTTCACGAACAATCCACGCTTTTGGCCCTTTTTCTATTCCATTATCTATTCCGAAGAGATATTTTGTAAACCACTTATTCATCATAGAAATAGGTGGCGGTCCTCCGTGTCCTTTTTGATGATAGTATATTTTTACAGGAAGTCCTTTTTCTTCAGCAGCTTTATAAATTCTATAGCTATGCTCTGGCATTACGTTCCAGTCATTAAACCCATGAGACATAAACAATGCCGCTTTCATTGGCTTCATTTGGTTTAAATAATCTCTTCCTGCCCAAAAATCATTATAATCACCTGTTTTTCTATCAATACCGTTTTTAATTTCGGTATCACGATATACAGAATCTGCATAGGCGCGTTTTGACTCATCACCGCTATGAATAAAGTCATAAAGTACGTCTACATCTTCTCCTAAGTAGCCTCCGGGTGAACGTACCAATCCGTTTGATCGATAATAATGATAATAGGAGGTATTTGGTGCTACTGGTATAATTGCCTCAAGACCATCAACTCCTGTAGTGGCAGCAGCAAGAGGTAGAGTTCCGTTGTATGAGGTTCCGGTCATACCTACTTTTCCTGTACTCCAGTATGCTTTTACTTCCTCATTTCCTTCTGGAGTTTTGTATCCTTTAGCGCGTCCATTTAACCAATCAATTACAGCTTTTGGTGCTAAGGTTTCGTTTGTACCTCCAACGGTAGGAGATCCTTGTGAAAGACCTGTACCTGGTGAAGACGAATGTACTACAATATAGCCTCTCGGCACCCAAGTATTCACTTGCGAATTTGAAATGATTGGTCTTTTTCCTCTTCGGGTTACACTAGGATGAACAATTCCTTTTTCAGGAGCTCCGCCTAGTTCGTGATACACATCGTGAAAGGCACCTTCCACATTTGGTGCTACACCAGCGTAGTAAGGACTTGTCTCATAAACAACCGGAAGTTTTAATCCATCGGTTTCAGTTTGTTTGGGTCTTGTTACATCTACATGCATTCTATCGGGTTTGTTATCACCGTCTGTATCAAAACTTGTTTCTACCCATAAATCTTCTCTAATCCATTCACTAGGATTATTAAAAGCAGGTACTATTTGAGCTTCTCCATTTTCAAAAAAAGGTTTGGCTTGCTCTTGAGCAGGTAGTGTAAAGCTTACCAAGCAAAGTACTACTACAATTTTTAGTTTATTGAAATATCTCATAATCTATTGTCCTGGAAATTTAGGTTTTCTTTTATCTAAAAATGCACTAGTACCTTCTTTAAAATCGGCTGTACCAAAACATTTACCAAATTCTGTGATTTCAGTTTCAAAACCATTTTCACCAGCTTCAAAACCTGCATTAACTGCTGTTATTGCAGAAGAAATAGCCACTGAAGAGTTTTTCATAATTTTTCCGGCTAATTTTTCAGCCAATTCAATTAATTCTTCTTGTGAAGTTACGTGATTTACCAATCCATATTCTAAGGCTTGAGCAGCATCAATCATTCCGGCTGTCATAATTAATTCCATAGCTCTACCTTTTCCTACCAATTGTGGTAAGCGTTGTGTACCTCCATAACCCGGAATAACTCCTAGAGACACTTCTGGTAATCCCATTTTGGCATTATCACTTGCTATACGAAAATGAGCTGCCATAGCCAATTCTAGACCGCCACCTAATGCAAATCCATTTATTACTGCTATAACGGGAGTGGCTAGATGGGCGACAAAGTCAAATAATTTTGCGTGGCCTTTTGCTGCTAGTTGTTCCCCTTGAACAACAGAGTAATCTGCAAATTCACTTATATCGGCTCCTGCAATAAATGCTTTCTCACCACTTCCTGTAACCAAAATTACACGTGTGTTGAAGTCTTCATCTGCTTTTTTGAAAGCTTGATGTAGTTCTTGTATTGTTTCTTGATTAAGAGCGTTTAGTTTTTTTGGTCTGTTTATGGTTATAGTCGTAATACCATTATCGTGACTGTAACGTACATTATTTAATTCCATAGCTTAGTTTTCAGTTTTTTGTTGTAACAAAAATACGAAAATGCCTATAATTGTCTCAAAAAGCGAACTGTAAATGTGGCTCCTTTTCCTTCTTCTGAGTCTAAATCTATGGTTCCGTTGTAGGTTTCAACAATGTTTTTTACCATAGCGAGACCAAGACCCATTCCGCTGGATTTTGTCGTAAATTTAGGTTCAAATATTTTTGCTTTATTGGTTTCAGAAATGCCTGTACCGTTATCTGCAATACGAATTGAAACATATTTTTCTTCAGAAGATACAGTTACCTTTATTAAAGGATTTTCTGGCTTTTCTTGTTCAATGGCTTGAATTCCGTTTTTAACTAGATTGGTAATTACGCGTATTAACTGAGTGCGGTCAAATTTTGCAATAATTTCATCTTCTTCGGAAGAAAATTCTATATAATCTTCATTAAAAATATCGAGTGCTAGTTTTGTTATTTTGACTACATTGAGTGTTTCATCTTGTTGAGCCGGCATTTTTGCATAATTTGAAAAGGCTTCGGCAATAGAACTCATTGTGTCTATTTGTTGAATAAGCGTTTTACTGTATTCATCAAGCCTATTTTTAATGTCCGGATCGTTCTGGTCAAATTTACGCTGAAAGCTTTGCACTGTTAGGCGCATTGGTGTTAATGGGTTTTTAATCTCATGAGCTACTTGTTTTGCCATCTCGCGCCAAGCTGCCTCACGTTCACTGGTTGCTAGTTGTGCAGCACTGTTTTCTAGCTCATCGATCATCCCGTTGTAGGCATTTACCAACGTTGAGATTTCATCGGTGGTTGTGTTTATTAATATTTTTTTGTTGCGTTTGTTTAAACGGGTTTCTGTAATCTTTTCACTAATGGTATTTAAGGAACGTGTTATGTATTTTGAAAGAAAATAGGCCAAGGCAATTGCTATTAACAGCATGAGAAAATAGGCCATTCCCAAACGGGTTAAATTTTGTTTTAGTTCTTTTTTTATAAAGCCATCGTCTTCTATATACGGTAGGTTTAAAATTGCTAAGGGCTTAAAATAATTATCGGTTATAAATGAATAGGAAGATTGATATTCTTGGCCGTCTTCGGTAAAGTTTTTAACGTAATGCTTATTTGATGAATTGCGAAGTGCTTGCAGTGCATACTTTGGCATTTTTTGATTTGAGGTATCTTTTAAAAAGGATGCTTTTGAAGATTTTAAAAGGTTGCCATCAAGGTCATATAAGTAAATTTCAAGGTTATGAATTTCCTTGATTTCGTAGATTTCATCTTTAAAAATTAAAGGGATTTTGTCAGTTTCAACAGGATAAGTTGTTTCTTTTAAAACATAATTAATATTTTCTCTTATCGCAGTTTCTTTACGCTCCAACCGGTCTCGATGATAATCTTTGGCTTCTTCTCTATATTGATACACGGTGACCAATGCAATAAGGATTGACGCCCCTACCACCAATAATAACATGGAAAAGAAAATACGGTTACGAAGCGAATGCCTGAAAATATTCATGAAATCTATTTGTTAACGAAAGATAACAATAATTGCACCAACTTTTATAATTGAACTATATCCTATTTTTCGCGAATGCGTTTGTAGAACTTGTATCCTAACATTAGTAATACCGAAAAGGCAATAATACCCAAAACACCATAAACCCAATTAACAGCGTGGCGCAACATTACCAAAAAGATTACAGCAAATAGAATGATAGTTGCTCCTTCATTAAACAATCGCATGAAGTTTGAAGAATGCTTCACAATACCGTTTTGAAGTTGTTTATAAATTTGGTGGCATTTTAAATGATATACAATCAATAAAAAGACAAAGCCTAGCTTAACTTGCATCCAAGCGTCTGTTAAATAAAAAGGTCGTAATGAGATTAACCAGACAGCAAACCCAATTGCTAAAATTGCTGAAGGCCAAGTTATAATGGTCCACAATCGTTTAGCCATTATGTTAAGCTGGTTTCCTAAAATTTCTTTTTCAGGAGATGGTTTTTCTGAAGCTTCAATTTGATACACAAAAAGCCGAACAATATAAAACAAACCTGCAAACCAGGTAATTACAAAAATTAAATGCAAGGCTTTTATATAATTGTATTCCATAGGTCAAATGTACAAATAAGGTTTATGAAATCACTCAATCAAGCTTTTTCTAACTTCTCGATTCAGGAAATAGCCGGTAACTACAGTTGATAAAAAGTCGGCAATGGGGAACGAAATCCAAACACCCAATTCGCCAAAATAAGCAGGTAAAATTAATATCAACGGAATAAAGAAAAACCCCTGTCTCGTTAATGTTAACAGCAATGCTGGCGTTGCTTTACCAATAGCTTGAAAGTAAGCCGAACCTATTAATTGAATGGCTATAATAGGAATAGCAGCAAAAACCCATCGCATGGCCGAAGGCGTTTCAGATAAAATTACCTCATCTTGAGTAAAAACAGATACAATGGCTTCTGGAAACGTCATGATTAACGCAAAAATTACCAATGCAAGAAGCCCGGCATATTTTATTGCTTTATTAATACTTTCTCGTACCCTCGTGTATTTATGGGCACCATAATTATAACCTGCAATAGGCAAAAACCCTTGAGTTACTCCCAAAACCGGAAATAAAGCAAACATAAGCATACGCCCTATAATTCCGTACATGGTTACCGAACTCTCACCACCCAAGTTGAACAAAATATTATTCATCAATAAATAGGTTAAACTTACAACGGCCTGTCTTGCCAAGGTAACAAACCCTAGTGCTGACATTTCTTTCAAAATAGCTGTATTTAACCCAAAATGTGATAAACTAATACGTAACTCAGATTGGTCACTTAAAAAGAACCATAAAATATAAAGAAAACACAACACATAAGAACCTGTAGAAGCCCAAGCTGCTCCAGCCATTCCCATATCTAGCAAATTAATTAATACGTAATCGAGCAGTAAATTTCCTACTGAGGGTATTATCATCGCAATCATTGCAACTTTTGGTTTACCTTCAGCACGTATTACATTGTTTCCCATCATAGAAAGAGCCAACACGGGAACACCATACAGAACAATTTTATAATAGATTTTTGCGGGTTCAAAAATATCACCCTTTCCACCAAAAGCAGGAATTAACTCATTGGCAAAGGTGAGCCCTATGATCACCATAATTACAGTTACCAAGATTGTAACTGTGATTTGATTACCAAACGTTTTTAAAGCTTTTTCTTTATCGTTTGCGCCCAGTGCTCTTGAAATGATAGAAGAACCACCTATACCTATTGCCATTCCTAGAGCCGCAATAAAAAACGAAACCGGAAGCACTACATTAATTGCCGCAATTGCGATAGAGCCAATCCAGTTTCCTACAAAAATGGTATCTACCAAAATATTTAAAGACATTACCAAGATGCCTATCGAAGCAGGAACAGACTGTTTTATCAGTAATTTACTTATGGGCTCTTCACCCAGACTGGCAGAGCGGTTTTTAAACGCCATTCTATCTCTTTTTCAAATTAGGCAATGGCTTTATCTACATCAACTATTCGCCATTCATCAATCCATCCCGCTAAAAGTTCAGCAAAATCATCTCGGTCATTTAAGCACGGTACGGTTGTAAATTCTTTTCCGCCGGTTTCGTGAAAAATCTCTTCGCCTTCCATAGCAATTTCTTCTAGTGTTTCTAGACAATCGCTTACAAATGCAGGAGTAACTATAGCCAATTTTTTTATACCTGATTTACCCATACGCTCAATAGTTCTATCTGTGTAGGGCTGCAACCAAGGATCAAAACCTAGTCTAGACTGAAATGAAACCGAATAACTGTTTTCTTTTAAATTTAACGCTTCGGCAACCAACCTTGTGGTTTCATAACATTGATGACGGTAACAAAACTTGTGTGCTTTTGATGGCGTAATACAGCAAGTTCCGTCAATTTTACAGTGAGAGTTTGTAATATCACTTTTTCTTATGTGACGCTCAGGAACACCGTGGTAACTAAATAAAAGATGATCATAATCTGCATCTTTTAGTTTTTCTGAAATGCTTCTTGAAAGCACTTCAATATATTCGGGTTTGTTATAAAATGCCGGTAGTGATGAAATTTTTAACTGCGGAAAAAACTCTTCACGAAGCTCTTCAACCTTTACATTTATAGTTTCGGTCGTGGCCATAGCAAATTGTGGATACAACGGAATAACCAAAACCTCATCCACATCTTGGTCAACCAATTGCTGAAGCCCTTTTTTTAAGGTCATACTTCCGTATCGCATAGCTAGAGCTACGGGAACCGTAACTTTTTGTTGAATTTTTTTCTGAAGCCTTTCTGAAATAACAATTAAAGGTGAACCTTCATCCCACCAAATTTTTTGATAGGCTTCAGCAGATTTTTTTGGCCTGGTATTTAAAATGATACCTCGCACCAATAAAATTCTGGCCCAACGTGGTACATCAATAACCCGTGGATCCATTAAAAATTCATCCAAATATTTTTTTACGTCTTTAGGATCTGTTGAGTCTGGTGATCCCAAATTAACAAGGAGTACTCCTTTTTTCATATTTCAATTTTCTATTACAAAATTACTGGTATTAAAATGAACTGTCAAACAGCAAATCCCTATAAAATTTATGGTAGTATTTCTATTTCTTATGTAGAAAGACTCATTAAATACTTTTTGGGTGTGGTTCCATATTTTTTCTTAAAAGCCGAAATAAAATGACTGGCAGCGCTATACCCAACTTTTAATCCTACTTCATTAACATTATGAGATCCGGTAGCTAATAGTTGACGAGCCACTTCCATTTTATAATCAAATAAAAAACTAAAAACTGAATCCCCATAAATTTGCTTAAAGCCTTCTTTGAGCTTATTTATTGGCAAGTTTATTTCATCTGCAAGCTCTTGCAATGTTGGAGGTTCTGCCATATTATTAATAACAATTTGTTTTGCTCTTTTTATCTTCACCACATTATCTTCGTCTGCTAAGAAAGGACACTGTTCTATATCTAAGTCTGCCGGTCTATTAAAATACAAACTAAGCAGCTCATATGCCTTGCCTTTAAAATATAAAGGTTTAACAGAGGGATGAAGGTTGTAATTCATCAATTGGTTAAGCACAACTGCCATAGAAGGAGAAATGTGTGTCTCCTTATAATACTTTCGGTCTTTATTTTCGTCACTTAAAAAAGTGATAAAGTTTGCCTCTGCTGAAAAAAGACTATGAAACTTCTCTATAGGAAGTAACACCGTTAAAATCCAAGAATTTCTAGAAACAGTGATATGCAATGGTAAATCTCTTTGAGGATTGTATAATAATAACGCATTCTCTTCTTGCAACGGAAGCGTATAATTTCCCTCGTTAAAAATAAAGCTTGCAGAGCCTTTTATACAAAAATGAAATTGAATAAAATTGGCACCTACTTCACGTTTAAATGTCTGTATATCATCTGTTTCATTATTAAATTTTAAGATAAAAAACCCTTTCGAAATTTGAGTTTCATCATAAAAATTTGTTTGAGCCACAGATAGACTTTCAGCGATATTTTTTTCTGATAACATCGTGTAATTTTTTATTTTTATTTAGAATAATTCTAAACTACAAACGGTTTTTCACGTCTGAATGATACGAAATTAGGGCATTTATATGACAAATGTCAATTTTTAGCAGAAATTAACACCGTTCGATATAAATGATACCGCAAGCGTTATTTTTTACTATTCTTTGCCCTTACATTTGCGCTGTTGAATATGAAAAGAAACCATACTTCCCATTTATCAACTTCTCAAGAGAATTTTTATGCAATAGGCTTAAATTATAAAAAAGCCGATGCAGAAACTCGTGGGTATTTTAGTATAGACACAACCATACAAAAAACAATTTTACAGCAAGCAAAACAAGAAGGTATTGCATCTTTATCTGTATTATCTACTTGTAACAGGACCGAGTTGTATGGCTTTGCCCAAAATCCGTATCAATTAATCAAACTTCTTTGCGACAATACAAAAGGATCGATTGAAGATTTTGAAAAAGTAGCTTATATTCATAAAAACACAGCAGCGGTTTCGCATCTTTTTAACGTAGGCACAGGGTTAGACAGTCAAATATTAGGTGATTTTGAAATCATAAGTCAATTACGCAACAGTTTTCGTCAATCCAAAAAAGCCGGATTGTTAAATGCGTATATGGAACGGTTAATCAATGCGGTTATTCAAGCAAGTAAACGCATTAAAAATGAAACTGAAATTTCTACCGGAGCCACTTCAGTAAGTTTTGCTGCCGTACAGTATATAATGGCTCACGTTCCTTATGTTTCAGAAAAAAATATTTTACTCTTCGGAACAGGAAAAATAGGTAGAAACACCTGTGAAAACCTTATAAAACACACAAAAAATGAGCACATAACGCTCATTAACCGAACAAAAGACAAAGCCGAAAAAATTGCAGGGAAGTTCAATTTGATCGTAAAAGACTACGCAGATATTCAAAGTGAAATGGCTCAAACCGATGTTTTAATCGTGGCAACAGGAGCACAACAACCTACCATTTCAAAAGAGCTATTATACTTAAAGAAACCGTTATTGATATTAGATTTATCAATACCTAAGAATGTTTCAGAAGATGTAAAAGAGAATGATTTGGTTACCTTAATACATCTTGACGAATTATCTTCTGTAACAAACCAAACGTTGCAACAACGTGCCGAGCAAATTCCTGTAGCCAAAACTATTATTGACGAGGTAAAGTCTGAGTTTAACACTTGGGTACACAATCGCCACTTTATCCCTACAGTCATAGCCTTAAAGTCAAAACTTTCTGAAATAAAAAATGGTGAAATAGATTACCATCGAAAAAAACTCGATGGTTTTAATGAGCAACAAGCAGAAATTATAAGCGACCGTATCATTCAAAAAATCACAACACAAGTGGTAAACCACCTCAAGCAAACCAATGGATCAACAGATCTACATTTAAGTATGCTTGAAAAAATGTTTCAGCTAGAAAATCAGGAACGTGAATAAAACCATCCGCATTGGTACTCGCGATAGTGAATTAGCACTATGGCAGGCCAAAACAGTACAAAAAAAATTAGAACATTTTGGGTATAAAACTGAGTTGGTTCCGGTAAAATCTACCGGAGATTTAGTTTTAGACAAACCCTTATATGAAATGGGCATCACTGGTATTTTTACCAAAACACTTGATGTTGCAATGCTAAACGGCACGGTAGATATTGCTGTGCATAGCATGAAAGACGTCCCTACCGCTTTACCAAAAGGTATTGTTCAAACAGCTGTATTAGAGCGGGCTTCAAGTACAGATATCGTAGTGACCAAAAAAGCTTTTAACCCAAAAAATCCTTGCACGATCGCTACTGGAAGTCTGCGCCGCAAAGCACAATGGCTTAATCGCTATCCAAACCATACTGTTGTAGATTTACGCGGAAATGTAAACACGCGACTGCAAAAATTACAAGATAATAATTGGCACGGCGCCATTTTTGCCAAAGCCGGACTGAAAAGAATTCAAGTTTTGCCAGAATCATATGAAAGCTTAGACTGGATGATACCTGCTCCTGCACAAGGAGCTATGGTGGTTGTCGCTTTAGAAAAAGATACATTTACAATAGAAGCGACTTCAAAATTGAATAATCCTCAAGCAGACATTTGTACGCATATTGAACGCAAGTTCCTTCAAAAATTAGAAGGTGGTTGTACAGCGCCTATTGGTGCTTTGGCTACTTGTATAAACAATACTATTCAATTTAAAGGTGCTTTATTTTCACTAGATGGTCAAACCAAATTAGAGATTGCCAAGCAATGTCCAATAGATGACTATGAAACTTTGGGTATAAAATGTGCTGAAGAAATGCTAAACAACGGCGGGAAAGAATTAATGCAAGCGATCAAATCTGAAATGGAAAAATAGATGTGTTATGAAATCCATTCTTTCTACAAAAAAACTTACCCTTGCCCAAAAAGAGCTTCTTTTAAACTCAGGGCTTACATTTGTAGAGTATGATGCAATTTCTATTACGTTTTTACCATTTGAAGCGCCAAAACAGATAAAAAACGCCATTTTT
The DNA here is from genome assembly GCF_019904255.1 of Marixanthomonas sp. SCSIO 43207. GTDB lineage: Bacteria > Bacteroidota > Bacteroidia > Flavobacteriales > Flavobacteriaceae > Marixanthomonas. The sequence goes on from NZ_CP063203.1 coordinate 795,769, forward strand.
ACAAGCAAAAATGCTGTAAAAGCACTTTTTTCTACTCAAAATGTAATTCCTAAAATTGAAAATTGTTATTGTGTTGGAGAAAAAACAAAAGCACTTTTAGAAAAAAACAATCAAAATGTGGTAAAAACATATCAATATGGAGCCGAATTGGCTACTTATTTGACAAAAAACCACAAAAATGATTCGTTTTACTTTTTTTCTGGCACAAAACGCTTGGATACAATCCCAAAAGCATTAAAAAAAGCGGCAATTCCTTTTTCTGAAATAGTAACATACAAAACAGAACTTAGCCCAATTAAGTTTGATCGTATTTTTGATGGTGTCCTTTTTTTTAGCCCAAGCGGGGTAACAAGTTTTGTTTCAGAAAACAACATACAAGATTCAATTGCTTTTTGCATAGGCACCACAACTGCTTCCGAAGCAAAAAAACACACGCAACAGATTGTAATTTCAAACTCAACCTCGGTTGAAAGTGTAATTGCAAAAGCTGCAAAAACATTAAAAAAACTATGATTAAAAACGATTTATTTTTACGAGCACTTAAAGGGGAAAGCGTTGAACGGCCACCTGTATGGATGATGCGCCAAGCAGGTCGTTATCTTCCAGAATTTATGGAAATAAAAGCCAAATATGACTTTTTTACTAGATGCCAAACTCCCGAGCTAGCTAGTGAAATCACTGTGCAGCCTATACGAAGATACGGTATGGATGCCGCTATTCTTTTCAGTGATATTTTGGTTATCCCGCAAGCTATGAATATCGATGTGCAGATGAAACCCGGCGTAGGCCCTTGGCTTCCTAACCCAATACGAACTGAAAAAGATTTAGATAGTGTTATTGTGCCAGATATTCAAGATACTCTTGGTTATGTTATGGATGCTATAACAATGACAAAAGAAAAATTGAATGATGAAATTCCGTTAATAGGGTTTGCAGGGAGCCCGTGGACAATTTTATGCTATTGTGTGCAAGGACAGGGTTCAAAAAACTTTGATAAAGCAAAACAGTTTTGTTTTACACAACCACAGGCTGCACACACCTTGCTGCAAAGAATCACAGATACTACAATCGCATATTTAAAAGAAAAAGTAAAAGCCGGTGTTAATGCTGTACAAGTTTTTGACAGCTGGGGCGGCATGTTATCACCTACAGATTATCAAGAATTTAGTTGGAACTATATTCAACAAATAATTGATGCTCTTAAAGATGACGCTCCTGTAATAGCTTTTGGAAAAGGCTGCTGGTTTGCACTTGATACTATGGCTACAAGTGGTGCATCTGCCTTGGGTGTAGATTGGACGTGTGATCCACAAACAGCTAGAAAGTTAACCGGAGGCGCCATAACCTTGCAAGGTAATTTTGACCCTACTCGTCTGTTCAGCCCTCCTTCCGAAATTAAAAAAATGGTTACTCAAATGATAGATGCTTTTGGTAAAGACAAATACATCGTTAATTTAGGTCACGGTATTTTACCTAATATCCCTATTGAAAATGCAGGTGCTTTTATAGAAGCTGTAAAAGAATATAAAGCTAATTAAATGAATGTTTTAAAACGCATCAGGCAACTTAGCTTAAAGCAATTGTGGCATTTGTCTGGTGTGTTTATAAAACAACCTTTTTTAATTTTTCCTACACTCAATGCTACCAAAAAAACAATGCAAATAAGTAGTGAGTTGTATGGTAGAAAACATCATAAAAATGGCCCGGCAAATGCATTTAGACATGCATTATGGAATATTTTAATAGCTAGAGCTGCTTTTGAAAAACTTCAGAATACACAAAAAAGTATTGACTGGGCAAAAAAGATTACTGATCTTCACGAAAAGTTAGCGCCAAATAATCCGCTGGAAACTGCAATGGATTTACACAACAATGAAGTAGGACGTCAATTTTTTTCTCAAGTAATTACACATTCAGAACAAGAAATGATTGATTTTATTCAAAAAAAGACTGAAAAAGCTCAAAAAGTAACCAAAACTGACGAAATTGATGATTTTAAAGACACTTTAGTCTTTATTCTGAAACCATCATAGTTTTCTGAAATATGTTCAAAAACACATTAAAAGGCATACAAGCATATTTTAATACGTTTCAACTTATCTCAAAATTAAAGTTGTGGCGCTATTTTGGTATCCCAATTTTAATAAGTGTATTAACAGCTGCTTCTGTAGGTTTACTAGCGTGGGGATTGAGTGACAATATAGGCGCATTTATTGCAAAAATTTGGCCTTGGGATTGGGGTTCGGTTACATTTAGAACCATTAGCGATGTGATAGGAGCTATAGCTATTGTGGTCCTTGGGCTGGTTTTGTACAAGCATATTGTAATGGCTTTGAGCGCACCGTTTATGAGTCCGGTTTCAGAAAAAATAGAATATCACATTACAGGAAAGACACCAAGCAAAAGCAATTCAAACACCACTCAATTGCTTAGAGGAATACGAATAAACGTCCGCAATTTGCTTATGGAACTACTTATCACCATTCCTATTTTATTACTTAGTTTCATTCCGGTTGTTTCAATACTAACTTCAATTATTTTGTTTTTGGTACAATCGTATTATGCAGGATTTGGAAACATGGATTATACATTAGAACGTCATTTTACATATCGTGAAAGCATTTCGTTTGTTAGTAGAAATAAAGGCTTGGCTTTAGGTAACGGTATTCTATTTATGGCTATGTTATTAATTCCTGTTTTGGGTATAATTTTAGTTTTACCACTTTCTGTAACAGCCGCAAGTAGTGAAACTGTAAAAATTTTACAACAAGAACGCGCTTTGAAAGAGCATAAAAACATTTAAAATGAAAGATCAATTTGTAACCTACATAAAAACCTTACAAAATACCATTACATCAAAGCTAGAAGCTATTGATGGTACAGCCCAATTTAAAGAAGATCTTTGGAAACGTGAAGGTGGCGGCGGTGGTAAAACACGTGTAATTGAAAACGGATCTGTTTTTGAAAAAGGTGGTGTAAATATTAGTGAAGTACACGGCGAACTTCCAGAAAGCATGCAAAATTATTTTGGTGTAAAAGATGCAAATTTCTTTGCCTGCGGATTGAGTTTGGTGTTACACCCCAAAAACCCTTTTGTTCCTACTGTTCACGCAAATTGGCGTTATTTTGAAATGTATGACCAACAAGGTAACATTGTAGACCAATGGTTTGGTGGCGGGCAAGATCTTACTCCTTATTACTTGTTTGAAGAAGATGCCACACACTTTCATAAAGTTTGTAAAACTGCCTGTGATAAACATCATACAGATTTTTATGCAAAGTATAAAGCACGATGTGATGAGTATTTTTACAATTCACACAGAGGAGAAGCGCGAGGAATTGGCGGTCTTTTCTTTGATTACCTAAAAAAAACTGAAACTATGAAGATGGAAGATTGGTATAATTTTGTAACCGAAGTAGGAGATAGTTTTCTAGAAGCGTATGTTCCTATTGTTGAAAGAAGAAAAGGTCTGTCATACACTCAAGAACAACGGGACTGGCAAGAAATACGCCGTGGTCGCTATGTTGAGTTTAACTTGGTACATGACAAAGGCACCTTGTTTGGGTTAAAAACAAATGGTCGCATTGAGAGTATTTTAATGAGCTTACCTCCACACGTTCAGTGGCGTTATGACCACCAACCCGAACCCAATAGTGCAGAAGAAAAATTAGTAACTCGATTACAAAACCCAAAAGACTGGGTATAAACGTAAGTTTACAACAAAGAATTGTTATACTTTTCTGAATAAACACAATAGTTTATTCATTTTAAAGTTCAGCTTAGTACTTTTGTTGGGTATTTTGTAATTTAACATTCCTGTTTTTAGGAGTTGAATTTTGAATTATTTCAGCAAAAACAAGCAACCATGAAAGTTAAAATAATAAATAAATCGAGCCACCCCATTCCTTCATATGAAACTATAGCTTCTGCAGGAATGGATCTTAGAGCCAATGTTTCAGAACCCTCTACATTAAAACCATTACAACGCGCCATAGTAAAAACAGGATTGTTTATTGAACTTCCTGTTGGTTATGAAGCCCAAGTGAGACCACGAAGTGGATTGGCAGCCAAAAAAGGAATAACAGTTTTAAACAGCCCAGGGACTATTGATGCAGACTATCGAGGTGAAATTGGCGTTATTCTTGTAAATCTTTCAAATGAAGATTTTACAATTGAAAACGGTGAGCGTGTTGCGCAACTAGTTATAGCAAAACATGAGCGTGCCGTTTGGGAAGAAGTTGACACACTTGAAGAAACATCTCGTGGAAGCGGCGGCTTTGGCAGCACCGGAACTAAATAAACAAAATCTAATAAACCTAAACCTCCCCACAAATTTTTAAAAATTATGAAAATTATTGTACCTATGGCCGGACGTGGTTCACGCCTTCGCCCACATACATTAACCATCCCAAAACCATTAATTCCAGTAGCTGGAAAGCCTATTGTTCATAGGTTAGTCACTGAAATCACACACATTCTTGACGAAAAAGTTGATGAAATTGCTTTTATTTTGGGTGATCCTGCTTTCTTTGGAGATGATATTGTTGAAAGCTTAGAAGCACTAGCCAAAAGCTTAGGCGCAAAACCTACTATTTATAGACAACTGGAGCCTAAAGGTACCGGCCACGCCATTATGTGTGCTCAAGAGTCGCTAGAAGGCCCTGCTGTTATTGCTTATGCCGATACGTTGATCAAAGCAGATTTCAACTTAGACAAAGAAGCCGATAGCGTAATTTGGACCAAAAAAGTAAAAAATCCAGAAGCTTATGGTGTCGTAAATCTAAACGATAAAGAAGAAATTACAGAATTAGTTGAAAAGCCCACCAAATTTGTGAGCGATCAAGCTGTAATTGGTATATATTATTTTAAAGATGTTGGCGTATTAAAAAAAGAGCTTCAATACGTGCTAGACAACAATATAATTCATGGAGGTGAATATCAAATTAATGACGGTATAAAACGTATGATGGCCGACGGGAAAATTTTTAAAACCGGAACTGTTGATGAATGGATGGATTGCGGAAATAAAGAAGTAACCGTCGCTACCAATAAAAAAATGCTTGGTTTTATTGCCAAGAGTGATGAGCAACTTATTTCAGAAAAAATTACAAATGAAAATTCAGAAATAATTGAACCATGTTTTATCGATGAAGGGGTGGTCCTTAAAAACAGTAAAGTTGGTCCCTACGCATCAATAGGTAAAGGCACAATAATTGAGAACAGTAACGTTAAAAATAGTATAATCCAAACGCATTCAGAAATTAAAAACGCTACATTAGATAATGCTATGATTGGTAATCACGCTACATTTAATGGTGAGTTTACAAATGTAAGTATTGGTGATTATTCAGCTTTAAAATAAGTAAGATTACGTGATTTGAGTAACCGGTTTTTATATACTTTATTGCTTTTCTTCGGAATCATTTTATTTCCGAAGCAATCAATAGCGCAACAAACCGAACCTCCTCAAGAACAGCCTACAGACGATTTGGGAAATGTAACTGATGCATTTCAAGAAAATTTCTTTGAAGCTTTAAAACAAAAAGGAATAGAAAATTATGAATTGGCTCTTGATGCACTTCGGAAAGCTGAAAATGCAGCAAAAGATGACGTAAAACTCCAAGCAGTCGTTGCTTTTGAAAAAGCCAAAAACTTAACTCAATTAAAGCAATTTGATGAAGCGGAGGCTAACTTTAAAACTGTATTAAAAACCGAACCTCAACGGCTTGATGTGCTAGAAGCTTTATATGATGTTTATTACCAAAAAAGTGATTATGATGCTGCCATCCCGCTGGTGCAACAATTAATTAAGTTTGATGAAGATTATAAAGAAGATTTGGCCAATCTATATTCTAGAACACGTCAATTTGATAAAGCCATAGAAGTACTTGATGATCTTGATGATACGTGGGGCGAAAGCGATTATCGCAATGCATTGAGAGCTCAAATCTATAAGCAAACCGGTAATACCGAAGGCCAGATTGAAAATCTTGAAACTCGTATAGATAAAAACCCAAAAAAGGAACAAGATTACCTTAACTTAATTTACTTGTACAGCGAAGAAGGAAATATTGAAAAGGCATTTGCAACTGCAAAAGACTTGTTGAAAAATCAACCAAACTCCAAAAAAGTACACTTGGCACTGTACAAGTTTTATTTGGAAGAAAATCAACCTGAAGATGCTATGAAATCAATGAAAATTGTATTTTCAGCTTCCGAAATAGAGCAAGATAGCAAGTACAAAGTGTTGAGTGATTTTATCAATTTTGTTGAGAAAAACCCCCAATACGAATCACAACTTGATCCAATTGTTGCAAATTTTAGCACAACCAATTCAGGTAAAATTTATGAGCAATTAGGAGGTTATTACAATTCAAAAGGAGAAAAAGAGACTGCTTTGTCTTTTTATGAAAAAGGGATTGCAGGAGATGAAGATAATTTCAGTTTATTGAAAAACACGTTATTACTTCAAATTGATTTACAAAAATATGAAGCCGCTCAAAAGTTAAGTACAGAAGCTCTAGATGTTTTTCCGGCGCAACCCTTGTTATATTTAATTAATGGCGTGACGCAAAACAGCTTGAAAAATCCAGATAAAGCAATTGAAAGTTTAGAAACAGGCTTGGATTATTTATTTGACAATCCCACGATGCTTCAAGATTTTTATAAACAATTGCAGCAAGCGCATAGCTTAAAGGGAGACACAAAAAAAGCCGCTGAATACGGTAAAAAAGCTTCAGAAATAAAGTTGACAAACTAACGAATGAATTATACAAAATATATTTTTATAGCCTTTGCAGTTATTCTTACTTCTTGTGGTACTACCAAAGGATTAAAAGGCTCAAAAACCGCAAACGAAAACATTTCTGTTAAAAACATTATCAATTCTCACGAAGCCGCTTCGCCCAATTTTAAAACAATGGCAGCTCGCATTCAAGTAGTGTACAAAGATGATGACACGCAGCAAGCTGTTACCGTAAGTCTACGCATGGAAAAAGATAAAACCATATGGGTAAAAGGCTCACTACTGGGTATAACTCTTGTAAAAGCCAATATTACTCCAGAACGTGTTCAATATTACGAAACCATTGGCGGCACTTACTTTGATGGAGATTATGCTTTATTGAGTGATTGGTTGGGTACCGAAATTAATTTTGAAAAAGCACAAGCTATTTTATTAGGACAATCTATTTTTACGTTATCTAAAAATGATTATACCTCTTCTGTAGCCCAAAACAAGTATAAAATGCAACCTAAAATTCAACCACAGAATTTTATTCATTTTTTATTTTTAAATCCAGAAAACTTCAAAGTCGCTTCAGAAAGTTTATCACAACCCAATAATGATAGGTTGTTAAACGTTCGGTATACAGATTATCAAAAAATAGGAACAGATTTTTACCCTTCAGAAATAAAGATTAACACTACTGAAAAAGATAGTAAAACCAGTATTGATGTTATTTATAAAAAAATTGATCTGGATGTAAATATTGGTTTTCCTTTTAATATTCCGGAAGGATATGAAAAAATAGAATTGTAATGCGAAGTAATTTTGCTACATATTTTTTGTTAGGATGCTTTTTATTTATTGCAACCAGCCTCACTGCACAATCTGAAAAACAAAAAGAACTTGAAGCGCAACGACAAGCTATTCTTCAAGAAATTAAACAAATTAACTCTTTATTATTTAAAACCAGAAAAGAAGAAAAATCTGTTTTAAACCAAGTAGAAGATCTTGATCAACGAATAAGCGCTACTGAAAATTTAATTAGAGTTACCAATAGACAGGCCAATTTGTTAACTAGAGAAATAAACAACAATCTAACAAAAATTGATAACCTAAGAACAGAACTTGATGAACTAAAGGAAGATTATGCAGCGATGATACAAAAATCTTACAAAAGTAAGTCACAACAAAGTCGCGTGATGTTTTTACTTTCTTCAGAAAGTTTTTTACAAGCCTACAAGCGCTTGCAGTATATGAAACAATATACAAAACATCGCAAACAACAAGGAGAAAGTATCAAGCAAAAAACAGCCGAATTACAACAGCTTAATAAAGATCTTGTAGCTCAAAAAAATAAAAAAGAAGCATTAATTGTTGAAAATCAAAAAACCAAAAGAGAACTTGCAAAAGAAAAGAAAAACCAAGAAGCTTTAATTGCATCTCTTAAGAAAGATGAAGGTAAATTTGCCTCTCAAATACGCGAAAAACAACGCAAGGCCGATGCTATTGACAGACAAATTGAAAAATTAATTAGAGAAGCAATTGCAAAATCAAACAAAGCATCAGGAACTAAAAATGAGACTACAACTCGAGAATCAACCTTTGCCTTAAATGCCGAAGCTAAAGAACTTGCCGCAAACTTTACAAATAACAAAGGCAAACTACCTTGGCCAATAAATAAAGGCGGCGTTGTAGTAAAGCATTATGGTAAACACCGTCATCCTCAATTGCCAAACGTTACTACATTTAATAGTGGTGTAGAAATTGCTACTGAGAATGGCGCTAAAGCAAGAGCTGTTTTTAAGGGCACTGTTCTAGAAATACAACAATTAAAAGGAGCCAACAAGGCAGTATATATTCAACATGGTGACTACATTACCGTTTATAACAATCTTGCAACCGTTACCGTAAAAAAAGGAGACAATGTTGGCACCAAACAAGAGATAGGAACAGTTTTTAATAATCCTCTTTCCGGTAAAACAACTTTAAAGTTTCTTATTTATCAAAATACTAAACGAATGAATCCAGCAGATTGGATTTTTAGAATGTAATTAATGAGGTAACTTATCTTTTACAACACCATATAAAAAGGTGCCCAAAAGAGCCCCAAAAATTACTATTAAAATAGACCAATAACCAGAACCAACCAAGACATACATAGGTCCTGGACAAGCTCCTGCAAGAGCCCAACCTAAGCCAAATATAATCCCTCCAAATAAATAACGGTATAGGCTTTTCTTTTTAGGAATCAACTTCATAGGTTGATTGCCAATTGCTTTTATATCATTTTTCTTAATAATTTGAATGCCAATCACCCCAAGAATTAATGCTGAACCAATAATACCGTACATATGAAAAGAACCAAAATGAAACATTTCATAAATACGAAACCATGAAGCTGCTTCAGATTTGTACATTATAATTCCGAAGAAAATTCCAATACTTAAATAAACTATCTGCTTCATACCTTTAAAAAATTATAGGAAAGAATACGTGAATCATTAATAAACCTCCAATAAAAAAACCTATTACAGCAATTAACGAAGGTAATTGCAAGTTGCTTAACCCTGAAATTGCGTGACCAGAAGTGCAACCTCCAGCGTATCTGGCACCAAAGCCTACCAATAGACCGCCAATTAATAAAACCAGCAATACAAAGGGGTTTGACAACTGTTCTGCTGAAAATAATTCAGGTGGTAAATAAGATTGATTGGCACTTGTAATACCATAATCTGTAGATAGTTGTTCTGCTACATTTGGGTTAATGATAACCTCATTGTTTGACATATATTGAGAGGCCAAGAAACCTCCTATAATCGCGCCTAAAACTACTAAAAGATTCCACCGCTCCTCTTTCCAATTAAATTTGAAAAAATCTGCAACTTTCCCGGCTCCTCCTGCTGCACACATAGTGCGCAAATTTGATGACATGCCAAATTGTTTACCTGCAAAAAGCAGTAAAAACATAACAAGTGCAATTAGAGGTCCGGCTACATACCAAGGCCAAGAGCCGTACATACTACTCATAAAATCTATTTTTTAAATTCAGTTACTGCATCACTTAAATCAAAAACAGTGCTGTTTGGAAATTGGTTTTCCAAAATACTACTTCCAGCAGCACTTCTATATCCTCCTGCACAGTGTACAACAATTGGTTTTTCAGAAGGTAAATTTGATGCATTTTCTCTTAATTTATGAAGTGGAATAGTATGAGCGTTATCAAAAAACAACCCTTCTTCTGTTTCGCTTTGATTGCGTATATCTACAATAGTATACTTATCCAGGTTATTTTTAAATTCAGCTACATCAAGCTTTGGGGTTTGCTTTAGGTCTTTATTACTCAATGTAACCACCGCTTTAATTTGTTTTTCATACCCTATTTTGGCTGTTCTATCAAGTAATGAAGAAATCTGGTCTATTGAGCTTGCAACTAAGTAAAAGGGCTCTTCAGGCTTTACTGTTGACCCTAACCAGGTTTCAAACTTTGACGTTGCAGAGGTTGCCATTATATTAATACTATTAGGCAAGTGATTTTTCTTAAAATCTGCTTCGTCACGTGTATCAATCACCAAGGTATCATCTTCTATTTCTGAAACATTCAATTGAATAGAAACGTTTCCGATACTTTTTGATAAAACATCGGCTCCATCTTTATTAATTGAAACATTAAAACCAAAATAATGAGGTATAAAAGGTTGAGAGCTTAATAAATGACTTGTAAATTGCTCTTCTGTTTGGTTTTTAAAAGCCCAGTTGCCTAATCGTTCATTACCCAAAGTACTTGAAGATGCATCTGCACTCATGCCCTTTCCGCATAAAGATCCGGCTCCGTGAGCAGGATAAACAAGAGCTGCATCTGGTATGTTTGTAAATTTATTTTGGATAGTTTTATACATCATTTTTGCCAACTCTTCACGTTTTGCTTTTAAATGACCTGCTTTTTCACGTAAATCTGGACGACCTACATCACCCACAAAAAGTGTGTCTCCGGTAAAGAGAGCTATATTTTCATCTTCATTGGCTTGTATGGTAATACTATCTGGTGAGTGACCAGGAGTGTTAATAGCTGTAAATGTAGCATTGCCCATGGTCACACTATCACCATCATCAAAAGGCGTGTGTGGATAATCTGCTCCTGTTTTTTTACTTGCGTAAATAGTTGCTCCTGTTTCTTTGTGGATTTGTAGATGAGAACTTACAAAATCTGCATGCGGATGCGTTTCAAAAATTGCAGTTATAGTAGCATTGTTTTCTTCAGCTAATTTATAATACTGCATAGGATCTCTTTCTGGGTCTACCAATGCCATCTTTCCGTCACTTATTATTGCGTAAGAATAATGTGCTAATGGCTTATATTCAAACTGTTTAATTTTCATATACTAAAGTTTTTGTAGTACAAAAATAAGAAAGAAAAGGTGTTTTGTTTGTAACATTAGTTACTGACACACGTAAACAACTTTATCCTTTTTGAAGCATTATAAATAATTCATTCCCGGCTCTTTCAGGTATTGAATTATAAGCTTTTTCCATCTTTTCAATTTTAAAAAGAGGCGTGAAAAGAGAAAGGTACTCTTCTTTGTTACCACCAAAAGGCGGATGGTCTTCAAATAATGGAATTGAAAACAGTAACCCTACCAATTTACCTTTAGAATGAAGTAAATCGTACATTTTTGATGCGTACTGGCTTCTTAGTTTGGGGGTAAGAGCACAAAAGAAAGTTTGTTCAATAATAAGATCAAATGTTTCTTTCACATTAAAAAAATCATCTTGTATTAAGTGACCGGAAGGAAAGTTTGGAACTCGGTTTTTAAAATTTTGAAGAGCAATGTTTGAAACATCAACTACATAAACATTTGTAAAACCTTTATTAAACAAGTATTCTGCTTCATATGAATTACCACCACCGGGAATAAGAATTTTTAGTTCTTTATTTGTGAGTTGATCAAAATATTCTTTTAAAGGCGTAGAGATATATCCAATATCCCAACCCATGTTTTTTTCTTCATAGCGTTTATTCCAGTAAAGTTCATTAAACATAGGTTATAGATTTATAATAGTAGCAACACCTTTTTAAAGGCACATCTACTCTAGAGTAATAAAAGAGAAAGATGATTTAAGAAAAAAGTTAATTAAATAGTGCTTTTAATTCTGTGGCATCTTTTGGATCCATCTTTTTGGCTAAAACTAAACTTAACTGTCTTCTGCGCAAAGCGGCATCATATCGTTCTTTTTCAAGATCAGTTTCGGGTTTTAGTGGAGGGACAGGCACCGGGCTTCCCATTTCATCAACAGCTACAAATGTGTAAATAGCTTCATTTGCTTTGCTACGCATTCCGCTTTCTCTATCTTCAATCCAAACATCCATATAGACTTCCATAGAGCTTTTAAAAGCGCGAGATACTTTTGCTTCAACAGTCACAACACTTCCTAAAGGGATCATTTTGTTAAAAGCAACATGATTAACCGATGCTGTAACAACAATTCTACGGCTGTGACGTCTAGCAGCAATCCCAGCTGCACGGTCCATTCTTGCCAATAATTCGCCACCAAACATATTACCTATAGGATTTGTTTCACTTGGTAAAACAAAGTCTGTAATGATGGTTCTAGATTCTAAAGCTGTTTTGGGTTCCATTGCAAAAAATAGTTTTTGCAAAGGTACGTTGGTTTTTAATTAAATGGAATAAAAACTGTTGATTATCTATTTAGATAAATCTTTAACCAATAACCAAGCTGCTTCATTTTCAGTACGCTTTATATTCCGAAGTTGTTGAAGTGCTTCTCTTCGGTTTTCATAACTAGCATAAACTACTTGATGAAGGCCGTATTTATTGACTCCTATCAATTTTGCATTGTATCCCTTTTTGTTAAGCTGTTCTATTTTGTTTACCGCATTTTCTTCCATCCTGAAAGCTCCTGCAATAATGTGATAGTTGCCTTTTTGTTTAGGCACCGTAACTTTGATAGCCGGTAATGGATTTTCAATAACAAAAGTAGCTTCTTGTATCTGGTTTTCTATTCTATTGTCAGCCTCTTGCTTAGCTGCAAAATTGTGTTTTTGCACTTTACTTTCATAAAGTTTCATACCTCCAAAACCGCCTAACGTCAGTGCTATAAGACCAACTGCTGCATATTTTAAGTAAGGTTTAAAAGCACGTCGCTCAGGGGTAATGTGTATGGGCGCTTTTTCTTCAAGGTTCTCAACCGTCTCTTTATAAACTTCACGGTTAACCTTTGTTGAAGTGTATGTACTTAAACCAAAGGATGCGGTATTAAAGTTTTCTGTCTCAAAAGGTGTAAACTGAAGTGATTTTTCAGTATTCAGAGAAAACTCTCCTAGATGCTTAAAGACTACCGTTTCACCTTCTGAAAGTTGAAGCGCTGCTTTTGAAGTGTAATTTCTTATTTTTTGTATCGCAACCTCATAACTACACTTTTCTACAGAGGCAACATAGTTTGCCAACAAACCATCATTGGTTTGTAATTGTCTATTAAAAGAAAGTGATTTTGAAGGCGGATAAAAGGTATTGGTTTCATCATCAATTCTAGCAGATTGATATTGCGTTAAAAAAGCTCCAAAACCAGGAATAATAACACACTCATACCTATATAGTAAGTCTTTTATGTAAGTGGCTAGTTGCATACTAACAAACATAGATTAATTTTTTAGGTATTTCAATTACCGGGCATAAAATTTATCAACAAGTTAAAAAAGTGTATTTTTAAAAACTCCCCGATTGCATATTTTCTATTATGTTATCACAAAAAGAATTACTTTATACGCTTGCTTTACAGCGCACTCCTAATCTTGGAGATACTTCAGCAAAAAAATTATTACGTGCCGTAGGATCGGCCGAAGCAATTTTTAAAGAAAAAAAACACAATTTGCTGAAAATTGATGGTATTGGTTCCTTTAAGCTGAAAAACCTTAATGAAAACCAACAACTTACAGAAGCCGAAGCCGAACTTCGCTTTATCAAAGATAATGATATTGAATTTTCATATTTTCTTGACAAAACATATCCTGAACGCCTAAAACATTGTCTAGACGGTCCTATACTTTTTTTTCATAGCGGAAATATTGATTTAAAGAATAAAAAAATAATAAGCATTGTTGGCACTCGAAAAGTAACTACCTATGGAACTATTTTCTGTGAAAAATTAATAGAAGAATTAGCGCCTCTCGATCCCATAATTGTTTCAGGATTTGCTTATGGAGTTGATATTACAGCTCACAAAGCTGCAATGGACAACAACTTGCAAACTATAGCTTGTTTGGCTCACGGACTCAATCAAATATACCCAAAAGTTCATAAAAAATATGTCACCAAGGTTGAACAACATGGTGGTTTTATCACAGAGTTTTGGAGCGACGATCCTTTTGATAGAAATAACTTTTTAAAACGAAACCGAATCATTGCCGGATTATCTGAAGCAACCATCGTGATAGAATCTGCCGAAAAAGGAGGAAGCCTTGTTACTGCCGATATTGCAAATTCTTACAATCGAGAAGTGTTTGCAGTACCGGGCCGAAGTAGTGATAAACAGAGCCAAGGTTGCAATAACCTCATAAAAAGACAGCAAGCTCATTTGTTAACAAATGCCGCAGACCTTATATACCACCTAGATTGGGAACTAGAAGAAACCAATAAAAAACCACAACAAACTCAGCTATTTGTAGAATTAACCGAAGAAGAAAAAACAATCTACCGGTTTTTAAAACAAAAGGATAAAGAGTTGCTAGACATTATTGCTCTAGAATGTCAAATACCAACTTTTAAAGTAGCCACTATTTTATTGAATATGGAATTGAAAGGTGTTGTACGGCCTTTGCCCGGCAAATTGTTTCAAGTGGTTTAATAACCCACTTTGTCTCGCACGCGTTTTAAAACCTCATCAGCTACTTTACCTGCTTTTTGTGCACCTATTTTTAAAGCGTCATCTATTTCGTCTAGGTTGTTTATGTAATGATTGTATTTTTCTCGTTGTTCAGAAAACGTTTCGGTTATTAACTCAAATAAGGCTTGTTTGGCGTGGCCATACCCATAGCCACCGTTTTCATAATTGGCACGCATTACGGCAGTTTTTTCTTCCGAAGCTATTATTTTATACAACGCAAATACATTACAAGTATCTGGGTTTTTTGGCTCTTCTAGTGGGGTGCTGTCGGTTTCGATTCCCATTATTTGTTTCCGAAGTTTTTTATCAGGCAAAAATATATTAATGAAATTATTGTTCGATTTACTCATCTTAGACCCATCGGTCCCGGGAATAAGCTTAGTGTTTTCTTGTATTTTACCTTCAGGTAACACAAATGTTTCGCCCATTTTTGCATGAAACCTTGAAGCCACATCACGCGTCATTTCAATATGCTGTAATTGATCTTTCCCAACGGGGATAATCTCTGCATCGTACAATAAAATATCTGCTGCCATTAACATTGGGTAGGTAAATAGCCCGGCATTGACGTCTTCTAGCCTGCCTGCTTTGTCTTTAAAAGAGTGAGCTAATGTTAACCGTTGATAAGGAAAAAAACAGCTTAAATACCAAGAAAGCTCTGCTGTTTGCGGCACATCGCTTTGGCGATAAAAAGTAACTCTATTAATATCTAGCCCAAAAGCCAACCACGTTGCTGCCACGCTATAGGTGTTGTTTCGTAACGTTTCGGCATCTTTAATTTGCGTCAACGAGTGCATGTCTGCAATGAACAAAAAGGATTCATTTTTTGAATCATTTGCCATTTCAATTGCTGGCTTGATAGCACCCAAAATATTTCCTAAATGCGGGGTGCCTGTGCTTTGTATTCCTGTGAGTATTCTTGACATTGTAAAATTAAATCTTTCAGCAAAAGTACTTTAATTTGATGATAACTTCGAAATTAAAAACGACCTTTCTTTTATTGAAAAATATGAGAAGTAGTACACTCCTCCTATTTTAAACAAAGCTGGTTTTACCAATCGTATTCTGTTTTCTTGTAAACTTTCTTCGTGATTTCTAGACCTTTCAAATACTGATAGAATGGGTTTTTCACCCGATACCTCAAAGGTTTCTTTGCTTACAGTGATAGTAGTAAAATCTTCTTCTAGTTCTTTTTCATTTAAGTACAACGAATTGGTTGTCCCGTAATTAGGCGGATTTGCTTGAACAGCATCATTTATTGTTAACCCAACTAAAACACTTATAGATACAATGGCAAAAACTGGAGAACCTGTATAAATTGGCACATAACTATCATTTGTTGTACTCATTCTATGACCCGATTCAGGAATGTGAATAGCACCTACTTTTATAGTGTAATTTGATTGGTCTTCATATGCCACAATACCAGCGTCTCCTCTATACAGTCTTCTTAAAAATTTTTTGCTTTTGGTTATGTCGTCAGGATCTTTAATACCGTATTCGGGGATTTTTAAATTTTGAGGGGTCGTAAAATTGCCCATTGAGGTATCATCAAAATTATAAGAACCTAATATTTTATTTGTTTTATAATCAACTACCTGAACTTTCACCTCCTGCTTTGTTTGAACCATCTGAAATAACAAATCGTTTTTAAGGTATGAATGCGATTTAATTTCTTTTTTTGAACGTCTTTGTTTGTCAATTTTTGGAAAATCTACTGTGTATGGGCTTATTTTTCTGGTTTTTAAGTCTAAAGCAATAATATCTGTAATATGGTCTGCACCATCTTCATCTGTATAATAATCAACTGTGATTATAATTTTATTTTCTGAAACGTATATTTTTTTTGGGTTGAGAGACAAGGTTAAAGAACCCTCTTCATCCATTTTAAAAATATTTATAATAGAATTTTTACTGAATAGTTTTTGAGAAAGATACTTTTCTGTTAACACATCATTTTCAGAAATAAATTCAATTTTTTCAAAACCTTCTTTTTCAGAAAAAACATACACTGAAATGAAAGAATCTTCTGTAATTGAAACAGCATAAAACTTATTATTTGTGCCATAATATCCAATGAGCGTTTCTTTTTTATCAAAAACGTCTTCTATTATGGTTTCCTGAACTTCTGAAGTTGAAAAATCAACATCCATAAAACCTATATTGTCTTTTCTGGCAAAGTATAAACGTAGCTTATCTTGTAGATGAATAGCATCTAAAAAAGAACCTACTTTATTAGGAATGTTTGCTTCAACTGTTTTTAAAACCGTTCCTTTCTCATCTATTTGATGAGCTTCAATATCGTTTTTATCAACTTTTAAAAAAGAAAAACCTCCCGTTTTTTCATTAGCCAACGGAACAATAGCCGTTTTACTAGAGAATATTAATGTTCCGTCAATAGGAACTTTAATGTTTTCGGTCTGTGAGTATGTAATTTTAGAGACAAAAAAAAAGAGTAGTAGTAAATAGCGCATTAAAAATAGTTTTGACAAATGTATACAAATGTGATAATATAAAAAATTAGGCCATAGATTGCCGTAAAAATGTAATTTTGGACTTCGTGAAATTTTTAAAATACATCCTAATAGCTTTATATCGTATCTGGTTTTATATACTAGTTACTGTCCCTATACTTGTATTATTTCCTATACTACTTATTAGTATTCTTAAGGAGAAATGGTATCCGTTTTTCTTCAAATTGGCTAAGATTTGGGGCACTATTATTTTATACGGAATGGGATTTACACCCAAAATAAAACGAGAAACCAAATACATTAAAGGGAAGAGTTACATGTTTGTGGCCAACCACACCTCAATGACCGATATAATGTTAATGCTATACGTAGTAAACAATCCATTTGTTTTTGTAGGTAAAAAAGAATTGGCAAAAATACCCGTATTTGGCTTTTTTTATAAACGCACTTGTATTTTAGTAGATCGGGATAACCCTAAAAGCCGCATGGAAGTTTTTAAAAGGGCGCAGCAAAAACTAAACAGCGGGTTAAGCGTTTGTATTTTTCCTGAAGGTGGTGTTCCAGATGATTATTCAGTGCTGCTAGACACCTTTAAAGATGGGGCTTTTAGACTGGCAATAGATCATAACATTCCTATTGCTCCTATGTCTTTTCACGATAATAAAAAGAGATTCTCTTATTCTTTTTTATCTGCCAGCCCTGGTAAAATGCGTGTTAAGGTTCACGAAACCTTGCCTACTAAAATTTTGGCTATGGAAGATAGACGTATGTTAAATCATACAACTCATAAGATTATCAAAGACGAACTTTCAAACCCTACTGTATAAAAAAACCGTCCTATGGCGAAGGACGGTTTCTTTTAATCATGTTTGGCATCACCCAAACCTAACCAACTAAAAAACTAACCTAAAACTTAAAGCTTAACCCGCTATACAATCCCAAATAGTAAGGCCTAAAACTTACCGATGAATCACTGTACGGATTAAGTTGATACTTAAACATAGGCTCAATATTAAACTTTAATCTTTTACTAATTTTGTAATCAAACCCTACCCCAACATTTGTGGTAAAGCTTAAAGAATTTAGGTTGTTTGCCTCTCCCAACACACTTCTAAAATCACCATCCTCAACCGAAACTTCATTATTGCCTAAAAAGAGTGTACTCAACCCTCCTATCATGTTAATTCCTATTCGTTTGTTGAGTAATGCATATTTAACCTCTAGTGGCACTTCATAATAGCTGATGTCTTGAATAATTCGTGCATTGCCACCAGTAGATTTTGGCGTGATAGCACCAAAACCATCACCAGAATTATTCATTTGCAAACCTCCAGGATCTGCAGCGATAATTACGTTTTCATTACCGTTATAATTAATAGTTCTAAGCCCTAAAGCAACCGGTCCTGTACCTATATCAATACCTTTTGTTGCATAACCAAGATTTACATTGTTTATTCCAGATCGAATACTTAATCTATCGGTAATATTATATGCAACTTGCACCCCATAACTTATGTTTACGTCGCCACTTTGAGAATTATCAGAAAACATAGGGTCTATAGATGATCCACCATCTAGCGAACTATAATACACTGGTGCAACATTGGGTGAAACATCCCAACGATTGTCAGGTTTGTTTGTTTTGGCAACTGCATCTTTAGGTGAATTATTTTCTTCAATAGCTTCAAAAATAGATTGTTTCTTAGCAATATTGCTTTCTTCCGTTTTTGCAGTAGCTGTTTCGGTAGTATTTTGTTCTGAAATAATTTTACCTGTTGTGTTCTCAGGAGTTATTTTTAGGGTTTCGAGCGTATTTTCCTCTCGTGTGTTTTTTGATTTTGTTTCCTCTTTATTTGAAGCTGTAGCAACCACATTTTTTTCTGTAATAGTTTTTAGCTTTTCATCAATTTCTGAAGCTTTGTCAGGTGAAATAGTAGATGATTTCTTGTTTGATGTTTTTTCTTCGGCTACAGCAGAAGTATGTTTAGTTTCAGATTGAAGTAGGTTCTCTTTTTTCTGAGAGTTTGGTGCTACTTTTTTATCTGAAGTTGTTTTATCTTCTATTTCAAAATACTCTTCTTTAGTTTCTGAAGCAACTTGTGTATCACCAATCACAGCTTTGTTGGTGTCTATCTTTGGTTGAGATTGTTCTGGATGAGTTACATCTTCGGTAACAATGTCATTATTTTGATTTTCAGAATTAAATACTGAATTACCTATGGTAAACAGTAGTGCCAATAAAGCAGCAACTCCGCCTACTTTCCACCATAACGGGATTACTTTTCGATCTTTTTTCTTCTTTTGCAATTCGGCATGAATAGAATCCCAAACGTGTGGAGGAGGAGTCGTTTCAACATTGTTAAAACGCTCTTTAAAAAGCTCGTCTATGTGCTTTTTGTTTTTCATAGAGGGGGAGGTTCTACTTTATTTACGTTGTTTTATGGGTTATAGTTGTCTATTTTGTTTTTTAAAATAGCTCGTGCTCTTGCTAGATTAGATTTAGACGTTCCATCACTGATTCCTAACAAATCGGCAATTTCTTTATGTGAATAATCATCCATCACATACATTGTAAATACCAACCGATACCTGTCTGGTAGTTCTTGAATAATTTTTAATAAATAATCCAGCGGAACTGTTTCAGTATCTACACTAACGTCATCTTCCTGCTCAATTTGTGCTTCATCTTCAATATTGTAAACACGTTGTTTACGATATTTTTGAAGCACGGTGTTGACAGTTACTCGTTTAATCCAACCTTCAAAAGAACCTTTGCCTTTATATTGCTCAATTTTTTTAAAAATAGTAAGAAACGCATCTTGCAAATTGTCTTCGGCTTCGGTTTTATTGGGTGAATACCGTAAACAAATGGAAAATAAGATACCGGAATATCGTTTGTACAATGCTCCTTGTGCCTTAATATCCTGCTTCTTACATTTTAGTATGAGCTCGTCTAAAGTCAAATTGCGGTACCGTGGTTATTGATGGTTAATACTTTCAAATTAAGCAAACGGCAGCAAATAATCAAGGTCCTACACTATGTAGATACCCTAATTTACAAAAGGTTGCGTGCAGATTGTACCTTTTTTATTCTTTTAAGGTATTTATAGCGTCTTTAATTTTAACTTCCAGTTCTTCCATAAGTTCTGGATTGTCTAGTAGTAATGTTTTAACAGCGTCACGTCCTTGACCTAGCTTGGTATCATCATAACTGTACCAAGAACCGCTTTTTTTGATAATTTCAAAATCTACTCCTAAATCTATAACCTCTCCTACTTTTGAAATTCCTTTACCGTACATAATGTCAAACTCGGCTGTTTTAAAAGGTGGTGCTACTTTGTTTTTCACCACTTTAACACGGGTTTTATTCCCTTGTACATCACTGTTTGAATCTTTTATTTGTGTAGAACGGCGAATGTCTAACCTTACAGAACAGTAGAACTTTAAGGCATTACCACCTGTTGTCGTTTCGGGATTACCAAACATCACACCTATTTTCTCACGCAATTGATTAATGAAAATAACTGTACACTGTGTTTTGCTTATAGATCCTGTTAATTTACGCAAGGCTTGTGACATTAACCGGGCGTGGAGTCCCATTTTGCTGTCTCCCATTTCGCCTTCAATCTCACTTTTCGGTGTTAATGCTGCTACAGAATCAACCACAATAATATCGATAGCGCCACTTCTAATTAGGTTATCGGTAACTTCCAAAGCTTGCTCTCCATTATCTGGTTGTGAAATAATTAAATTTTCAATATCTACACCTAATTTTTCAGCATAATAGCGATCAAAAGCGTGCTCTGCATCAATAAAGGCTGCGATACCTCCTTTTTTTTGTGCTTCGGCAATAGCGTGCAAAGTTAAAGTGGTTTTACCCGAAGATTCCGGCCCATATATTTCAATAACTCTTCCACGAGGATAGCCTCCTACACCCAAAGCTACATCAAGCCCTAGCGAACCTGTTGGTATTACATCTACTTCTTGTACGGCAGCATCGCCCATTTTCATAACCGTACCTTTTCCGTAGGTTTTATCCATTTTATCAAGTGTAAGCTTTAACGCTTTTAATTTTGCTTCTTTTTCTTTGCTCATAGTGTGAATTTTAGCTGTAAATAAGTCAGTAGGCTAAGGTACTATTTCTTTGCTTTTACCGCAAAAGGAAAATCCCTGAAAACAGTTTTTTTGTTAACAGAACGCATTGATTCAGTTTCTATACTCGGTTCTAATATTATGTGCCGCTTAACTTATTTTGCCCAAAACAAAGGGTTTATGTATTTTTGCAGCTCAATTTTTTAATACAATCTTTTCACTAAAAAAGTATAGCATGCAACTGTACAACAAACTAAGTGCAAAAGAGCGGGCCGATTTATTGGAACAAGCTGGTGAAGACCGCTTGACCCTCTCTTTTTATCAATATGCCAAAATTGGCAATCCAGAACTTTTCAGAAATCATTTATACGTAGCTTGGGAAGAGCTAGATGTTCTAGGCCGTATTTATGTGGCTCACGAAGGGATTAACGCCCAACTTTCTGTTCCAGCAAAAAAATTTAATGCTTTCAAAGAGTTTATCGACGGTATCTATTTTTTAAATGGTGTTCGATTGAATATTGCTATTGAACACGATTTAAAATCATTTTTAAAACTGAAAGTAAAAGTACGACCTAAAATTGTTGCCGATGGCTTAAATGACGAAACTTTTGATGTCACTAACAAAGGTATTCATGTTGATGCAGAAAATTTCAACAAACTTATCGATGACCCCAACACGGTTTTGGTCGATATGCGAAACCACTACGAAAGTGAAATTGGTCATTTTCAAGGAGCCGTAACACCCGATGTGGATACCTTTCGGGATTCACTAGATATTATTGAAGAAGATTTAAAAGACCACAAGGAAGATAAAAACCTTGTGATGTACTGCACCGGTGGGATTCGCTGTGAAAAAGCCAGTGCTTATTACAAACATAAAGGCTTTAAAAATGTGTTTCAGCTTGAAGGTGGAATTATAGAATACGCACGCCAAGTAGAAAACAAAGGACTAGAAAATAAATTTATAGGTAAAAACTTTGTGTTTGATCATCGTCGTGGTGAGCGAATCACTGAAGATGTAATCGCCAATTGTCACCAATGTGGAAAACCGTGCGATACGCATGTAAACTGTGCCAACGAAGCGTGTCACTTGCTTTTTATTCAATGTGAAGACTGTGCCAAAGCCATGCAAAATTGCTGCAGCGATGAATGTAAAGAAATCATTCAACTTCCTTATGAGGAACAAAAAAGACTTCGAAAAGGCATCCCTAACAGTAATAAAATCTTTAAAAAAGGTAGGTCTGAAAAGTTGAAATTTAAGAAGTAGTCTTTAACCTTTTTACGCAATCCTTAATTATTTAGAATAAAAACTCATCAAAATCAATTTTAAGAAATCCTATTTTATAATCTATTAATCGTAATTAATTATTGGTATCTTTACTTCTTAAGAGAATGTTTAATCTTCGTCTCGTTTTCTTTTGAAAATGAGCTATATATATAGAATATGGGCTGTACAAGCTGTGCCACTGGCGCCAACGGACAGCCAAAGGGATGCAAAAACAACGGAACTTGCGGTACCGATGGCTGTAATAAATTAACGGTGTTTGACTGGCTTTCCAATATGTCACTTCCTGCCAATATGGAACCTTTCAAAGGTGTGGAAGTACGTTTTAAAAATGGTCGCAAGCACTTTTACCACAACAATGAAAACCTGTCATTAAGCATGGGTGATGTGGTTGCTACCGAGGCTGCACCCGGTCACGATGTGGGTGTGGTTACCTTAACCGGAGAACTGGTACGCGTTCAAATGAAAAAGAAAAATGAGCGTACAAATCTTGATGCGCTTCCAAAAATATACCGTAAAGCGTCTCAAAAAGATATTGATAAATGGAAAAGTTGCCGTGATAAAGAACCTAGCGTTCAAAAACAATCCCGTGAAATAGCAATACGATTAGGTCTAAAAATGAAAATTAGCGATGTTGAATACCAAGGAGACGGTTCAAAAGCTATTTTTTATTACACTGCTGAAGAGCGTGTAGATTTTAGACAATTAATTAAAGAATTTGCTCGCACCTTCAATATTCGTATTGAAATGAAACAAGTAGGGTTTCGGCAAGAAGCAGCTCGCTTGGGCGGAATAGGCTCTTGCGGTCGCGAATTATGCTGCTCTACATGGTTAACAGATTTTAGATCGGTCACCACATCAGCGGCACGCTACCAACAATTGTCACTTAACCCATTAAAACTAGCCGGACAATGTGGCAAGTTAAAATGTTGCCTTAATTATGAGCTTGACACCTATCTTGAAGCTTTAAAAGAATTTCCGAAAACAGATGTAAAGCTACAAACCGAGAAAGGACCTGCTATTTGTCAAAAAATAGACATTTTTAAAGGCTTAATGTGGTTCTCATATGTGAAAGAAGGAATGAACTGGCTAGAACTTTCTGTAGAAAATGTAAATAAAATAATTGCACTTAATAAAAAAGGCACTAAAGTTGCAAGCCTTGAAGAGTATGTTGTTGAAGTTCAAAAATCAAAAAAAGAACTTTTCAGCAATGTGGTTGGGCAAGATAGTTTAACTCGTTTTGACAAACCAAAACCAAAAAAACGTAAAAAACGCCGAAACAACCGTAATAAAAACAGAAAACGAAACAAACAAAGAAACCAAAAAAAGAATGCGTAGTCTTTTTTTTATTGCCATCTCAGGAATTTTGTTCTCTTGTAACACAGACGCTGTAATGAGTGACACACAGTCGCTACCTAACTATTGGAATAAAGACGATATTATTGAATTTACTATTCCGCAATTAGATTCAGTTAAAAACTACAATGTCTTTTTACACCTTCGGAATACAAACGATTATCGTTTTAATAATTTGTTTTTAATAGTTTCTATGGAATTTCCGCACGGTAAAACCATTCAAGATACGCTCGAGTACCGAATGGCAAAACCAAACGGTGAATGGTTAGGCGAAGGTATAGGCAACTTGAAAGAAAGCAAACTATGGTTTAAAGAAAAGGTTACTTTTCCTGAAGAAGGAATGTACAAACTCCGCATTATGCAAGCCGTGCGCAATAACGGCGATGTAGATGGCGTTACAAAACTAGAAGGTATCACAGATGTAGGTTTCAGTGTAGAAGAAGCTTCTCAAGAATAAAAAAATGGCAAAAAAACAAGCTACAAAATCAACAGGCAAAAAAAAGTCAAAAAAACAAAAAGACGATGTAAGCCGGCACATTAAGACCTTTTGGAAGCTTTTTGGTGCATTTGTATTATTAATAATATTGGTATTTTTATTTGCTTCATGGGGGCTTTTTGGAAGTTTACCAGATGAAACAAGCCTAGAAAATCCTGAAAAAAACTTAGCAACCGAAATTATTTCAACAGATGGTACTACGCTAGGTAAATTTTATAAAGAAAACCGTACTCCGGTAAAATATGAAGAGCTTCCAGATCACTTGATTAATGCGCTTATTGCTACAGAAGACGCTCGGTATTACAACCATTCTGGTATTGATGCAAAAGGAACTGTGAGAGCCGCTGTTTTTTTAGGATCTAGAGGTGGTGCCAGTACCATTTCACAACAACTTTCAAAATTGTTTTTTACTGAGCAAGTTTCAGATAATAAACTAGAGCGAGGTATTCAAAAAATTAAAGAATGGATTATTGCAACGCGCCTAGAACGTAGGTATACCAAAGAAGAAATACTTACCATGTATTTTAATGAATATGATTTTTTAAATCAAGCAGTTGGTATTGAATCTGCAGCAAGTATTTATTTTAACAAAAACCCTTCAGAATTAACAACCGTAGAATCTGCTATGCTAGTAGGTATGTTTAAAAATTCATCGCTTTACAATCCGCTTCGTAATCCTGAAGGAGTAAAAAACCGCAGAAACGTTGTGCTTTCTCAAATGGAAAAGTATGATTATATCACCGAAAGCGTAAAAGATTCACTACAAGCCTTACCTCTTAATATTAAATACACACCTCAAGGCCACGATGAAGGTATTGCAACATATTTTAGAGAATATGTAAGAGCTTTTATGGCAGATTGGATTAAAGAAAACCCAAAAACCGATGGGTCTAGTTATAATATTTACAGTGACGGCTTAAAAGTCTATACAACAATAGATTCAAAAATGCAGGAATATGCAGAACAAGCAGTTGATATGCATATGAAAAACCTTCAAAATGAATTTGACAGACAAAATAAAAACAATAAAACCGCTCCATTTAGAGACATAAATAAAGAAGAAACCGAACAAATTATGAAATCTGCCATGCGAAGAAGCGATCGCTGGCGAGATATGAAACGCCAAGGTAAAGACGAAAAAGAAATCATTGCCAGTTTCAAAAAGAAAACACCAATGCGCGTTTTTTCTTGGACTGCAAAAAACAACTCCATAGATACCACTATGACCCCTATGGACTCCATAAGATATTATAAAAAGTTTTTACGGTCTTCTTTAATGTCTATGACACCTCAAACCGGTGAAGTAAAAGCGTGGGTAGGTGGTATAAATTATAAAAACTTCAAGTATGATATGGTAAAAACAGGGCAACGCCAAATAGGTTCTACCTTCAAGCCATTTGTATATGCTACTGCTATAGACCAAATGCATATGTCACCTTGTGATACTTTACCAAATACACAGTACACTATTGAAGCAGGTAAATACGGATTATTAAAACCTTGGACACCTAGAAATTCTGGCGGTGATTATGGAGGTATGGTTTCTCTCAAAGAAGCTTTGGCAAAATCTATCAATACCGTTACAGCTAGATTAATTGACCGTGTAGGACCAAGACCTGTAATTGAATTAATTTCAAAAATGGGAGTTGATACAGAAAATATGCCGGCCGCTCCTTCTATTGCTTTGGGTACACCAGATGTTTCACTATATGAGATGGTAGGCGCGTACAGTGTGTTTGCCAATGAAGGTGTATATGTAAAACCAACACTTATTCAACGTATTGAAGATAAAAACGGAACGGTCTTATATCAAAACGTTCCTGAAACCAAAGACGTTATAAGTGATGAGACAGCCTATGTAACCGTTAGTCTCATGCAAGGAGTAGTTCAATCTGGTTCAGGTAGTAGATTGCGCGGAACGTGGCGTGGAGGTAGACTTTATGAAGAAATAATAACAGGTTACCCATACGATTTTAAAAATCCTATTGCCGGAAAAACCGGTACTACACAAAATAACAGTGACGGTTGGTTTATGGGCATGGTACCCAATCTTGTAACCGGCGTCTGGGTAGGAGGTGAAGATCGAGCAACTCACTTTGGCAGTATTACTTATGGCCAAGGAGCAACTATGGCACTCCCTATCTGGGCAATATATATGAAAAAATGCTTAGCTGATGAAGAGTTAAACGTTTCTGATGAAGATTTTAAACGCCCCTCAAAGCTTTCCATTGAAACAAATTGTTCAAAATGGAAAGAAAACACAGAAGATACTGAAGAAGTCCCTGACGAATTTGACTTTTAAAGAAAGATCTATACACCTAAAAAGCCGTTTCAATTCTTGGAACGGCTTTTTCATTTACTAAATAAAATTGATCCTCACTTCCGAAGCATTTTTGAAGCAAATTTTGTAATTTTCTGAAAAATATGAATAATGATTAATAAAACGGTTTCAAACGTTCAAGAGGCTTGTGAAGGCATTAAAGATGATATGACCTTAATGCTTGGAGGTTTTGGTTTAAGCGGTATTCCCGAAAACGCCATAAACGAATTAGTAAGAAGAAATGTTCAAAATGTAACCTGTATTTCAAACAATGCGGGAGTAGATGATTTTGGTCTAGGCTTACTGCTTAAAAAACATCAAATAAAAAAGATGATTTCATCATATGTAGGTGAAAACAAAGAGTTTGAACGCCAAATGCTAAGTGGTGAAATGGAAGTAGAGCTTATTCCGCAAGGTACACTAGCCCAACGATGCCAAGCTGCTCAAAGTGGTATTCCGGCATTTTTTACTCCTGCAGGTTATGGAACCGAAGTGGCTGAAGGAAAAGAAACACGTGAGTTTGACGGTAAAATGTATGTGATGGAACGCGCTTTTAAAGCAGATTTTGCCTTTATAAAAGCTTGGAAAGGTGATGAAGCCGGAAATTTAATTTTTAAAGGAACGGCCAGAAACTTTAACCCAAATATGTGTGGCGCAGCAACTATAACTGTAGCAGAAGTTGAAGAACTACTGC
This sequence comes from Marixanthomonas sp. SCSIO 43207, assembly GCF_019904255.1. Taxonomy (GTDB): domain Bacteria; phylum Bacteroidota; class Bacteroidia; order Flavobacteriales; family Flavobacteriaceae; genus Marixanthomonas. The sequence continues at coordinate 823,113 of NZ_CP063203.1, forward strand.
CCGCAGGATCTCTAGACCCAAATGAAATTCACATCCCGGGTATATTTGTACAGCGCATTTTCCAAGGTAAAGATTATGAAAAACGAATTGAACAACGAACCGTAAGACCTAATAAATAATGTCATTAAGTAAAGAACAAATCGCACAACGCATCGCAAAAGAAGTAAAAGACGGGTATTACGTTAATCTTGGTATTGGTATTCCTACCTTAGTTGCCAATTTTGTAAGAGACGATATTCAAGTAGAATTTCAAAGTGAAAATGGAATATTAGGCATGGGACCTTTTCCTATTGAAGGTAAAGAAGACCCAGATTTAATTAACGCAGGTAAACAAACTATCACAGCATTACCCGGCGCATCATTTTTTGATTCTGCAATGAGTTTTTCAATGATACGAGGGCAACACGTAGACTTAACAATATTAGGCTCTATGGAAGTCGCTCAAAACGGAAACATAGCCAACTGGAAAATACCGAGTAAAATGGTAAAAGGAATGGGGGGCGCAATGGATTTGGTTGCTTCAGCAGAAAATATTATTGTTGCAATGATGCATACCAACCGAGCCGGAAATTCAAAATTACTAAAAGAATGTACCCTTCCGTTAACGGGAGTTGCTTGTGTAAAAAAAATAGTTACAAACCTTGCCGTACTAGAAGTAAAAGATAATGCCTTTCATTTGCTAGAACGAGCTCCAGGCGTAAGTATAGAAGAAATTCAAGAAGCTACAGAAGGTACTCTGGTTGTAGAAGGAGATATTCCGGAAATGCAATTATAAGAATACAAAGCTCAAAACTTTAAGCCGATGTAAATACATTGGCTTTTTTTATTTCAAAAAATAAGATATTTCTTACGTATAAGGCTAAAATGTTAAAATTTTAAGTATTTAATCGAATTAATATGTTTTTTATCGACTTATTATAGATTTCTTTTTCATATTAGCAATCCCAAATTTGATGAACTAACTAAAAACTTACTTATGAAAAACATAATTAACTCCCTAAAGAATACAGTGCTTTTAATAAAGAATGTATTCTATGTTGCAAAAAAAGTGTTTTTGCTCATGTAACTACTTAACGTAGGCTATTTTAGGCTTATTTAATTATGCCCCGAATCTGCAACGATTCATATAATAAACCCGTTCTTTGTGAGGTTAGAACGGGTTCTTTTTATATCCCCTTTGGGATAGCGTCAATAAGTTTTTTGGTATAGTCTTTTGAAGGATTTTCATAAATCTCATCTGCATCTCCTATTTCTTCTATTTTACCCTCATTCATCACTAAAAGTTGATCTGCCATATATTTTACAACTGCCAGATCGTGAGAGATGAAAAGGTACGTAAACCCGAAATCATCCTTAAGTTCATTTAATAAGTTTAATACTTGAGCTTGCACAGATATATCTAATGCTGAAACAGACTCATCACAAATCACAAGTTTTGGCTCTAGGGCAATTGTTCTGGCAATACCCACGCGTTGACGTTGCCCACCGGATAATTCGTGTGGATAGCGATAAAAAAAGGTATCGTTTAAGCCTACTCTGTTTAAAAGAACCATAGCTTTCTCCTTACGTTCGGTTTTTGAATATCCTATGCCGTGCACTTTCATAGGCTCAACAATAGATTCGCCAATAAGCAAACGTGGATTTAAAGAAGAATAAGGGTCTTGAAAAACAAGCTGAATTTCTTTTCTAAGCTTTCGTATTTCAAGGCTATTGAGTTTTGTTAAATCTTTTCCTCTGTAAAGAATTTTTCCTTTTGTAGCTTTTTCCAGCTGTAAAATTGTTTTACCCAAAGTAGATTTTCCGCAGCCAGATTCACCTACCAAGCCCATAGTTTCTCCTTCAAAGAGTGCAAAACTTACATCATTTACCGCCTTAACGGTTTTTTTAGGTTTTAAAAAGCCAACATTGCTGTAATACTCTTTTTCTAGATTTTTTACCTCTAGTAAAGGTGGTTGGGTATATATTTTTTTATGTTGCTTTGCTCGTTCTTGACGGGTTTCAATTTCCGAAATAAAACTTTTATCTGCAATTGATGCAATTGTAGGTAGTTTTTTTAGTCGTTTTTCAAGTGTTGGTCTTGACGCCAATAGCGCTTTGGTATATTCAGCTTTGGGGTTTTTAAAAAGGTCTTTTACGGTTCCGGTTTCAACAATATTCCCTTGATACATTACTATTACTCGGTCGGCAATTTCTGAAACCAGTGCCAAATCATGAGAAATAAAAATTAAACTCATACCGGTTTCATTTTGTAACTCTTTTAAAAGTTGTAAAATTTCTTTTTGAACCGTTACATCTAGCGCGGTTGTGGGTTCATCTGCTATTAATAATTTTGGTTTGCAAGCAATTGCCATAGCAATCATAACTCGTTGCATTTGCCCTCCGCTTATTTGGTGTGGGTAGCTTGAATATAACTCATTGGGTCTTGGCAGTTTTACTTTTTCAAACAGAGATAAGGTTTCTTTTTTTGCTTTAGCAGCAGAATAATTTAAATGATGCCTAAGTATTTCTGAGACTTGAAATCCGCAAGTAAGGGATGGGTTTAATGCACTCATCGGTTCTTGAAAAATCATTGCAATTTCATTCCCCCGAAATTTTTGCAGCTGTTTGGAAGTGAATGATACTAAGTTTTGATCTTTAAATGTAATACTCCCTTTGATGTTAGTAATTTTTTCAGGTAGTAAGCCCATGATTGACATAGCCGTTACAGACTTACCCGAACCTGATTCTCCAACCACCCCAACTATTTCATTTTCGGAAACATTGAATGATATTTCGTGAATAACTTCTGTACATTTTTTTTTTGTTCCGAAGGAAATAGAAAGGTTTGAAACTGAAAGAAGCGGTTTGTTTTGCATAAAATCAAAAATAAGAATTTTAACGCTATTTCTATTTTATTCTTTATCCTACGTATTTACTAGAGTTTAGCGTTTTTTCTTACAAATTTTAACAACTAATTGTCAGTAGTTTATCGATTATTTTTGGTTTTTATTAATATTTTAGCTTAATTCGTAACAGTTTTTTAACAATTGGACCGTTTTATTGCTGTTTATGACGAAAAGATATCTTTTTTATGAATTTACTAATCTCTTTAATTCTTTTAAAGATGTTACGCGAAATGTAAAGCAACCACCGCGTCTATTTTTTAATTTTCTGTTAGAACCATCAAACCATCTTTACTTTCTCTTGTATCCCCTTCACTTATCTAAAGTATCCCAAATAGAATTATCTCTCAAACAGTTATTTTACCAATCCTTTTGGTCAAAAACTAAGACCGTATACGATTAAATTAAAGTGAGTGTATTGCCCCACAATACACTATCCCCACAAATAATTATAACAATCAAACCTAAGTATTAACCCAAATATTCACTAATTATGAGAAACAAGTATAAAGACCTTGCTGGCGCATTGTCACTAACAATAGCTTCAAGTATTGGTTTTTCGCAAGAAAGTCTAAAAATTCCTCTTTATAGACTGGGCATATATTCTCAAAACAATTCATTTTTTTATAACCCTTTAACAACCCTATCTTTATGAAATTTCAGTACCTCTTAAATAAGGGCGCATTTACTATTGCGTTGCTTTTAACCGCAGGAATGGCTTTTTCACAAACTAAAGGCCAATTAAAACAAATTACAAGTCGGTATGACTTAAACAACTTATCTCAACTAGAAAAAAGACTAGACAACGAGAATAAACAGCAGAAACAAGAAGTTTTAGCATTAGCTCAACAAAGAAATATTCAAACTAAAATTTCTTTACCAGATGGAGGATTTGCCGAGCTTCAATATTTTGCAGATGATGGAAGCCCTATCTATTACAGAACATTTAATGCAAATGCCGCTGTATCAACACGAACCAACTTTCTTAATTCTGGAGGTAATCTAGGGTTAAATCTAGATGGACAAAACATGATAGCTTATGTTTGGGATGGAGGTCACGCTAGAGTGACTCATCAAGAATACGATGGCCCAGGCGGCTCTAATCGCGTAAGTGTTGAAGATGCTGCTTCTGAAGGTGGTACACAGCTTAACTTTCACGCTGCTCACGTTACAGGAACAATAACTGCTTCTGGTGTACAGGCCAGTGCCAAAGGTATGTCTCCGCAATCTAGAGTAAGAGGCTATATGTGGAATAATGATGTAGCCGAAGCAACAGCTGCCGCATCAAACGGAATGCTTCTATCAAACCATAGCTACGGGTATCGCTCAGATTTGGTTCCAGATTATTATTTTGGTGCTTACATCACAGAATCACGTAATTGGGATGAGGTAATGCACAATGCTCCATATTATTTGATGGTTGTAGCTGCCGGAAATGACGGAAATACAAATTATAACGGCTCTCCATTAAATGGAAATTCTGCATATGATAAATTAACTGGTCATTCTACTTCAAAAAACAACTTGGTAGTAGCAAACGCTCAAGATGCCAATATTGATTCAAACGGTAATTTAATAAGCGTTACCATAAATAGCTCAAGTAGTGAAGGGCCTACAGATGATTTAAGAATTAAACCAGATATTACCGGAAATGGTACTTCGGTGTATTCTACCTATGAAAACAGTGATACTGCGTATGCAAGTATTACCGGAACCTCTATGGCTTCACCAAATGTTACAGGTACATTATTGCTTTTACAACAACATCACAATGACTTAAACGGAAACTTTATGCGTGCTGCAACATTAAAAGGCTTGGCTATGCACACAGCAGATGATGCAGGTCCTTCTGGGCCAGATGCTGTATATGGTTGGGGACTTTTGAATGCTAAGCGTGCCGCAGAAACCATAACCGATGAAGGAGCCAACTCTATTATTGATGAATTAACATTAAACTCTGGAGAAACTTATACTATCACAGTAAACGCAGACGGAGTAAATGATTTAATGGCTTCTATTTCTTGGACTGATGTTCCTGGAACTGCAACCACACAAACAAACTCATCAACGCCTAGATTGGTAAATGATTTGGATATACGAGTTACAAAAGGTGGTTCAACATATACACCCTACAAACTTACATCTATAACTAGTAACGGAACGGGAGATAACAATGTAGATCCCTTTGAACGTGTTGATGTTGCAAATGCATCTGGAACGTACACTATTACAGTAACAAACAAAGGAAACTTAAGCGGCGGAAGTCAAAACTTTAGTTTAATTGTTACAGGTATTACAGAAGAAAGTGTGGTTTGTGAAGCAACTACGCCAAACAATGTTACCGTTTCAGGTGTAGGATCCAATTCTGCAATTGTGACTTGGGATGCTGTATCTGGCGCTACTTATGATGTACGCTACCGTGAAAATGGCTCAAGTTCTTGGACCACTCAAGCTGCTTCGGGAGTATCTACAACTTTAAGCGGGTTAACTCCAGAAACAAGCTATGAGGTTCAAGTAAGAAGTAAATGTAACGACGGAAGTACTTCAAATTACTCTGCTTCAGAAAACTTTACAACTTCAGAAGTGCAACTTAATTATTGTGATTCGCAAGGAAATAATGTAAGTGATGAATACATTGGGCAAGTTGAAATAGGCTCAATTGACAATACTTCAGGATCTGGAAATGGGTATTCAGACTTTACAAACCTGAGTACAGACTTAGCCAAAAATAGTTCTGCAACAATTACTGTTACACCAGTTTGGACAGGAACGGTATATTCTGAAGGATATTCAGTTTGGATTGATTATAACCAAGATGGAGACTTTAACGATAGTGGTGAACAAGTGTGGTCACGGGCTGCATCTACAACTACACCTGTAAGCGGAAGTTTTACGGTGCCTTCTTCAGCACTAAGCGGAAATACTAGAATGCGTGTTTCTATGAAGTATAACGGAATTCCTACTGCTTGTGAAACTTTCACTTATGGAGAAGTAGAAGATTATACAGTAACTATTTCCGGAAGTGGAGCTGATACACAAGCACCTTCAGCACCAACAAGTTTGGCGTCTTCCAATATTACTCAAACTTCTGTTGCTCTTAGTTGGAATGCTTCAACAGATAATGTAGGTGTTACGGGGTATGAAGTGTTTCAAGGAAATACAAGTTTAGGCACTGTTACTGGTACGTCTACCAATATTACCGGACTTTCACCAGCAACTACGTATTCATTTAAAGTAAGAGCATTTGATGCTGCATCAAATAATTCATCTTACAGTAATACTGTAAATGTCACTACACAATCTAATACTGTTACCTACTGTGATACACAAGGAAACAACTCTTCATATGAGTGGATTGATTTAGTTAGATTAAACAATTTAAATAATGTGACAGGAAACGACGGCGGATATGCAGATTATACAAACTTATCTGCCAACCTTCCTTATGGATCAAATACGCTTTACATAAGTGCAGGATTCTCAAGCTCTAGTTACCGCGAGTACTGGAAAATCTGGATTGATTATGATCAAGATGGAACTTTTGAAAACAATGAAGTACTTGCCAGCGGCTCTTCTACAAGTAGCGGAACGCTAAGTGCAACATTCTCAGTTCCAACGACAGCTTTACCAGGACCTACTCGTATGCGTGTTTCTATGAAATACAATAGCGCTCAAACTGCCTGTGAGACCTTCTCATATGGTGAGGTTGAAGATTATACTGTAAATATAGGACAAGCAGCAAATACAACGAATGCTGAAGAGCAAAACTATGGTTCATTAGGTATATCTGAAGCAGCTTTTGGCATTAATATGTATCCAAACCCTGCTGAAAACATTTTAAATATTGAATTACTTGATAATCGCGAGGCAACATATTCAATTTATAATGTTTTAGGTCAACAAGTATTGAACGGTTCATTAAACAGAACTGCAACCATCAATGTAAGTACTCTTTCTGATGGGCTTTATATCGTTAAAATTAACGATGGCCAAAAAGAACTGGTAGAACGGTTTATTAAAGAGTAATTGTTAAATTAGTTTTAGTTAATTCTGATTGTGTCAGAATGAGTAACCCTTCGCTATAAAAAGTGAGGGGTTTACTTTTTTTGAAAAACTTAAACACTCAACACTTCGTCTTCATCTAATAATGGTTCATTACGTAGCTTTAAGAATATTTGTGCAACAGTAATAGTGTCTTTTTCACAGTACAAAATTATGCGGTCAATATCTTTTTCTTCATAATATACGTTGCGCACATCACTACCATCAATATCATCTTTTGGAGAAGGAATTCCTAAGACGTATGCCATTAATTTTAAAGAAGTAAATGTTTTATAATCACCAAATTTCCATAGCTCTAAGGTGTCCAAATGTGGTACTTCCCAAGGCTTTTTTCCGAATAAGTTGAGCTTAAAAGGAAGCATTATCCCGTGAATAATCATTCGACGGGCGATGTAGGGAAAATCAAATTCTTTTCCATTGTGTGCACACAGTAAATGCTGCGGTTTATTAAAGTGTGTTTGAAGCAGCGTTTTAAATTCTTTTAAAATTTGAATTTCGTCCCCATGAAAACTCGTTACGCGAAAGCTACGCACATCTCCTTTTAGTTTAAAATACCCTACTGAAATGCAAACAATTTTTCCAAATTCTGCCCAAATACCAGCCCGCTCATAAAACTCTGAGGGCGAATATTCATCTTTACGCTGGTATTGAGTTTTTTGTTCCCAAAGTTGTTTTGTAGTATCATCTAGGTGACTGTAATCACTATGTTGAGGTACGGTTTCAATATCCAAAAACAATACATGTTCCAGATTAATTCTAGTAAGCATACGGTTGAAATTTATAATCGGGGAGAATTTAAAGCTACAAAAAAATTATGAACCGTTTTTAAGCATGTTGTAGGTTTCTTCAATATAAATATAAAAGTCACTACTGAAAGGGTCATCTTCTTTAGCACCTCTTTTATGACCTAATCTAGTTATAATCAAATTATCTTCAGGAACAACTATTACATATTGACCCAAAATACCTCGCATAGCAAACACCTTTTTACCGTTAACTTCATTAAGCCAAAAGCCATAACCATACTCTGGGCTATCTTTAAATCGAGGTTGAATTGATTTAGCAACAAAGGTTGAATCTAGTAGTTGTTTGCCGTTCCATTTTCCAAAATCTTTATAAAGCTTTCCAAAACGTGAAAAATCACGAGCATTACTTCCTATGCAACAATATGCTTTTACTAAGCGGTTTTTTTCATCATCAACCTGCCATAATGCAGGGTTTTCTGCACCCATAGGTTGCCAAAATTTATCTTGTAAATAAGCAGATAAGTCTAAGCTTGTTGGCTCAATAGCTTTTTGAATTACCATTGCTAGCAATTGGGTGTTACCACTTAAGTATTTATATTTTTCTCCTGGCGTTTCTACTACTTTAAGGTTAAGAATGGTTTCAGCTAAGTTATCATCATAATAAGCTCTAGCAGTGATTCCGAAGGGATTTTTGTAAGACTCATCCCAGTTTAACCCAGAGGCCATAGATGATAAATCACCTACTGTTAATCCTGTGTTTTTAAATTCAGAAAAAAAATCACCTACCGGTTGATTTAAACTTTCTATATACCCGTCAGAAATAGCCTTTCCTAATAAAGCTGAAACAACGCTTTTTGCCATGGAGAAGGAATTGGTTTGTGATGCCTCATAGTAGTCTTCTGCATACGTTTCATGCCAGATACTATCGTTTTTAATGATTAAAAAAGCTATTGTTTCTAGCTCTTTATGGATTTCGGAAAGTTTTTGAGTAGGTACAACCGTGTTATAATCTTTGCTTTTTGGCCAAGGTTGCGAATTATTACTTGCGGAAATGGTTTCGGTTTCAAAATATTTAAAGTCGTCTATAAAAGCCGTTGTATGGCCCGTTAAATAAACAACGCGTATACCTTTTAATATGTAGTTATAATCGGTTATATAAAGAAGCGCAACACCAACAATTATAATAGTGACAAGGCCTTTAATTAGTTTTTTCATATCTTTTGAATACAACTAAAATACATTTTAAAATAATTCTCCTTGCTTAACAGGGCTTTCATGCTGTAGCAACCATTTTTTTCGATGCAATCCGCCGGCGTATCCTGTTAAAGAGCCGTCACTACCTATCACACGATGACATGGAATAACAATAGAAATCGGGTTTTTACCGTTTGCTGAAGCTGCTGCACGAATCACTTTTGGGTCACCCAAAGTATTTGCCATATATTGGTAAGTGGTTGTTTTACCAAAGGGTATCGTTTGCAATTGTTCCCAAACTTTTTTCTGAAAAGTGGTTCCTTGTGGATTAAGCGGCAGATCAAACGTTTTTCGTGAACCGTTAAAATATTCGCTTAGTTGTAGTCGTGCGTTTTGAAGTGATTGCGGCAAAGATTCAACTATATCAATTCTAGAAGGAATTTTTTCATCTGTAAAAAGTACCGATGTTACTCCGTTTTCATTTCCTTTTATTTCAATCGTTCCTATTGGGCTATTTAGGTATGTTACTTTCACGAGTTTTGTTGTTCTTCTCCGCGGTCAATATCGCCTTTCTTAGGAATATCACTCAGCTCTATCCCCATACGTTTGGCACGGCGCTCCCAGTTTTTTCTAGCCTGCATTTGCATATCTTCAATGGCGTCACTTTCATCCATAATTTCGAGACCTAACAAGGTTTCAATAATATCTTCCATAGTAACTACACCAATGGTGTTACCAAACTCATCAACAACCGATGCTATATGAACGCGCTGTTTGATAAAGGTTTCAAATAGATCTGGTATGGGCTTATCTGAATCTACTACAAAAATATCTCGTTTTAAATCCATAAGCTGCATATCTCCATGCTCTTCAACTATTTGCTCCAATATATCATCTCTAAGAACAAACCCCGTAATATTATGTGTCTTTTCTCTATACACAGGAATACGTGAAAAACGCAGGTTTTTATGCTGCATATGAAAATCTTTTAATGATAAATTTTCATTCTCCAATGTAACCACCGGAAAAGGTGTCATTACATCTTTGGCTTTTACAGACTTAAATACCAATAAGTTTTTGATAACAGTAGTTTCATTCTCCTCAAAAACACCTTCTTCTTCGGCAGCATCGGTAATAGCAATAAACTCTTCTCTACTCATAGTGCTTACGTGAGCAGATTTACCAATAAGTCTTGTAGTAAGCATCAATAACCATAACAATCCGGTGTACTTCAACGGAAATATAACTGCTTTCAGAAATTTTGCCGTAAAATTCCCTAATGACTTCCAGTAGGTTGCACCAATTGTTTTCGGAACAATTTCAGAAACCAATAAAATTAATAGGGTCATTATTGCAGAAACCAATCCTACAAAATTGATCCCTAGTATAGAAATATCCCATCCGCCTTCAATAGCGATTTTTCCGGCTTGATTTCCTACCAATATAGCACCAACTGTGTGTGCTACTGTGTTTAAAGTAAGAATAGCAATAAGTGGTTTGTCAATATCTTTTTTAAAATTGGCTAAAGTTAACGCGTAACTTTTCCCTTCATTCTTTTTCATTTTAATGTAGGTAGGCGTAAAGCTAAGCAACGCCGCTTCAAGGATGGAGCATAAAAACGAAAAGAAAATAGAAACAAAAGCGTAAAGAAGTAGTAATGCCATTCTTCCAAAAATAAATTTTGACTAAAATAAAAATTTAATAGCTGATTTATGACAATGTAATGTTAATTACTAAAAAAAGGGGCACTTTAACCCCTTTTTTATTTAAAACACTACTTTCTTAACTGTCTGTTTATCGTTTTTTCCCAATAATTTGCTCTGTTTAAACATACAGCAACATCTGTTGCAGGGTTTGATTCATCATCCTCTTCATAAAAAATAATTTCATGCGAGTCTCTTGAATTTATTAATTCTATCGCTACACGAGTTATCGGTTTTTTAGACTCTTTGAATGTAGTAACCTTGCATTCTTTTACAGTATTTAAATCTACTGTTTTAAACGCATCTGTTAATCTATTGGTATTTGAAAACACAAGTTTATGAATACTCTCATCTAGACCAATAATGGTATTTCCTATGATTTCAGAAGTATGTATTGAAACATCATTCTTTGAAGAGAGCGTTTGTAAATTCTTTTTTAAGCGTTTTTCTGTTGAACTGCTTTTTATAACAATTAATATAATAGGCCCCATAAAAATTAATACTATGGCAAGACCTATAAGGGTGGAACTTGTTTCCATTTTTTTTAAGTTTTAAATTTTATAATAAAATGTAATGTGTAGATACACGTGAAAGCCCGACTAGGTTTCACCTAATCCGGTACAAATTTTCTATAAAAGAAAAAGGGCTCACCAAAAAAAATGGAACGGAAAAATATATTGATCCAATTGCTTTTTTACATCTCGTTTGGGTAAAAAAGTATGGGAAAGTAAAGGAGTATGTTTATAAAACATATATGTATCAACACCAGTAAAAAACAGTAGAAAAGGATGTGCAAATTCTTCTGCGTGTTGAAAAGGGATTTCTACTACTGAAACTTCTTCAAAAAAGTGTTTATCACTTGTTTTTTGAATAATATTTGATTCCTTTTTTGAAAGAGGTTCTTTTTCAGAAACTGCAAAAGCATTTCCTGAGACCAAAAAAAGGCTTACCAGTAGTAAAAGATAGCTAATATGTGATGCGTAGCGTTTCACACCGCAAATGTATGGAGAATTTAAAATGTGCTCGCCAATATTTTATTAAAGTTTATATGTATTAGGATAATAATTTAACCACATCTTTAGCGAAATAACTAGCAATAATTTGTGCTCCGGCTCTTTTGATTGCTGTTACTTGCTCAAGCATAACTGAATCGTGGTCTAACCATCCTTTTTCTGCTGCAGCTTTTAACATAGCATATTCACCGCTTACTTGATACACCGCAACCGGAACCTCAACAGCATTCCTAATATCTCTAACAATATCTAGATAACACAAACCGGGTTTTACCATAACAATATCGGCTCCTTCCTGAATATCCATCAAAGTTTCTTTAATAGCTTCTTCACGGTTGGCAGGGTCCATCTGGTAGCTATTTTTATTCTTTGGAATGTCTTTTTTATCAACTGGAGCTGAATCTAAAGCATCTCTAAACGGTCCATAAAACGCCGAAGCATATTTAGCACTGTAACTCATAATTCCGGTGTCGTGAAAACCTTCGTCTTCAAGTAAGGTGCGCATTTCAAAAATACGGCCATCCATCATATCACTAGGAGCTACAAAATCGGCTCCTGCTTTTGCGTGTGACAATGCCATTTCAGCAAGGACAGCTGTAGTATCATCGTTTAAAATTTTTCCTTCTGAAACTATTCCGTCGTGACCAAAAATAGAATACGGATCTAAGGCAACATCGGTCATTACAAGCATTTCGGGTACTGAATCTTTAACCGTTTTTATAGCGCGTTGCATTAAACCGTCAGCATTTAAAGCTTCTGTACCGCTATTATCCTTTAAGCTTTCAGGAACTTTCACAAAAAGTAAAACTGAGTGTAAGCCCATACTCCATAATTCTTTCACTTCTTTTGATAATAAATCTAAGCTGTATCTGTAATAATTAGGCATAGAAGCAATTTCTTCTTTAACACCTTTTCCTTCTACCACAAATAGCGGAACTAGAAAATCATTAGGTGAAAGAGTAGTCTCTCGTACTAAGTTTCTTATAGCTTCGGTAGATCGTAATCGTCTGTTTCTTCTAAGTGGATACATTTTTTTTGAATTTTGAATTCAGATTTCAGTTATTAAGCTTTCAGAATGCGTTTAATTTCTTTCTTTTCTGAAAAGAAAACTAGCAGCAAAAATACCAATAATAACGCAGTCCCTATTGCTAAATTACCATCAAAAACATAAAAGGAAACAGCTGAAAATCCTGTAGCAAGAAGTATGTATGCGCCTATTCGTTTTACATCGTAAGGAACGGCATAATTGCGCTGCCCAAAATAATAAGAAAGCAGCATCATGCTTCCATAAGCAGCTAAGGTAGCAATTGCACTGCCTTGGTAACTTATTAAAGGGATTAATAAAAAATTGAGAACAAGGGTTATAAAAGCTCCAACTATCGAAATATAGGCGCCAATTTTGGTTTTATCGGTCACTTTGTACCAAACTGAAAGATTATGATAAATCCCCAAACATAAATTGGCTAGCAAAATAAGTGGCACAACAGAAAGTGCTTCCCAATATTCTTCCTTTGGGATTAAGATACGTTTAAAAATATCTATGTAAACAATTACAATTAATAGAATAATGCTCCCAAAAATGGAAAAGTATTTTGTTATGGTTGCATAAGTTTGCTTTGCATTTTTACTTTGTGCGTGATTGAAAAAAAAGGGTTCAATCCCTAAACGAAATGCCGTAGCAAAAAGCGTCATAAAAACACCTAGTTTATAACACGCTGCATAAACACCTACTTCGGCTTCGGCAATATTTTTTGGCAGTAAGTATTTCAGTAAAATTTTATCAAACGCTTCATTTATAGAAAAAGCAATACCAGCTATTAATACCGGGAAGGCATATTTTATCATTCCTTTCCAGATATCTTTACTGAAACCAAACCCTATTTTTATATATAGTGGAAGCAACACTAAAAATGTAATTGCGCTGGCAATTAAATTGGCTATAAAAACATAGGCTACTTTATTTTCTTCAAAATATATTGCTTTCCAGAAAGAATCTTCAACACCTTTTGCCCAATGCGGAAGCACTAAAAAGAAAAATAAGTTGAATCCTAAGTTTACACAGACATTGAAAATCTTGATTGCTGCATATTTCATAGGTTTTTCATTAGCCCTATACCAAACAAAAGGTAAAACCGCTAGAGCATCAAGAGCCAGAATAAGCAACCCGTATGTAATATATTCAGGTTTAAATTCTAAAAATGATGCAATACTATCATTTATAACCAAGGTTATTGTTAAAAATAGTATCGTGGAAACAGTAAGCGATGTTAATGCAGTAGATTGAACCTGATTTTTTAAAGGTGAATGTTTATTAATAAACCTAAAAAAAGCAGTTTCCATCCCATAAGAGAGCACCACATTACCAAGGATTAAAAACGCCATTAGAGAAGCGTAAACACCATATTGGTTGGTCCCGAGAACTGACACATATAATGGCACCAAAACAATTGCTAAGGCCCTAGGAAGTACCGTAGCGAGCCCATATATAAAAGTTTGCTTAAATAGTTTTTTAAAGACGCTCAATGAAGTTGATTTTGTAGCGTAAAAGTATTGAATTTATTATCGCTTGCAGCGCATGGTTTTATATTTTAATTTTCAGCAGAAGGTTTACTTTGTGGATATGCAAGCATCTCTTTTTCTCGAAGGTTGCTAACTTTATAATACTGCGTTATTCCATTTATTGAATAGCTTATCACCGCAGCATTATCTTCCAGTTGAAAAGGTGTTTTATAAGGCGGAGTGTTTTTTGCTTCTTTCTTAGCATCAATATCCATTATAACTTCGCGATTTAAGTTTGTTTTAAAGTTACCAATATACTTTATAGGGTCTTGAGAAACTTGTCTTGCCTGTGCAATTTTATTTCTGAAATAAACACTATTTATGGTTACACCTTCATCCAGATTAATAAAAGTGAGGTGTACGTCAATACCCGAACCACCACCTTGTACCCCGGCAACCCATTTTTGATAAAAACTGTCTTCAATAGAAAAAGGTGGATTTTTGGTTAAAGAATAATCACCCGTTTTACCGCTTCCACAATTTGAAAAACTTAAAAGTAGTAAAGAAACAATACTTAATGTGAATACGTTTTTAAAAGGCTTCATCGCTATATTTTAATGTGAAGATAGGAAAAACTATTATTTTTTAAACTTCCTATAATAAAAAAACCTTCCAAAAGAAACGGAAGGCTTTTTTGCACTAAGTAGGTATCATATTTTTTACAAGCTATTACTTCGCTTTAAAATGATTTGCCTTACGGCCAATCTTATCCGGCGCTTCGCTTTAAAATGATTTGCCTTACGGCCAATCTTATCCGGCAAGCGCTTCTGCACCACCTACGATTTCTAAAATTTCGTTGGTGATTGAAGCTTGTCTAGCTTTGTTGTATTGTAATTTAAGATCGTCTCTTAATTCTTTTGCGTTATCGGTGGCTTTGTGCATTGCGGTCATACGGGCACCATGCTCACTAGCAACACTATCACGAATAGCTTTAAACAACTGTGTTTTTAAGCTCTTCGGAATTAATTCTGAAACAATATCTTCTTTATTTGGTTCAAAAATATAATTTGGCGTCGCTTTTTCTGCTTCAGCTTCATCAACTTTTGGTGGAAGAATTGGCAAAAATTGTTCGTTCATAACAATTTGCGTTGCTGCATTTTTAAACTTGTTGTAGATCAATACAATTTTATCGTATTCACCATCTTCAAATTTTTGCATTAAAAGTTCAGCAACTTCAGAAACAGCATCAAAAGTAAGATCATCAAATATTTGATTGTTATTTAAAATAACTGTTTGGTTCTTTTTTAAGATGTCATTTGCTTTTTTACCAATGGTAAGATAATCTACTTGTTTATCGGCAAATGATGAGGCAGCCGTGCGTTTTGCTTCTTTAACAATATTACTGTTAAAAGCACCTGCCAAACCACGATTTGAAGTAATAGCAACTATCAAAACTTTGTTTACTTGGCGTTGTTCTGAAAACTTACTTCCGCTATCAGCATCTAAGGTTGCACTTAAATTTTGAAGCAACTCGGTCAATTTATCTGCATAAGGACGCATTGCTGTAATAGCGTCTTGTGCTTTTTTCAACTTTGCAGCAGACACCATTTTCATGGCACTTGTGATCTGCATGGTTGACCCAACAGAGTTGATTCTACTTCGTATTTCTTTAAGATTTGCCATTCTTCTATAGAATTGAATATAGAGCATTGTGTAGTGAGAAATTAACTCACTACACAATGCTTAAATCTAATTACTTTTTATATTTAGCTGAAAGGTCTTTTGCTACAGCCGTTAAGGTATCAGTAGCTTCATCTGTTAATTTTCCAGATTTCAGCGTGTCTAATGTATCTCTATGTTTTGCGTTAAGCAATTCTAGATAATCTCTTTCAAATTCTTTTACTTTTTCAACAGGAACATCACGTAATAAGTTTTTTGACCCTGCATAAATAATTGCAATTTGATCTTCTACAGTAAACGGATCGTTTTGAGCTTGTTTTAAGATCTCTACGTTACGCTTACCTTTTTCAATTACGTTCATTGTTACAGCATCAAGATCTGAACCGAACTTAGCAAATGCTTCCAATTCACGGAATTGTGCTTGGTCAAGCTTTAATGTACCAGATACTTTCTTCATAGACTTAATCTGTGCGTTACCTCCTACACGAGATACCGAAATACCTACGTCAATTGCAGGACGAACACCTGAGTTGAATAAATCACCATCTAGGAAAATTTGACCATCTGTAATCGAGATTACGTTAGTTGGGATATATGCAGAAACGTCACCCGCTTGTGTTTCAATAATTGGTAAAGCTGTTAATGATCCTCCTCCTTTTACAATAGGCTTTAGAGTTTCAGGAAGGTCGTTCATTTCACTAGCAATTTTATCATCATTGATAACTTTTGCTGAACGTTCTAATAATCTTGAGTGTAAGAAGAATACATCACCAGGGTATGCTTCACGTCCTGGTGGACGACGAAGAAGTAATGACACCTCACGGTAAGCAACTGCTTGTTTTGATAAATCATCATAGATAATTAAAGCAGGGCGTCCAGTGTCACGGAAGTATTCTCCAATTGCTGCTCCAGCGAAAGGAGCATATACCTGCATTGGCGCAGGGTCTGATGCGTTTGCAGCAACAATAGTTGTATAAGCCAATGCTCCTGCGTCTTCTAGTACTTGTGCAATGTTTGCAACTGTAGATGCTTTTTGTCCTACAGCAACATAGATACAATATACTGGCTCACCAGCGTCATAAAATTCTTTTTGGTTTAATATGGTATCAATACAAACTGTTGATTTACCAGTTTGACGGTCACCAATAACTAATTCACGTTGTCCACGCCCTACAGGTATCATAGCGTCAATAGACTTAATACCAGTTTGTAATGGTTCAGTTACCGGCTCACGATAGATAACACCAGGTGCTTTACGCTCTAATGGCATTTCATAAGTTTCACCTTCAATAGGTCCTTTTCCATCGATAGGTTGACCTAGTGTGTTTACTACACGACCAACAATACCTTCACCTACTTTAATAGATGCGATACGTTGTGTACGTTTTACTGTAGATCCTTCACTAATTTCTTTTGAAGGTCCTAGTAATACAACACCAACATTATCTTCTTCAAGGTTCAAAACGATTCCTTCTAAACCGTCTTCAAACTCTACCAATTCACCGTACTGTGCATTTGCAAGTCCGTAAACACTTGCAATACCATCACCTACGGTTAAAACAGTTCCTACTTCGTCAAGTGAAGCTGATGCTTCAAAACCTGAAAGTTGTTCCTTTAAAATTGCTGAAACTTCAGCTGGTTTTACTTCTGCCATCTTATTTAGATTTTAGATTGAATTTTGTTTCAATCCTTAATTTAATGTAAACTCTCTTTTAATTCTATTTAATTTGTTTGCAATACTTGCATTATATTGAAGATCTCCTACGCGCAGTATGAAGCCTCCAATAATAGCGGTATCTACAATGTTTTTTATAGTTACCGAAGTGCTTCCAGTTAACTCTTTAACTTTTGCTAATACCGTGTTTTCTAATTCAGAAGTAAGTGGTACTGCTGTGGTTACTTCTGCTATTTTTACACCTTGAGCGTTGTTGTATAAGCTAATATAGCTTTCAGCTACATCTCCTAATAGTGCCAAGCGTTGATTGGCTACCAATAAGTGTATAAGATTTTTAGTAAGGTCTGATTGATTACTAAAAATTTTAAGCAATGCCTCTTTTTTATCTTCAACTTTTATAACCGGACTTTGCAACATGCTTTGAAGCTCTTCACTGCTTTCTAAAGTAGCATGTACAGATTGCATATCGCCAAACATTACATTTTCTGTATTGTTTTCTCCAGCTTTTTGTAAAACTGCTTTCGCATATCGTATAGCTGCTCTTTTGCTCATAGTTTTGCCCTAGTGTTAACGGGTTTGTTTAATTTTTTCTACTAGTTCAATTTTGCATCAGCCAACATTGTGTCAACCAATTCTAATTGTTTTTTGTCTGTAGATAATTCTTGCTTAACTACTTTTTCAGCAATTTGTACTGAAAGTTCAGCTACGTGGCTTTTTAATTCGGCCATTGCTGCTTTCTTTTCGCTTTCAATTGCAGTTTGAGCTTGTGTGATCATTTTACTTGCTTCTGCTTGCGCTTCTTCTTTAGCGTCTGAAATCATTTTTGCTTTGATTTCACGTGCTTCTTTCATCATTGAGTCACGCTCATTGCGAGCTTCTTGCAATAACTTTTCGTTATCTGCTTGAAGGTTTTCCATTTCCTTACGAGCATTTTCTGCTGAAGCTAAAGCGTCTTTAATACCTTGCTCACGGTCATTAACTGCGTTTAATATGGGTTTCCAAGCAAATTTTCTAAGTAAAAGTACTAATCCTACAAAGATTAATATTTGCCAAAAAAACAGTCCAAATGAAAATTGTTCAATTAATTTTTCCATTATCTAAAATTTCAAAAAAATTATTTTAATTTTTAATAGTATACAGTAGCTGTAACCAACCGTTACAGCTACTGTAAATTTAATTTACGCTGCGAATAATGCAGCAAATCCAATACCTTCAATAAGCGCCGCTGCAATAAGCATCGCTGTTTGAATTTTACCAGAAGCTTCAGGCTGACGTGCAATCGCTTCCATAGCTTGACCACCGATTCTACCGATACCAAGACCAGCTCCGATTACGATTAAACCTGCTCCTACAATTGTTGGGATTTCCATAATATATATAATTAAAAATTAAACGTTCAAAAATTAGTGTGCTTCTTCATTTGCCATACCAAAGTATAGCGCCGATAACATTGTAAATATGTATGCTTGTAAAGCTGCTACTAACAACTCTAATATCGCTAAACCAAATGCCAACCCGAAAGAAAGTGAACTTCCTAACCAGTTTTTAAATATAAACATTAATGCAATGATACTCATTAATACTACGTGACCTGCAGTCATGTTTGCATATAGACGAATCATTAATGAAAAAGGCTTGATAAATACACCTAATAATTCAATAGGCGCTAGCACAATACGCATTAACTTAGGAACACCTGGCATCCAAAAGATGTGGCCCCAATAGTTTTTGTTTGCTGTAAATTGAGTGATTAAGAATGTAAGCAATGCTAATCCAAATGTAACAGCAATGTTTCCTGTAACATTTACCCCTAGTGGAGTCATTCCTAATAAATTTAAAAACCAAATAAAGAAGAAAATGGTTAACAAGAAACTCATATACTTTTTGTATTTCTTTTCTCCAATATTAGGTATAGCTATCTCGTCTCTTACAAATAAAACCAACGGCTCTAAAAATCTTCCTACTCCACTTGGCATTCCTTTATTTTTCTTATATGATTTTGCAAGCGCACGGAACAAGAAAAACATCAATACTGAAACCAACAACATAGTCACTACATTCTTGGTAATTGAAAAGTCTAATGGCTTCTCGTTTGTAGCGTGACCTTCTTCATCATAATTAATGTCTCCAGAAGCGTTTGTTTTGTATATTTTATTATGATACAACTTGTAATAGTTACCATCTACCTCAGCAACTGTATTACCGTGATTAAATTTTGAAGAAGAAAAAACTTTCAATCCTTCATCAAAAATAATTACCGGCAGTGGAAAACCATAATACTTACCTTCTTCTTCATCTGAGAAGAATGTAAAATCATACGAGTCTAACAAGTGATGGTTAATATACTCTTGTATCTCAGATTTTTTATCGCTGTCTTCTTGCTCGGTAAGTTCATGGGTTTGAAGGTTCTCTTCAACGTCTTGAGCATAGGTTGTAGTAAAACCTGCTAATAATACTACTACAAATAAAATCTTAACTATAAATGGCTTTTGCATAATACACAAATAGTGATGTCCTTAAAATCGGTGCAAAAATACAGTTATATATTTTATTGTGAAAAGAAATTTGAGTCTTTTTTTCAAGACACGTAAGTATCAATATACTTGATTATTAAGCTGTTTGGAGAGATAGCCCACTTCTAAAGCCAAACAGACCGCATAAGGAACAAAAAAAGTGACAAATTCAATGGTCTGCATATTGTCGTCTGCATTGTAAAAAGGATAGAATACTACAAAGAACACAATAAATTTTAAACCACTTCCGGCCATAAAAATAAAACCTGCTTGAGAAGATTTTTTATTAAGTGCTCGTTGCATTACAAACAAAATGATTCCTGCCAAAATAAAATTAACAATATATGACAACAATATTTTGTTTTCAAAAAGCGGAAGGTTTAAGTATGTTAAAACACCAAGATGAATAAAAAATACTGCTATTAATATTCCTGCAAGAATAGCTAAAAACTTAAAACTCTGGACCATTACTATTTATTAAGTCTGTTGGTTTGTTTTACTACCAAATATAAAGATAAGGCTACTCCCAAAAGAGTTCCGAGGATTAAGTATAGCTTTCCTCCTTCGTTATATTTTGAATCAAGCCATTGACCGCCTCGCACAAAAAGATAGATAATCACAGCCATTTCTATAGCTATGGCGCTAAGTGCAGCCCACCGTCTTAAATTATTGTTATTATTGCCCACAGCTATTTAAGTGGTTCTGTAGCTTTTTTGGCACGCTGTTGTCGATCATACGGACTTGGCTTAGGGTTGTTGGCTTCTTTTGCCAAAGGCGTATTGTCTTTTTTTGCTTCTTTTTGAGAGCCTTTCATTACACACGAAGCATTAAAAGTAGCTCCTGGCTCTACTGCAAGTTTACCTACAACAACTTCGCCTTCTATAACAGCAGTAGACTTTAATGACAATGTACCTGTTACATCTAGACTCCCTTCAAATTTACCTTCTATATCTGCATTTTCACATGTTAACGTACCATTAATTAAACCTGTTTTGCCTACAACTACTTTTGAAGGAGTATTGACGTTTCCATTAATTGTACCGTCTATTCTGAAAAAACCTTTAGATACTATATCACCTTGCAGTGTGGTTCCTTCGTTTATCCGGTTTTGAGCACCGCTGGGGTCATGTGCTGTTTTGTCTTTTTTTTCTGAAAACATACGTTTAGGTTTTAAAGGTTATTGCTTTCTATTTTATTGTTTCATTTGAATTAAGATATGCATCTAAATTTTTATGAATTTGAATAATCTTATAGTTTGGTGTAGCTATTTCAAAAGAAGGCTTTTTAATTTTATAGTTTTTATTCTCTTTTAAAACTTGAGTAAAGTTTTTACCGCCGTTCTTTGTGTTGAGACCATGAATTACCACTAGCTTGGTGTCTGTGGTGTAATAATCTAAAGAAACACTCATATTGGTATATCGATAATCTTCAATTGCTTTGCCTATCTTTTCTTTTAGTTTTTGAGCGTCTTCAGCTTCGGTACTGTCAAATGTATAAACTACTTTCCAACTTTTTGCTTCTTCATCGGGTACAAATTCGGTTGAATCTAGATTGGGCAATACTTTTGAGTACATTTGCTCAGCTTGTTTTCCTTCTTTAGAGTTAGGATAGTTTAACGAAACATAGTTTAATGCTTTTTTATACGCTTCAAATCCTTGTTGACGTCCTATTGCTGTAGCTTTAAGTAATTCAAACTTTGGTACTATTTCTGTGCCGGTGTATTGAGCAATATAATTGTCGCTTTGTTCAATTACGTAATCATATTTAGATGCTTCAAACTCTTCATACAATTGATTGTATTTAAATTCTGGGCTAGATTCATCATTTGCTAGAGCTGTATTTGGGTTTTTTAATATTTCAGCATAGCGTGAATCTGGGTGATTTGTTATGATGTTGTTTTTATATTTTGTTGCCAGTGATTCGTTTTCATTCAAAGTATAAATCTTATACAAATTATATTTTGACGGAAGCACTAATCGCTCTTCTGGATTGTAGGTTAACAATTTTTCTAGGCGGTCTGTTGCGAGGCCGTATTCTTTAAACTTCTCTTTATAAATTAACCCTAATTGATAATAGGCAAAATCTCTATCGCCAATTAAGCTGTCTATGACTTTTTGATCTGTAGGTATTTTTGAAATATAGGTTTGAGGATCAAATCGTTTGTTACCTGCTATAATTTCGGCAGGAGCGGTTTCTTCTTCTTCAATTAAAGATGATTTCTTTTCAGAACGTCTCCAGTTATCTTCTAGTTTACGGTTACCCCATATTTTCTGAAATTGTTGTTTACCAAATGCAACTGTTGTTGAGTTGTAAAAGTAAAAAGTTGCTCCGTTTTGGTTTGGCCCACCTGCTTTTGAGTTTTTGGTATAAAACTCATTGTTTGCAATTGCTTGTTCTTGCTTTGCATTTGCAATTGAGTCTGCTACGGCTTGTTCTTTAAGTTTTGTTGTGTAGTTGGTAAAATAAGCCAGCTGTTCTGCTTCGGTCATATTTGTAAAGCGTAAAATACTGTCATTTTTTATGGCAATGTCTTCATACTTGATAACATCATCAAGGTTTTCACGCTTTTTCTTTATACGACGGTATTTTTTTGTGTTTTCTTCAAGATTGGTAAGCGTACTGTCATAATACGCACCTGCTGTTTTATAATTGGTAGCGTCAAAATTAATAACAGCTAGTGTTTCATAATTAATTGATTGAAGGGTTTTATCTAGTGATTTTTCCTGAATAGACTTATTATAGTAGCTTACGGCCGTTTCAATACTGTCAATATTATAATAGTACTCACCTATCTGATTGTATATCTTATCTAGGTATGGACGGTTTTCTCTATCTTCAGCAAGCTCTTGTAAGAAAGTTAAAAAAGCTGTTTTGTCTTCGTTTTCATAATCAAAATTTCTGGCTTTGGCTATATGAGCATTAATCATGTAGACACGCGGTGATTTTCTGTTAAGCTCAATAACTTGATCAAAAGCCATGTTTGCACTATCTCGTTCTCCTACACGATTATATAATTGTCCTTTGATGTAGTTATAACGCCCTTTGAGTTCATTTTTCTTAACTTTTTCTGAAGCAACTTTCATATAAGGTAATGCTTCAGGGATTGAATCCATTTTAATGTATGCTTCGGCCATAATTGCTGCAACATCTGCTAGTTCTTCATCATCCATCTCAATTTGCTCGCGCTCAACGTCTTCTAGCAATTCTTGTAAGCTTTCTAATGCAATTTCTTCGTTATTTAATCGAATGTTGGCTTTTGCTTTCCATACGTTAGCATTGGTAATATTGTTACTAGTAGGGTAACGGTCTAGAATAAAGTTAAAAGCATCCATTGCAGGGATAAAACGCTCATCATAATAGCGGGCTTTCCCCAAAAGCATATAGGCCTCATCTATTTGAGGGTTGTGTTCTTTTTGGTTTACATAAACAGAGTGTTTTTGAATAGCTTTTGCTGCTTTTTCTTCTGCTCTGCTGAAGTTTGGGTTTTTTGATTCACCAGGTAACGTAGCATTTTCATTGAGATCAATGCGCTCTACAGGAAGTATTTCCCAAAAATTATCGCGAAAAGTAGTTGCTAGTTCTTCTTTGCCGTCTTCAAACGCCAAATTTCCATTGTAAAGCGTATTATATTCTGCAGTAACTGCGTGAAAATTACGGCTTAAAAAAGTATTCTTTTTACGTGAACACGCTGCTAATAAAATAACAGCCAAGAAAAATAAAGTAGTTTTATATATGCCTTTCAAAATTATGTCAATTTATTATGATACTGTAACTTAAAAGCATTGCTTTTAGTATATAAAAACAAGAAATAAGCTGTAAAAATAAGGTTCTTTTTGATTTATATAGGTTTATAACGTTAAAAATTGGTTGTAATTGGCTTATTTGTATTCTTTACAAAATTTTCCTTTGTAAGTTTGCCAAAAAATTGAAAATTATGAGTGGCTTTTATTCGCTACCCGTTTCTGATATTACTAAAGAAACACCCAATTCAGTATCAATAACATTTAGTATTCCTAATGAATTAAAAGATACATTTTCTTTTAAAGCAGGACAGTACATTACCATAAAACATAAGTTTAAAGACACCGAAATACGCCGTGCTTACTCTATTTGTTGCAGTCCAGATGACGACAAAATTAAAGTAGGTGTTAAACAAGTAGATGGCGGAGTGTTTTCGGTTTTTGCCAACTCAAAACTTAAAGTAGGTGACACCCTAGAAGTTCTTCCTCCTGAAGGAAAGTTTGTTTTTGACCCTACAAATGAAGAAAACGGAACTATCTCAAATAATTATGCTGCATTTGTGGCAGGAAGTGGAATTACACCTGTTCTTTCTATTGTAAAAACCGTTTTAAAAGAAGTACCAGATAGTACCTTTTTATTGGTTTATGGGAACAAATCACTTTCTGAAACCATGTTTCATTCTGAAATATTAGCGCTTCAAAAACAATATAAAGACCGTCTTTTTGTTGAGTTTGTTTACAGTAGAAAACTTGAGAATGATGCCCTTTTTGGCAGAATTGAACGCTCAACCGTTAATTTATTACTTAAAAATAAATTTAAAGACACTCGTTTTAATTCATTTTATCTATGTGGTCCTGAGCCAATGATTGATGCTGTTTCATCAACCTTGAAGGAAAATGGAATTAATGAAAAACAAATACTATTTGAGCTTTTTAGCACTTCAGAAAAAGGCCTTTTAACGCAATCACACGATGGCAATACTGCTATCACAATCACACTTGATGACGAGGTAGAAACGTTTTCAATGTCACAGAAAAAATCAATTTTAGATGCGGCATTAGATCACGATATGGATCCACCTTACTCTTGCCAAGGCGGTATTTGTAGTACCTGTATTGCTCGTATTACTGAAGGAAAAGCTGAAATGCGAAAAAATCAAATTTTAACAGATGATGAAATTGCAGATGGTTTAATTTTAACCTGTCAAGCACACCCTACCACTACTACCATTGCTGTAGACTATGATGATGTGTAACACTAAACTATCTTTAAAACTGTATTTATAATTTTATCTGGCGTAATGCTTTCTATGGCATGTTCATACCCTTCCGGAAATTTATTACCGTAGATTGAAGTAGGTATAAGAGGATATTGCTCTCTATTGGCTGTTATTTGATGTGCCATTGGCTGATTAAAAGGGACAAAACCCGCAAACGGATGGGTTACACCCCAAAGTGTAATAACAGGAATACCAAACATAGCTGCCAAATGACCATTGCCGCTATCCATAGCAAGCATTCCGTCTAGGTTTGATATTAAAGCCAATTCTTCCTCAAAGGTTAATTGTCCGGCTACATTTTCTACGTTTTTATAATTTGAAGCTATATTTTTGAGGGTTTCTTCTTCTTGCTTTCCGCCTCCAAAGAGAAATATTTTAAACGTGTCTGTTACGTTTAATTTAGAAATAACCTCTTCCATTGCTTGTAGTGGATACATCTTACTTTTAAAAGCTGCAAAAGGAGCAATTCCTAAAGCCTTTTTGGTGTGTTTACCAATCAAGCTGTATAATCTTCTATTAAGCGTCTGTCTTTCAGGAAATGTATGTTTTGATAAATCAATTGGGTATCCCAACTTTTCAAAAACTGAAGCGTAGCGTTGATGTGTTGTTTTTAATTGTACAAAGTTTTTATTTTCTGAAGCTGTAAGTTGTTTTTTTTCGGCTCTTCCTTTATCAATCGTTGCAACTTTATAGCCTTGTAACCGTAAATAATTTGAAATTATTTTTGACCGTATTACATTGTGCAAATCGGCTACAGCATCAATTTGATTTGCTTTTGCTTGGTTGGCTAACTTTAACAGACCAAAGTTTTTGTGTTTTCCATAAACCTCTGCTTCTATAAAATGAATAGAGGGAATTGTGTTGAAAAACGGTTTAAAATGTTTTTTTGAAACAACAGTAAGTTTTACTTCTGGATAGGTTTCAGTAAAAACACGTAAAACGGGAACGGTCATCGCCACATCGCCCATAGCCGAAAAACGAATTACCAGAATGTGTTTTGGTTTCTGCAAAGTGAAAAATATGTGCCGTGTTATTTTTCGCCCCTTAAAACAGGGTTTAACTCATCATCATTATACATTTTCATCTGTTTGTATACCTTCATATACTTATCTCCATTGGCTATATCTTCCAGTAATTGATTGATAGCAGAACTTAGGTCTACTCGTTGTTCTAGTAAAATATCGAGTTTTGCTTTACAAGCAATTTTATGTTTTTGAGAAGCATCTTCACGAGTGGCTTCTTCATTCATGTGATAGATTTTAAGAGCTAGAATGGATAACCTATCAATCCCCCAAGCTGGACTTTCAGTGTTTATGGTAGCATTATCCTTAACTTTTACGTCTTTAAATTTTTCAAGAAAATAGCTATCAATATATTCTACTGTATCGGTACGATCTTGATTTGAAGCATCAATCTTTCTCTTAAGCAATAGAGCACCTGCAGGATCGATGTTTGGGTCACGAATTATATCTTCATAGTGCCATTGTACCGTATCAATCCAGCATTTTCTGTATAATAAATGTTCTATTAACTCTGAGTTTTTATCATACGGGTTTTTAAACGGTTGATCTACTTGATCAATCACATGATAAGTTTCTATTACTTCTTGAAATATTTTGTTGGCTTTGTCGCTAAACATAATTTTATTTTTTTTCTAAAATGTGTAAATATTCAAAGGTTTCTGCGGCCTTATGGTTTCTGTTTTCGGTTTTATCTGCTTTAAAACGTTGGTATTTTTTTGTTTTCAAGGTATATTTCCCAAAACGTTTCATAACTTGTTTTACCTCCTCTTTGCTCATCAAACCTTCATTATTATAACTTAAAAAAACATAATTGAATTGTGCATTTTCAAGTAACTCGGTAAAAGATTCTACTACTTCACCTTTTTTACAATAATTGCTTTTAAAATAGGAGCGTAAGCCGGTTTTCCCTTTTGGTACAAAGGTATCATATTTTGCAATAGTATTGAGCAAATGATAATTAGCTCCATATTGCCGAGCATTGTACGGTGGATCTAAATATAAAATGTCACCTTTAATATTCTTTATCAATTGGTTGCTATCTTGCTGAAAAACTTGATGCGCATGTTTTGTTTTCTGAAAATCTGCCGGTTTAATAATCAACTTTTTTGCTGCAGAAGCTTTTATTTTTTTTAAAAAAGCTCCGTACACCGAAGCTGTATTTGCAACCTTATCAGCACTTTCCAACAAAGAAGCCAATAAAAAATAATATTGATCTTCACTAATTTCTGAAGCGTTTCGCCACGTTTCAATTTGTTGACGAGCAGCATCTATTTTTTGACCATTTTCTGATGTAAAGTAAAGTCTTCCGGCTTCTCCTCCTTGCGCATAGTTTTTGAAAATAAACCCTTTAAGTCCTTTTAAATCGTTGAGTTGAGACAAATATTCTTCTGAAATTATTTCAGTATGGTTACCAATGTAGTTTCTATTCAACACATAGCTGTAAAACTCTACATCATTGGCAATTACTTGTTTTACGTGTGGCTTAAACGTGCGGCCTACAATACCGGTACCAGCAAACAAATCACAAAAAATTTTTTCAGATAAATCTTGTCCGCAGACTGAAGTAACTGTGTCAAAAATAAAGGAAGAGAGTTTATGTTTGGAGCCTATGTAATTCATTGTATTACCCAAATAATATCGCTCAACGCTTGCGAATGATCTGCAAAAGTAAGTGAATGTAACTTGTTTGGGGAAAAATTGGAAACATATTTTTCTATTTCGGCCTTAAGCAAGGTAAGGTTTGCTTTTACTTTCCAATGACTTCCATTTGAGTCGTACACCACTATAAACAACCGGTTTTTTAAATGATGGCGTTGTTGTGAACTTTGATTGGCATACAACCACGTAATAAGTTCCTTTTCATTATGTTTTGCATAGTTTATCGTTTTCTTGAAATACTTCGGAAAAACCGTTGTTTTATGATCAAAAGGAATTTTGTGTATTGTAAAATCAATCAATCGATCTTTTTGATTTACTGCAGGAATCACATCATCTAAGTTTGTGAAAATTTGTTCTACACCAGTGGCGCTCCAAAAGTTGTACCAACGATTAATAGTGTAATTAAACAGCGCTCTTTTGTTAAGGTTGTGTTTTTGCACCACCAAAGCCATTTGTGGCATCAAAGCTTCCCAAGTAGGAGTTTTATAAATAAAGTTTGTGTAAAAATCCCATTCATCATTTTGTTTTCTTCCCCAAATATACGGGTAAGCCAATCGTTTACCGAGCTCTGTTTGTAATGCTTGAATGGCTATAGGTTGTTTCATATAAATAACAGTGCAATGGGAACAATTACAACCAACCACAACAACCCTTCTTTAAATCGAGCCTCTTGAATGTTTTCAATATAAT
The DNA here is from genome assembly GCF_019904255.1 of Marixanthomonas sp. SCSIO 43207. GTDB lineage: Bacteria > Bacteroidota > Bacteroidia > Flavobacteriales > Flavobacteriaceae > Marixanthomonas. Next base: position 851,471 of record NZ_CP063203.1, read on the forward strand.
TTGCTACAATTACTGAAAGAGGAGCTAGTACAAAAAATAATTCGGCTCCTGTTTTTATAGGACTGAAAAGAGCAATAAATCCGCAAACTACTAGTGTCACCAAAAGTAAAATAGCATTGGGTTTTTCTTTTTTTGAAAGAGAAGCGATTTTCAGTAACCGAAACGGTAACGACCAGATTAAAAATGTAGCCATAATTGCCGCCGGAATAATAATACTCATTGTATTATACGTTGAAAAATCAAAACTTATAGGTTTAATCCATTGCGTTAGCCAAGCAAAAGAATCATCTATTAAAAGATGAAAGCTGGTAGCTAGCATTAAAATAGCAACAAAACCTATAAAAGGAATGATAAAATAACGGTGGTTTGTATCTGGTTTTTGAATGATGGCAAAAAATAACAGTATAAAAAACAAAATGCTCCAAAAATAAAAAAGAGCTGCAACGGTAATCCATAAGGAGGCATCAAGAATTTTCTTTTCAATATTCTTTTCAGAAGAAAGGCTTACTAATCTTCTAAAAGCCATCAAAAGAAAAACATTTGCAAAAAGGATATTTCTATCCAAAAAAATTACCGGCAATGTGACTAAAAAACACGTAAATAGCAGGACTGTATATGTGTTTTTATAGGTAAGATTGTTTTTTCTTACTATAAAATCTAAAAGCATTATTGCATAAACAGACCATAAAATAAAAAAGAAATCTATCGCTAACTGTGAAAAGGTAAGCGCTTTTTCTACCAGCACCAAGGCACCAAAAACATAGCCCAAAAAGATTACCGCTCCAAAGATGACAAAATTTATAGGTTTAGATTTTCCGAAAAAGCTTGTAAGCATAGCGGGTATTTTCTATTTTTGCGATATAAATATACAGATATGGAATTGAAAGATTTGTTTTATGGTATTCAAGATTTATTTGAAGATTTCTTATTTATACCATATGACGCCCTCCGAAATTTAGAATTAGACAGCTGGTGGTTAGCAAATACAGTGAGTTGGTTATTTATTATTATCTGTTTTGTTGCATTCTTATATTGGATGAAACAACTTAAAATATTCAACGATAATAACGAAGAAGATCGTTCTTCAACCTCTCACTCTTATTTAGGCTAAAATATTTAGTCTAAATCAAAACCAATATCGGTTCTATAATACATCTTATCAAAAGATAGTTTTTCTATATTTTGGTAAGATTTTTTTAGTGCCTGTTTATAATTTTCATCAAGAGAAGTAATTGCAATTACTCTTCCGCCATTGGTAAGTAATTTACCATTTTCACTTTTGGTCCCTGCGTGAAAAACCAACGAATCTTCAATAGTTTCGGTTCCTTTAATTTCTTTTCCTTTTTCATAGGTTTCAGGATAACCACCAGAAACTACCATCACAGTTGTTGCTGCTCTAGAGTCAATTTTTAAATCTATTGAATCTAGTTTTTGTTGATGTGTTGCTTGTAGTAGCGCTACCAGATCGGTTTCTATTCTTGGCAGAACAACCTCTGTTTCTGGATCACCCATACGAACATTGTATTCTATAACATAAGGATTATTATTTACTTTTATTAACCCTATAAAAACAAATCCTTTATAATCAATATTTTCCTTTTGAAGCCCTTCTACTGTTGGTTTTACAATTCGGTCTTCTATTTTTTGCATGAAAGAATCATCTGCAAACGGAACTGGGGAAACAGCTCCCATACCTCCGGTATTGAGACCTTTATCACCTTCGCCAATTCGTTTATAATCTTTGGCAGTAGGAAGTATTTTATAATTTTTTCCATCTGTTAAAACAAATACGCTTAGTTCAATTCCGTCTAGAAATTCTTCAATAACAACTGTTTTGCTAGCTTCTCCAAACTTTCCACTCAACATAGTTTCTAGTTCGTTTTTTGCTTCATCCAAGTTTTCTAGAATTAAAACACCTTTACCAGCAGCCAAACCATCTGCTTTAAGCACGTAAGGAGGCTGTAGTGTTTCCAAAAATTTCTTTCCTGCGTCTAAGGATTCTTTGGTAAAGCTTTCATATGCAGCAGTAGGAATTTTGTACATAGCCATAAATTCTTTTGCGCGTTCTTTACTTCCTTCCAAAAGAGCACCTCGTTCTGAGGGCCCAATAAGCATAACATTTTTTAAAGCTTCGGAAGAAGAAAAATAATTTGCTATTCCCTTTACCAATGGGTCTTCAGGACCTACAACAACCATGGCTATTTTGTTTTCTAGAACTGTTTCTTCAATGGCTTTGAAATCGGTAACATTGATTGGCAAATTGGTCGCGATTGCTTCTGTTCCGGCATTTCCGGGAGCAACGTAAAGATTGTTACACATTTCGCTTTTTGCAATTTGGTGTGCAAAAGTATGTTCACGACCACCTGAACCAAGTATTAAAATATTCATGGGAAAGAAATTTTTATTCGACTTCAAAAATAATTGTTTGTAAATTGAACCCCTAACTTTTTAGCTTGAATTTATTTGAAAACATATTGCGGTTAAAAGGCTTTCCTATTAAAGAAGCCAAAGACCGCCTTTCTGAAATTCAAAACATTCCTAAAAACGACTATAAAACCTATGTTGAAGAAGCTCGCCAAAAGGTTTTTGAGTATCACCTTAGAGAAAACTCTTTTTATCAATCTTTTATAGGCAGTGAGACTTTAAACAAATGGGAAGACATTCCTGTTTTAACAAAGCGAGATTTACAAATCCCTTTACATAAGCGACTTTCAAAAGGTTTTTCAAAAAAAAATTGCTATACCAGCAAAACGTCTGGGTCTAGTGGTAATCCCCTTTTTTTTGCTAAAGACAATTTTTGCCATGCACTTACTTGGGCTATTATTTTTAATAGATTTGGATGGCACGGGATTGATATAAATACTTCGTATCAAGCGCGTTTTTATGGTATTCCGTTAGATTTTAAAGGATATCAAACCGAACGGTTAAAAGATCGTTTAAGCAACCGATATCGATTCCCTATTTTTGATCTTTCTGACCAAAAACTGGAAACATTTTTAACTGCTTTCAAGAGAAAAAAGTTTGACTACATTAATGGACATACAAGTTCTATTGTATTGTTTGCAAAATTTCTTCAGAAAAAGAACATCGTTTTAACCGCTGTTTGTCCTACATTAAAAACCTGTATTGTAACTAGCGAAATGTTATATGACAGTGATAAGGAGTTATTAGAAAAGCAAATTGGTGTGCCAATTGTAAATGAATACGGTGCCAGTGAGCTTGATTTGCTGGCTTTTACAAACACAAAAGATACACTTATATTAAATAGTGAGACACTTTATATTGAAATTTTAGACAACAACAATACCCCTGTAAAAAAGGGCGAGTTGGGTCGTATTGTTGTAACATCTCTTTATAACAAAGCGCATCCATTTATCCGATATGATGTGGGTGATTTAGGCATGCTTCATGAAGAATCTACAGCTAAAAATTCATCTTTAAAAAAGTTAATAGGTCGCTCAAATGATGTTGTATACTTAAAAAACGGTAAAACATTGCCCGGTCATACTTTTTATTATGTTACTAAAAGTATTGTTGAAGAAGATGGAAATGTGAAAGAGTTTAAAGTTGAACAAACAGCGCTGGATGCTTTTACTATTGTTTATAGCTCAAACACCGAACTTTTGGCAAAGGATTTACAAAAGATCGAACAATCTTTAGCAAAATATGTGGGAAGCGACTTAAAGATTCAGTTTAAGCGCAAAAATGTGTTGGACAGAAGCAAAAGTGGAAAACTTAAACAGTTTATTTCAAAGATTTAATTTTTTAAAAACCCTTAATAACTAACTTGGATAAAGTAATTTGTATTTTTGAATTGTTATAGAAATAACATACCATGAAAATCACCCTTGTAGCAGGAGCTCGCCCCAATTTTATGAAGATTGCTCCTATCATTCATGCCATAGAAAAAAACAACGCCATTCACTACAGGCTTGTGCATACAGGGCAACATTATGATACAAATTTAAGCGGCACTTTTTTCAAAGAACTTAACATTCCACAACCTCATAGCAACCTAAATGTTAAAAGCGGCTCTCAAGCCCAACAGACAGCTGCAATTATGATTGGTTTTGAAAAAGAATTAAACCAAAACCCTACAGACTTAGTTCTTGTTGTAGGTGATGTAACCTCAACCATGGCCTGTGCAATTGTTGCAAAAAAAGCGCATTGCAAAGTAGCCCATGTTGAAGCCGGTATACGCTCTGGCGATTTACACATGCCCGAAGAAATCAATAGAATGGTAACAGACAGTATTACCGATTATTTTTTTACAACTTCTGAAACTGCAACTACTCATTTGTTGAAATCTGGCGTTCCCAAAAATCAACTGTTTTTTGTTGGTAATGTGATGATTGATACTCTTTACAAAAATCTTCCTAACCTCAAAAAACCAGAATTTTGGGATCAATTACAACTTAAACAAAAGGAATATTTTGTATTAACACTTCATAGACCGTCAAATGTTGACACCTTGCAATCATTTTCTAGTTTGCTAAAAAAAATTGTTTCGAAATCTAAAGGTTTACCAATTATTTTTCCTGTGCATCCTCGTACACAAAAATTATTGAGTACTGCCAATTTAACTTTTGAAAACCTTCATTTTGTTTCGCCTCAAGGATATTTATCATTTATATATTTAATTAAACATTCAAAAGCAGTCCTTACAGATTCTGGTGGTATAACAGAAGAAGCTTCGGTATTAAACATTCCTTGCATAACATTTAGAGATTCTACAGAGCGTCCCGAAACTTGCTCTCTAGGAACCAACAAGTTGGTAGGTAAAAATTTTAACGATATTGATCTGGCTTTTGATAAGTTATATGAAAATAGATGGGCAGAATATCAAAACATTCCTAAATGGGATGGAAAAGCTGCAGAAAGAATTGTAGAAATTATCGCTAATTTATATGGCTGCTGAAGAAATTTTATTGGTCACAAACTATTTCCCTCCCGAAAAAGGAGCTGCCTCCAATAGACTCTACAGTTTGGCAAAAGGTATGGAAAAAGCAGGTTTTAAGGTTCAAGTGGTTTGCCCAATGCCCAACTATCCTACCGGTTCAATTTTTAAAAATTACAAAGGTTCGTTTTATAAAAATGAAAAAGATAACACTATAACCATACATCGCTTATGGTTATGGGCAAGTAATTCGTCTAATAAGTTTTTACGGCTGCTTTCTATGATCTCTTTTTCATTAAGTTTGACGCTTTTTTTCTTTCTGAAAAAAAAACCAACTAAAATTTTCATTCAATATTCGCCTGTATTTGTAGGTTTTACTGCTGTTTTTTGGAGTTGGATTTTTGGCAAAAAACGTATTTTAAATGTTTCAGATTTATGGCCTCTGGCCGGGCTAGAGATGGGTGTTCTCAAAAAAGGAGTTTATTATTCATTATTGGAAAAAATGGAGCGTTTCTGTTACCAAAAATCCAATTTGTTGATTGGTCAATCACAAGAAATAATAACGCACGCCGAAAAACACAGCGAAACACCCACTTTTTTATACCGAAATATACCAGATTTTTCACCTCCTGAACCTTCAGATGAGCAGCTAAAAAAAACCATAACACTTGTTTATGCAGGGTTATTGGGTGTTGCACAGGGTATTTTTACTATTTGCAATACCATTAATTTACCAGACCATATAACCTTTCATATTTTTGGAGCAGGCCCTGAAGCCGAAGCAATTTCAAAACTTGAAAAAAAGAATATTATCTATCACGGAGAGGTAGACAGACTAGATTTACATAGTAAAATGCTAACGTTTGACATTGCTTTTATACCACTTACCAATAGAATATATGGCTCTGTCCCTTCAAAAATATTTGAATATACCCGGTTAGGATTGCCTGTTCTTTATTTTGCGGGCGGAGAAGGAGGAAATCTAGTTGAAAAAAAACAATTAGGATGGAACATTCCCGCTTCAGATTTTAAGCAGTTACAAAGCTTTATTTCAAACTTAACAAAGGAACATCTTCTCGAATTTCCGAAGAAAAAGGTTCAAGAACGTAGCTTAAAGGCTTTTAACTTTGAAAAACAATTTGAAGCTTTTATCAAGCAAATTGAAAGTGTTTAATACGCTTTTTTATCACCTTTTATGGCGTTGTAGATTGTTTGGAAAACAATTTTAATATCCAAAAACAGTGACCAATTCTCTAGATAAAATATATCATACTTAACTCTATTAATAATATCATTTTCGGTCTCTACCTCACCTCTATAACCACTTACTTGTGCCAAGCCTGTTATACCTGGTTTTATAAAATGACGAACCATAAATTTGTCTATTCGCTCGGCATACATATGCGTGTGACTTACCATATGTGGTCTAGGTCCTACTACAGACATTTCGCCTTTTAATACGTTTATAAATTGAGGCATTTCATCTATACTGGTTTTACGAAGTATTCGTCCTATCCACGTAACACGTTTATCACCTTTTTTTATTTGATGAAGGTGCGCCATAGGGTTAGGACGCATGGATCTAAACTTATAACAGTAAAACTCTTTATAATCCAACCCGTTTCTTTTTTGTTTAAAAAACACAGGACCTTTTGAGCCAAGTTTTATGAAAATTGCCAAAATAGGAGTGAGCCAAGATAGTATCCCGACAATGACAATAATAGATAATACAATATCAAAACCTCTTTTTATAAATTGATTAAAGGGTTCATCAATTGGTATTTTACGCAACGATAGGATAGGTAACACCCCATAATAACTAAAGTCAAGTTTTTTACTGTAAATCTCCTTATTGTCTGGTAAAAACTTAAGCGTTTTAAGATTGTTGTCTACATAATCGATTAATTGAATAAGCTCCTTGTTGCTTAACTCTGCAACCGATGAATAGATTTCTTCAATATTGTTTTCTGAAATGTAATCAATACATTCTTCTATCGTGGTTTTATTGGGTTTTTTTAAGTTGAATGTTTTATAGAGTTTGTAGCCGTACTCTGGATTGTCTGAAAAGAATTTTCTCAACTGGTCTGTTTTTTTATTCAAACCAATAATCACAACTTTTCTGTGATTCCCTCCTGTTAATAACCGGTATTTTTTCAGTAAAAAGTAAATGGTAAATTTTACAACCGTAATACACAGCATAGAGAGGAGTACATAACTAAAAACGCTCCCTGGGTTTGTATTTTCTGAAGTGAATATTCCAAAATAGGTAAATACAATAAGGAAAAAAATGGTTGCTTGCTTTCCTATTAAGTTCATTATTTTGGCTACGTGGGTAAACCTGTAAATTTCATAAAAGTTGGCTTTTAATGAAAGTACAACCCACCCTAGAGTTACAAAAGCCACATAGTTTACCACCTCATACGTTTCAGCAAAAAAGTAGAAAGCCCATAGATGAATAATCAAAAGATCAATCACATAGGTTATGGGCCTTAAGAAACCCGAATATCTTCCACTTCTAAAAATCATGCTTACTTTCTTATATGTTTTGAGAAATTTTTGTGTTCGCTTTTAAAAAGATCTTCTTCAGAAAAACTTTTGAAATATTCATATGTTTTTTTCAAGCCCTCTTGTCTATCAACTTTGGGCTCCCAATCTAGTATTTCTTTTGCTTTTGAAATATTGGGTTGTCGTTGCATAGGATCATCTTTGGGCAACGGCTTAAATACAATTTTCTGTTTGGTACCGGTTAATTTGATGATTTCTTCAGCAAAATTTAATATGCTTATTTCATGAGGGTTACCAATGTTTACCGGTAGGGTATAATCGCTCATTAACAACCTATATAGGCCCTCTACTTGATCATCAACGTAACAGAAGGAGCGTGTTTGAGAACCATCACCAAAAACCGTTAAATCTTCACCTCTTAGGGCTTGCCCTAAAAATGCAGGAATTACTCGACCGTCATTAAGGCGCATTCTAGGACCGTAGGTGTTAAAAATACGTGCGATACGAGTTTCTAAACCATGAAAACGGTGATAGGCCATTGTGATAGACTCTTGAAATCTTTTTGCTTCGTCATAAACCCCTCTTGGACCTATGGTATTTACGTTACCGTAGTATTCTTCGTTTTGAGGATGTACTAATGGATCTCCATAAACTTCAGAAGTTGATGCGATAAGAATACGTGCTTTTTTTTCTTTGGCTAATCCTAACAAATTGTGTGTTCCTAAAGAACCTACTTTTAGGGTTTGAATAGGAATTTTTAAATAATCAATTGGGCTTGCCGGAGATGCAAAGTGTAAAATGTAATCAACCTTACCGGGTACGTGTACAAACTTGGTAACATCGTGGTGGTAGAAGTGAAAATCTTCGTTTTGAAAAAGGTGCTCAATATTTTTTAAATCACCGGTAATGAGATTATCCATGCCTATTACTTCAAAACCTTCTGAAATAAATCGATCTGACAGGTGAGACCCTAAAAATCCTGCTGCTCCGGTTATTAAAATTCTTTTTTTCATAATATTATCTTCCTATTGAAATGTATGAAAACCCTTCTTTTTTAACATCTTCTACATTGTATAAATTTCTTCCGTCAAAGATTACTGGATTGTTTAACAGCTCCTTAATTTTATTGAAATCTGGTGTTCTAAAGATGCTCCATTCTGTACAAATTAATAATGCATCACTATTATTAAGAGCATCGTACATAGAGGTTGCATATTGAATCGAGTCACCAAATTGTTTTTTAATGTTTTCCATTGCTTCGGGATCAAAAACAGTGAGTTTTGCACCTTTTTCTAGCAATCCTTTCATCATATCGATTGATGGAGCCTCCCGTATATCGTCTGTTTCTGGTTTAAAAGCTAAGCCCCAAATGGCAATTTGTTTTCCGTTTAAGTTATTATTGAAATGTGCTTCAATTTTTGGGAGTAGAATGGTTTTTTGTTTATTGTTTATGTCAATTACGGCATTTAAAATTTTAAAATCATAGTGCTCATCTCTACCAGATTTCTGTAATGCTTTTACATCTTTTGGAAAACAAGATCCGCCGTAGCCAATCCCAGGAAATAAAAATCGTTTTCCTATACGTGAGTCGGTACCCATCCCGGCACGTACTTTATCAACATCTGCTCCTACTTTTTCGCAGTAGTTGGCAATTTCATTCATAAAAGTAATCTTGGTTGCCAAGAATGAATTGGCTGCATACTTGGTTAATTCTGCAGATTTTTCATCCATCACAAGTATTGGATTTCCAGATCGCACAAATGGTGCGTACAGTTTTTGCATTAATTGGGTCGCTTTTTCACTGCTAGAACCTATGACAATACGTTCGGGTTTTAAAAAATCGTCTACGGCAAAGCCTTCTCTTAAAAATTCAGGATTTGAAACAACATCAAAGTCACATTGTGCATTTTTTGAAATAACGGTTTTTACTTTTTCGGCAGTGCCTACAGGGACTGTACTTTTATCAACTATTACTTTATAGTTTTTTATTTTTTTCCCTATTTCTTCAGAAACATTAAGAACATATGAAAGATCTGCAGAACCATCTTCATCTTCGGGGGTTGGTAATGCTAGAAATATAATCTCGCCATGAGCCAATCCTTCATCTAGTGAGGTTGTAAACTGTAAACGATTGGCTTCAATATTTCTTTCAAAAAGTACGTCTAGGTGTGGTTCATAAATAGGTACCACGCCATTTCGCATACCTTGTACTTTTTTCTCATCTATATCTACACAAATTACTTCGTTCCCTGTTTCGGCTAGACATGTACCGGTTACTAATCCTACATAACCTGTTCCTACAACTGTTATTTTCATTTTTAACCCTTAATTTTAAGTGAGCAAAAATACAATTTGATTGCATTTTACCCTTCTTTTATAGTCTTGTTTTGTTCTTTATTTATTTTTAATACTAGAATAATTAAAATAAAACCAATATAGTAGGCTCCCATTTGTCTTTGAAAAACATTTTCAACCATGCAATACATAATGAGTGTTGCGAGTAATGCTGTGTAATAAAAATTATTTCTGTTTTTTACAAATAGCGTAATTACAAAAGCAGCAAAAAGCAAAAAGCCTATAACACCTGAGCTTAGATATAAATCTAAAAATTGATTGTGAGCATTATACCGCTTTGAGGTGAATTGATTTTTTTTATACGTATCATCAATAGTAGTCTGATAACAAGAAACCAATTGATCTTTTGTGCCGTAAAAGCCAAATCCGCTCCAGTTAATTGATTTGTTTTCAATGTTGTTAATAGCACATTCCCACGTTATAGATCTGGTTTCCCAGGTTGTGGTATTTACCAAAAAGTTTTGCGCCGCTTTTGCAATTCCCTTTTTTTGAGTAGATCCTGTAAAGACACTAAGATATAGTATACAGCAAAGTGTTAGGGCTCCTATAACTATTGGAATTCTTATTTTTTTATTGTTTCCGTAAAGTTGTCTTATTACTAATAATACTGCAAGAAGGGCTATTGATATTTTTGAACCTATTAAAAATAGAAATAGCGTGTTTGCTATAATATTTGCAAAGTAGTATCGGTTTACCGGGTGAAATTTTGGCTTAAAAGAATTATACGAGACCAAAATGCTTAATACACATAAAAAGCCTAAATAAAGCCTGTCTATAAGTAGTGCTTCAATTACCTGAGGGGAACTTCCAAACTGAAACTCAGTAATGGTATTGGTAAGAATAATAATATTAATAACCGAAAACACAATTGCTGCAAAAGAAGAAAAGAGAATTGCTTTATTAATTTTATCAAAACACTGAATGGGAATATACAGTATCACAAGACCCAGGCATAAAAGTATTTTTTTAATAACCGTAAAATCTTCTTCAAGCCTATTAAAAACCAATGCATTTAGTATTAAATAGAGGCAAAAACTCGTGAAAATAAGAGCAGGGATTGTTTTAATTTTTGAAAAATCTGTCTTCTTCACTACAAAAGGAAACGCTACCACCAATACAGCCAGTAGAATATTGGGCAAGGCTCTTGTGTATTCATCAAAGGGTATTGTAAAAAACAATAACAGATAGATGTATGGGTAAATGGCACTAAGTAAAACCTTCATTATTTGCGAATGCTTTTTACGGGTTGAAGGTACTGAAAATTAATCACAATTTTTCTTTTGAAAAATCAAATATAACTAGTTTAAAATTATATATTTGTTTCCAGTGAATAAATTTATACTCCCTTTTATTTCTCTTTTTTAAGAATTTCTTTATGATTATATTAATCTCGGGTGGAGCTGGTTTTGTTGGATCAAGCCTTTGTTTAAAATTAAAAGAAAAGTACCCCAATTATAAAATTATTGCTTTTGATAATTTAAAACGAAGAGGGGCAGAATTAAATTTAATTGATTTTAAAAAAAACAATATAAAGTTTATTCACGGTGATATACGTAATAGAGAGGACTTTGATGAAATTGGTGAGATTGATGTTTTTATAGAAGCATCTGCAGAGCCTTCGGTAATGGCTGGCATAAACTCTAATCCTTCTTATGTAATTAATAACAATTTTGTAGGTTCTGTAAACTGTTTTAATTACTGCTTAAAGTATGATGCTAAGTTAATTTTTCTCTCTACTAGCAGAGTTTATCCTATAGAGAAAATTGAAAATGCAAACTTTATTGAAGAAGCTACTCGATTTTCATTTGATAAAAATCAAACAGAGGAAGGTATTTCAAATTTAGGAATATCAGAAAAATTAAATTTACTAGGACCTCGTTCCTTTTATGGAACAACAAAACTCTCTTCTGAACTTTTAATTCAAGAATATGTTGAGTTTTATGGTTTAAAAGCTGCTATTACTCGTTTTGGAGTCATTGCGGGGCCTAGACAAATGGGAAAAACAGATCAAGGTGTGGTGACTTTATGGATGGCCAAACATTATTGGAAACAACCCCTAAAATATATTGGTTACGGAGGTCTAGGCAAGCAAGTAAGAGACATATTACATATCGAAGATTTAATCTCTATTGTTGAAAAACAAATTCACCACACTGAAAAGTTTAACGGTAAAATATATAATGCAGGAGGCGGAGTTGATGTTTCGGCATCACTTTTAGAAATGACGTCTATTTGTGAAAAGATAACAGGTAATTCAATACCAATTGGCAAAATACAAGAAACACGGCCAGCAGATCTACGAGCATACATTACAGACAATTCTAAAATTAAAAATGAAATTGGTTGGGAGCCTCAAAAATCAGTTGAAGATATTTTTAACGATATTTTTAACTGGATTAACCAAAATGAAAAGCAACTTGAGGGAATTTTAAAATAAAAACACATTATGGAAACAATATGCTTGATAACAGGATCTTCAGGTTTAATAGGAAGTGAGTCTGTTTCATTCTTTAAAGATAAATTTGATAAGATAATTGGAATTGACAATGACATGCGAGCCTACTTTTTTGGAGATGAAGCCTCAACAAAATGGAATGCCAAAAGATTAGAGAACTCAATTGAAACCTTCAAACAATACGAAGCTGATATACGCAAAGTAGAAGAACTAGAAGCAATTTTTAAAAAGTATGGCGATTCAATTCAATTAATTATTCATACCGCTGCGCAGCCAAGCCATGATTGGGCTGCAAAAGAGCCTTTTACAGATTTTACTGTTAATGCAAACGGTACACTCAATATGTTAGAGATGACCCGTCAATATTGCCCTAAAGCTACTTTCATATTCACCTCAACGAACAAAGTGTATGGTGACACTCCAAACCATTTACCATTGATAGAGAAAGAAAAGCGATGGGAAATTGATGAAAATCATCCATATTACAAAGAAGGAATTGATGAACAAATGAGCATTGATCAAACCAAGCACTCATTATTTGGTGCCTCAAAAGTAGCTGCAGATGTACTTGTTCAAGAATATGGAAAGTATTTTGAGATGAATACGGGTACTTTTAGGGGTGGCTGTTTAACCGGACCTAATCATTCAGGTACGCAACTACACGGGTTTTTATCATATTTAATGAAATGTGCTATTACCGGTGACAAATACACTATTTTTGGATATCAAGGCAAACAAGTGCGAGACAACATACATAGCTGGGATTTAGTAAACATGTTCTGGCACTTTCATAAAAATCCAAAACAAGGAGAAGTCTACAATGCAGGAGGAGGAAGGTATTCGAACTGTTCTATGGCTGAAGCTATAGAAATGTGTGAAGAAATCACAGGAAAAAAGATGAACTATGAATATTCTGAAACTAACAGGATTGGAGATCATATCTGGTGGATAAGTGATGTATCAAAGTTTAAAAAACATTATCCTGATTGGAATCATACTTATAATGTCAAAGACATTTTGAATCAGATTTTCGCAGCCTTTTCAGAAAGAGAAAAATCATGATTTTAAGCGTTGTTATTCCTGCATATAATGAAGCAGAGTCTATTAGTATAACTGTTAGCCAAATAGCTAATAAGCTACAAAAAGAGAAAATAAGCTATGAACTATTTGTAGTTAATGATAATTCTAAAGATAATACGCTAACCGTTTTAAAAAACCTTCAAAAAGAATATCCTTCTCTTCGATATGAGACGAATCAAGGACCTAATGGATTTGGATATGCAGTTCGTTATGGTCTCGAGCGGTTTAATGGTGATTGTGTAGCTGTTATGATGGCAGATATGTCTGACTCTCCAGATGATTTAGTTTTGTTTTACAGAACTATGGTAAAGGGTAATTATGATTGTGTTTTTGGCAGTCGTTTTATTAAAGGAGGTAAGCTAATTGATTACCCTTTTCTAAAGAAAATAGTTAATCGAATGGCAAATTTTATAATTAGGCTTTTTATGGGTATACGTTATAACGACACTACCAATGCATTTAAACTATATAGAAAAGAAACTATCGAAGGTATAAAACCTTTTCTAGCCCCTCACTTCAATCTTACTATAGAGTTACCCTTAAAAGCAATTATTAGAGGGTATACATATACAGTTGTCCCTAATTCTTGGACAAATAGACAATATGGAGAATCAAAACTTAAGATTCGTGAAATGGGAGGACGCTATTTCTTTATCTTACTATACTGCTTTATTGAAAAATATTTTTCAAAAGGGGATTTCAAGAAAAAATGGTAAAATTTATTTATCGATTTTTTCATATCTAATTAGCTTAGTGCTTTTAATGTTGTACATATTTCTGAAGGTAATCGATTCTACCTCTTTATAGCCCTCAACCACAGGGATGCTATCTTTGTATTGAGGAACAAAAGCTCTGAGGTGTGTCACAACAAAATATTGGTCTGGAGGAGTTTTACTTAAAATCATATTCTTGAATGGCCCAAAATGATTTCGAATGTTTTTAAGATGATTTAATTGTAAGTAATGTGAGAAATACCTTCGATCTCTCGAAAGATAAAATACGTGAGCTTCTGGATCCATTTCCCTTACTTTTTCTACTGTCTCTCTATAAGTAGTCGTATATGAAAAATAAGGATTGGTATTTAAAAAAAGAACTAATATGCTATATATGCTAATTATTGTAAAAATACCAGTGCGCAGTTTTTTGTTGTGAATCTTTACAAGATAAAACGCAAGTAGAATAACCACTGGAACAACTAATGGCACAAAATATCTATTTACCATCATAGAAATAGTAAACGTAGATCTTATAAAAGGAATAAAAAAGTACGTTACCAACCAAATAATAACTATGGTTAACCCAAAGTGTTCACCTTTAAAAATATCCCTTATTTTTTTATGATAATTAATGAATTTTCTTGTCGTTAAATAAAGTATCGTAAACCCAAGCAAAACTAAAGACGCACTTGATAAAACATAATCATTAAAGAAAATTTTTAAATAATCATAAATTAAACTTGGTGTTGCAGGATCTCTCCAGGTTTGAAACTTTTTATCGGCTCTTTTGAGTAAAAATTGTAGCCAAAATAAGAATAGTATATTTGGCAATGCAAAAGTCACAATATAGTGAAGTGCTTTTGCTTTAAACTTTTTCCAATCAATAAGTAGAAAAAATGCTACAAACTGAGACGCTATTACTAAAAGCCCAAAATAATGCGTGTAAAGCATCGCTGTACTAGAAAGTATATATAAAATCGCATATTTTCTAAAGTAACCATCTTTGATAAGTTTAACAAAGTAATAAAACGAAAACGTAGCTAGAACAGTTAATAGAGCATACGATCTTGCTTCTTGGCTATACCTAATTAAAAAAGAATTTAAAATCAATAAAACAAATGCGTATAATGCTACTTTTTTATTAAATAATTCTTTTGTTAATAGATATCCTGCGTATACTCCCCATACGCCAAAAAACACATTTATTAACCGTATAGTTATATCGTTGTGAACAAATAATTTTGACCAAAGATTCGTTAAAATAGTATGTAACGGTGGATGAACATCTCCCTTCATTATCTGTATTATATCAAAGGTAGAATATCTTGGATGAGATGTAACAGCGGTAAGTAACTCATCACTCCATAACCCTTCATAAGTCAAATTAAAAACTCTAAGGATAAATGCAATGATAAGGCCTGCATAAATTAAATACTTTGTTTTTATATTTATTTTCATAATTACTTATTTAATTACGCTTCTACACGATTAATTTATAAATGATTTTTCCTCCTCCGTTTTAAATAACAAGCAATATAAAAGTATGAAGTGATACAAACCTCTTTGTCTCCACAAGTATGATTCGGTTATGAAAACAGCTAACATAATAAAAAAAAGTGCTATAAAGAATATATCATTATTTGAAAGGTATTGCTTAAAGAGAACAATTAATAATAAACCAACAAATAACAACCCAAAAACACCTAGTTCGGCAAAGGCTTGGAGGTATTGATTGTGAAAATTGTAAGTGTAATAACCTTGCCAAAGATTATATTCTTTTTGTTTTTCAATTATCTTACTTTGAGACGTGTTAATGCCATATCCTGCTAAAAAAGCATCGTCTCTGTCCAACATTTCATAAAAAATACGTCCTTGAAACAACCGTATTGTTGTGCCAGTCCAGTCATAAACTTTGTTGAATTTTTCTTTAGAAAAAACTTCCTCAATGTTTGACGCTTTTATCTCTCTAGTAAACCTTTTTTTTACAGGATTAGGAAATAAAACAAGCGCTATTAGTACTACAATTAAAACCAGTACAGAACCTGTGACGGTCTTTCTGTTAAACGTTTTAAATAATCCAAAAACCGACACCAGAAAAGTTGCTACTACCACCGTTTTTGAAGCTAACAAAAACAGAAAAACCGAAAGTATAAGTAGTGCTAATACCGAAAGCAGTGTTTTTTTAACTTTAAAAAGCAAGAAAATAATACACAACGAACATAATACCGAAACGTAAATAGCATTTAAGTCTAATATTGATACCAAGGCATGGTAAAAAAAGACGCTACTATCATTGGTTTCAACAAAATTGACAGCCGCAACTACCATAAAAAACAAGGCATAGGCTGCCATTCCCAGTGAGAAATAGTAAAATATTGCTTTTTTCGAATTTTGAGTGATAGAAGGCATACATATAAACGCAAGCGGAATAACAATTAAACCTAATTGTCTTTCTAGCCCTCTAATAGATTCATCTATATTAATGCTCCATGCTAATGAAAGAACCATCAACCCATATAACCCAAAAGGAATTAAATAAGCAGAGTTCCATTGCGGCTTATGGTATTTTAAAGAAACAAGTGAAACTGCAACTAATGCTATAAGAATCCCAGTGCTATATCCATATTGTAAAGGTATAGCAAGTAATAAGCTACATATAAGAAAAACAAACGTTTTTTGAGAAGTTACTATATTAGCTGTTTTGGGCATAGGTCTCTTTCATGTATTCTAGATAGGAAGTATTTATTATTTCCCAAGAATACGTGGTTTCTATTTTTGATGTATTATTTTTTAAATACGTTTCCCAATTCTGTTTGGTGTCTATTTCAGAAAGTAATTTTGCTATTTCTTCACTTGTAGAAAAATAAAATGCGTCTTTGCCTAATATGGTAGCATTAAATTCATTTTTATGAGCCACAATCAAAGCATTTGATGCCATAGCTTCCAGCAAAGAAGGATTGGTGCCTCCCACGGTATGACCATGAAAATATAGATTTGAATAGTAGCGCAGATTGTCAAGGTGATTTTGATTATAAATACCTCCTAAAAACTTGATGTTTGATTGGTCTTTATACTTATTGGTAAGGTAGGTACCAAATGAGTTTGTGTCGTTCTTTCCAACCACTAAAAAAGGCATCTCTAAATTTGATTGCGCCACGCCGTCTAAAATTACTTCAATGCTGTTTTCTGGCTCCATACGAGCAATAAGCATATTATAAGAATACGGTTTAACACCATATTGGTTTATAATTTCTTCTTCGGGGTTTGAAAAAACAAAAGCGCCGTAGGGAATGTATTTTGAATCTACTGAATAGGTTTCTTTCAAATAATTTTGAATACCTATTGAATCTGAAATTAAAAAATCACTGCTTTTTACAGCCAATGACTCTGCGTATTTTAAAAACTTTCTTACCGGCTTGTTATATTTTGAGCGTTTCCACTCAAGGCCGTCCATATTGGTTATAATAATTGGCTTTTTGGGTAACAACTTATACCAAATAGAATTACTAGTATACCCTAACTGAAGCAAGATGTCAAAATCACGCTTTCTAGCATCTTTAATACAATTGTAATCATAGATAAACTGGCCCGGAGTTCCTATTTTGTCTTCCGGGTCTTTACAATGAATTAAAGTAACTCCTTCATAGGTGTTTTTTTGGTAGGGATGATTATTAGAACAATACACATATGTTTGATGTCCTTTTTTTTGTAAATACACTGAAAAAAATTCAGCAAATTGTTCAAAACCTCCGTGGTAATTAGGTATTCCCCGTGTTCCTAGTATCCCTATCTTCAAAGTATTCAAGTTGTTTTAATGCAAAAATACCGCCAACGAGCATAATAGCCATATCATACGGCTTAAAGAGGCCTGTAACGGTAAAACTGGTTACAATAATATAAAAACTGCAACCAACTATAAGATTATTATATGATTTTTGTAAAAATGTACGGTTTTTTACATAATAAAAGGAATACAAATATAGAATCAACATTATATAGATGATACTTCCTAAAATACCGGTTTTAAAATACACATAGGCAAACCCATTATGAGTAAGTGAAAGGTACTGTGTATATTCATTATTAAGTTTTGCTTCAAAGCCAATATCTATGGTAGAACCAAACCCTTGACCAAATACCCAAGCTTTGTCTTCGTTATTTTCATCAAACACTACACTGGCTTCATATCCTCTCCAGTGTTTCCACAACTCTCTTCGGTCTAGCTTATTAACGTTTACATCTTCAAAATTAAAACTTTCAGAAAAGGAGTTTTTTATTTTGTATAGAAATGAATCTATCATTCCGCCGTCTTTTTGTGCGGGTTCGTAGACACTTAAAAAAGCAAAGAAAAACGATCCTATTACCAGTCCGGCGGCTAACCCTAAAGCTCCTTTGTTATTCAGCTTTAAATAACCATAATAGGCAAGGATTATTAAAAATGTAACCACCAACATGGTTCTTGAAAAATAAAGTAAAAAGGAAAGGCTTAAAATGCTCGTTAAAACAATAAAAGTAAGTGTGTTTTTACGTTTTCTAACAGGTAGGTCTTTTATACAAATCAATAATGCCAATGCAACAGTTTCAACGTGATTGTACCTTCCAAAAGCTGCTCTTATTTGCTCGATACTCGTAGAAAAGTTTGAGGCATAAACAACCATAGTTGCTAAGTGCATAAAGGCATACGCGCCTCCCATCCAAACGAGGGTACTGAAAAAGGCTGTTTTACTTTTCAGCTTTTTTACGATAAAATAGGTGCAGCTTAGTACTAAAATGGGCCTCGTAAAATATATAAAGTCTTTAATGAAATAATAATAATCCATTTCTGGATTAAAAACTTTAAAACTTCCTATAAGAACCAAAACAGCCAAAAAAGCAACTAATAAAAGGGCTTTACTTGAGAGTTTTGCATTAAAAAATGCTATAAATAAAAAAGCCGAACATACAAATGAGATTTCAACACTTGCATATTCAAGTGAAATAATTAATAATACTAACCCTATTTTGTATAACAACTGTTTCATTTATAGTATTTGGCTGTAAAATTTTTTAAATTTAGTATACATCGTTGTTATAGAAAATTGATCAACTGCAGCTGTATATGCGTTATTTTCTATTTTTTGCTTCAATATAGGGTTTTCCATCGCCTTTATTAATGCCTTTGTAAAATCTTCTTCGTTATTGGGTTCAAAAAACAAACCTGTTTTTTCATCTTCCAATATGGTAGAAATACCACCAATTTTTGAAGCAACAACAAGCTTTTTTGCCAACATCGCTTCAACCACAATGAGTCCGAATGATTCAGGTTCAGTTGAAGGAACGGTTACAATATCTAACGATTCTAGCACCGGAAAAATAGTCTCTTGAAAGTCTAAGAAAGCAACTTTATCTGTCAAATCCAGATCTGAAATAGTCTCTTTTAAGTTTGAAAGAAAAAACTCTTGATTGGGTGGCGGCGAACCTATAAAACAAAGTTTTGCCTTGGGATAGCTGCTGCTCAATTTTTTAAATGAATTAAGCAATAATGTATGCCCTTTTAATCTGTTTATTCTACCAACCAATCCTATTAACAAATCGTCTTCTGAAGCATTAAAAAGCTCTTTTCTTTTATTGATTCTATCATCTTTAGACAAAGGCGGTGTGGTGTTATCAACACCGTTAACAATAGTAACAGACTTTTTTTGCAACGAAGGGCAAATACCGTTATAAAACTCTTGAGTCGCTACTGAATTATAAACAATATGGTTGGCAAAAAAACGCAAGTAATTTTTAAAAAAGAACTGAGCTGCCTTTGGTCTATCCATGATTTCATGAACATGAACAATGTGTTTCTTTTTTCTGAAGAAACAATATATACCTCCAAACATTGTTGCTAGGGTATTGGATTGTATACAAGCAATATCAAGGTTTTTTGTTGCTTTTTTGAAGGTTTTTTTAGCTTTAAAATATTCTTTGGCCAACGTAAACACACCAAAAGATTTGAGCATGGATCGTGTGAGTTTAACAACCGGCATTTCAATCATATCAATACCTTCAGCTCGTAAGATTTCTTTTAATGGACCTTCTTCATAAGGCATGCAAACTATAGGGTTGTATGCCGAAGACTCTTCTTTTAATCGCCTTACCAAAAACAATAATACTTTGGAAGAGCCATACATATCTGATGAGATACTTACAAAAACTATGTTCTTTTTACGTTTCATAGTTGAAGTATTTAAAATCTAATCTGTACAATTTTTGAATGCTTTTTTTATCTTCCTCGCTTAAGGATAAAGGTTGCCTCTTAAAAAGGTTTTCAACTTTTAAATGCTTGAGTAGAGAGGGTTTTTTTAGCAATAATGCAATTCCACGTTTTAATCCTTTTTCAGATTTATTTACGTGAGGTAAGGTTGCATTGTGCAGTCCTGCTTTATCAAAAACAACTTTACAATCTTCTTCAATAGTTTCTAGCTTGCCTACAAAATCTACCAGTAAATCATTTGAATCACTGTACAAATAATCATATTGAGGTAAAAAGAAAAAGTGGTTGTCTTGAATTTTTTGTGGTAATATTTGGTTTACAAATGTTGAAAACGAAATAATTCTTGAGTACCCCAAATATTTATATAGTGAAATGGTGCGGTTATATGGGTTTCTTACAAATGAAAAGGTAAAATACGTATTATACGTTTGGGCATCAATGTATCCTAACTCTACATAGTCTTTTGCTTTTAAATGGGCTAGACGATAAGGACCTTTCTCGTGCTTTTCTTTTTTACGAAGCAACAATGCATCACGAGTTTGCCAATTAAGACCTAGGTCTCTCAAAAAGACAGTTTCTATACTTTGTCCCGCCACTTTTGGAATGTGAACAAATAGAGTGTTATGCTTTTTGCTAATCATTTTTGAAATTCCATTTTTGTGTTAAGGGTTGTTGAATAAGGTTTTCTGTCTTTTTTACATCATCCTTAAAATAGCGTTTTAACCTCGTTATCGTTTCTTCTGAAAGGCTTGTTTTTTCTGTTTCTTTGTAAAAAAATTGCTGTTTAACTTTTTCGGTCCAAGCTTCAGGAATCAATTTTTGTATGGAGCGTTTTACTTTTTCTTGACGTAAAATGTCCAATGCTTTTTTATTCTTTATCGCTTGTGTTTTATTGTAAACTTCATCTGCCGCGTACTTTGAAAATGATTGAATACCTAAAAACGAGTAAATATCATGAAACGCTTTTTCTTTATTTTTGGTCCAATCTTCATAAATCAAAACCTTTATATTTTCAGAAGGAAAGCAATCAAAATAGGGTTTTACTTGGTTGAAATAACTGCTCATTTCTAAATACATATTACCGCCTCCCCAAATTGGTTTTTTAGGGGCATTTAATGCTTCTTCAAATGTTTTTTCAGTTTCATACCCTGTATTATAATGCATCAAATAATGGCTGTATGCTCTGTCAATAGGGTTTCTAAGCGATAGTATGATTTTGGCTTCGCTATTATGTTCAAAAATTCGCTTTGCTGTATCACGATCCCAAAGATAAGAAGGGCTTACATCTCCTTTTAATTGCGTTGCTTTCGCCGGTAAAAATAGGTTATTGTATACCTTTTGAGATGCTATAATCTTCATATGATATTTTTTATCATACTTAGGTTCTTTATACACTTCTTTATCTAACGACTGAACGCTGGAGAAGTAATTACATTCTTTTACATTGGGTAAAAAAATGTCGGGATGTTGTGACAAATAACTGTACAACGTTGTCGTTCCTGCTCTTGCAGCTCCTATAACAAAAAAATGTACCGTTGCCTCTTTCATTATAACGTTAAAAAGGTTTTTACTTTATCTTTTCTATAAATATAGATTGCAGCAACTATATTCCATAAAACAGTACTTGTGGTTGTCGCAATTGCAGCGCCTAATATTCCGTATTCAGGAATTAATAGGAGGTTTAAAGCAACGTTTAACGCAAAAGCCACCAATAAAATTTTTTGAAGCACATTCTGTTTATTAGTCATATTCATATAAACGCCTACAGATCCGCACAAAGCATTCACTGCTTGCCCTAATAACAACACATATAATGCGCTTTTAGCTACTGTATAATCGGGTCCAAATAGATTCAAAATAAAATCTGCAAAAATAAATACGATTAAAATAGCCGGAGAGGTAAGCACAAAAATAAGCCGTGTAGACCGTTTTATTGTATCGCGTAGGCTTTCTAGTTTATTTGAATTAAAGAGTTCTGAAAAGGTAGGAGAATAAACCGTATTGACTGATGCAAGTACTAAAGATATAATTGTTGTAAGCTTAATGGCTACTGAATAAAAAGCCACCATCTCAAAAGAGCTAAATTTACTTAACAATATAACATCAACGCTTTGCATTAATAAATACGTGATTGCGCTAATGGCCATAGGCCCAGATCGTTTAAAAATGCTTTTGAAACTTATATCAAAACTCTTTGGGTCACTAGTGATTTTAGAAAAATAAACTCCTAAATAAATGGTCGAAACGATAGCGAGAAACAGAAAATTGAGTAAAAAGACATCAACTAATAAATGTGTGTTTCCGGTGTAGAAAATAATTAAAATGAGAATGAAAAAAGGAGCATATCGCATTACATTTCTGTAAACTTCAGACATATACGTTTTTTCAATTGCTCTAAAAACATCAATGTTTAAAAGCGTTAAGCCATATAAAAAAAGTGTCGATACTGTTTTAAAAACTAATACAGCAACATCTTTTTCAAAAATTGAGTTTATAAATTCTTTATTTACAAGTAAAGCCAACACAAAAAAAACAAGCGAAATACTTAACAGTATAAGCACCATTCTTTTATAAATATGCTTTAAATAATGTAGTGCTTTGTGGGCTTTTAAGTATCCTGAGTAATAAATGATTGATTGGTGCATACCAAAAACGCCAATTCCGCCCAAAAAAATAAGTAGTGATCTACTAAAGTCATATTGTCCTACTATGGTAGGGTCAAATTTATTGGTAAGAAATAAGGTAAGTGAAAAAAACAGTAATACGCCAACAATACGTAGAAAAAGAACTTTGATGCTTTTATCAACAAGCGGGTTTCTTATAAAGCTTTTTATACTGTTGAGGTCTTTCACTAAGTCCCATTTTTAACTATTTACTAAACAATTTTCGGCAAGCAGAAACTTGGTTTTTACCAGTCTATGCGTTTTTAGATTCAGAATATTTTTTTCCTTTTAAGTAGAATCCTCTCACGACAAAGAAAAGAATGTATAAAAAGACTAATACTACTGGAAAAATAATCTTTTTATTGTCTAAGGTACTTGAAGTTCTGTACAACTCTGGTTGGTTGATTAACGATACTACATCGTCATATTTTAATAATTCTTCTCTCAGCTCTTCGTTTTCTTGAATAAGCTCTTGCTTTTTATCAATTAACTGGTGCAGGTTGTTGTTTTCTTGTGTTTTTACAAATACTTGGCTAGGGTTTGCTCCGGTAGCATTTTTACCTGCATATTCGTCAAAAATTGCGTCTATGTTATCTATACTTTTATTGTTTCTCTCTACTCGCAACATAGTTTCTTCAACAGAGACTACTTTAATCTTGTTTAATAACTCATTGCTGTTTAAATACTCGAGTACTTTTGATAAAATAGCGGTATTATTTCCACTTGTTTTAACGATGATTCTGTGGTATGAATACTCTGGATAAAAGGCTTCTGAAATCAATAAATCTTCATCAACTTCAATATTAGCCATATATGAATCTAGGTTTCTATCATTGGCTTCATGCATCTCCAGTAGATCCATGATATTGATTATTGGCTCTATGGTAATTTCGTTAATTTCGGTCTCTTCGGTATTAAACCCGTGCTTTTTAAGAAACGTTTTATCACCTTGTTGGTATTTTACGTTTAAAAGCTTTACGGCTTCATAAACATAACTTGAACTATTAAAATTATTTTGTACAATAAGCCTTGCTTCTCTATTTGGCAATGCATTTTTTTGAATAAAATATCCTGCAAAATAACCTCCTACAATAAGTACTAATAAAACAATCCAATGTTTTAACACAAATTGCACAGCTTTATAAAAGCTCGCTAATAAACTGTGATAACCGGCTTTTAGTTTATCAATAACTAAAAATAAATCTATTTCTTCTTGATTATTTTTCTGTGCCATTTTATAATTGGTTTAATGCAATGCAATTCTCTTTGATAGTACCGTTTTAAGACTGTTTTTCCAATTTACAGGTTTTATAGACAGAGCTGATTCTATCTTGTTTGTGTTTAAAACGCTGTATGCCGGACGCTTTGCAAATGTACGGTAATAGTCGGTTTGTGCAAGTTTTGTTTTTTTAATTAATCCGGTGATTTCTAATATTTCTTTTGCAAAATCATACCACGTTGCTTTTCCGCTATTGCTAAAATGATACACACCGTATTTATCTGCTTTTGTAGCTATAATTTGTAAAAGAGCTTCTGCCAGGTCATTTGCATTGGTAGGAGTACCGGTTTGCTCTGTGGTAATGGTGAGCGGTTTGCCTTGTTCTGCATATTTAATCATACTATTGAAAAAATTATGACCGTATTGTGAGTATAACCACGAGGTTCTTACAATAAAATACTGTTCACAATGATTTATAACAGCTTCTTCTCCTTTGCGTTTTGAAGCACCGTAAACATTAATAGGGTTGGTGCTATCTGTTTCAAGATAGGGTTGTGTATTGGTACCATCAAAAACATAATCTGTTGAAACGTGAAGTAACGTTGTTTTATGAGCTGCACAAGTTTCAGCAAGGTTTTTTACCGCTTCTGCATTTACCAAAAAAGCCGTTTCTTCTTCACTTTCTGCTTTTTCAACATTGGTGTAAGCCGCTGCATTAATGCAATAATCAAAGGTGTTCAACTTAAAGAAATCTGTAACTTTATGAAGATTTGTAATATCTAGTTCTTCCTTTGAGGTAAAGGTAAATTGTATGTTTGAATAATGATTTGAAGCATCTTTAATGCACTTGCCTAATTGTCCGTTTGCTCCAGTTACCAGTACTTGCTTCATTAATGATATTGGGTTTTATTTTTTATTTGAATACTTCAGCAAAAGTGGGAAGCTCTTTATCTTTTTCTGAAATAATAATATCTTCTTCAGGAAGATGCCAATCTAGTGCTAAGGTTGCGTCATTGTATAAAATTCCTCCTTCTGAAGCCTTATCATAATAATTATCACACTTATACGCAAAGATTGATTTTTCTGATAAGGTTACAAAACCGTGTGCAAAACCTCTAGGAACGAAAAGTTGTTTTTGACTTTGATCATCAAGTATCACCGAAACGTGCTCCCCAAAAGTTTTTGAACCTTCGCGAAGGTCAACTACAATATCAAGTACTTTGCCTCTTGCCGCTCGAACTAGCTTTGCTTGTGCCATAGGTCCGGTTTGAAAGTGCATTCCTCTCACAACGCCATAACTTGAAAAAGATTGATTGTCTTGAACAAAATCAATATCTAAGCCGGTGACTTTTGTAAAAGTTTTTTTATTGTACGTTTCACTAAAAAGACCTCTGTTATCTTTAAAGATGCTAGGTTTTAAGATAAAACAGCCTTCTAGATGTGTGTGTTGTATTTCCAAAATTATAGTTTCTTATTGTATCAAGTGTTTTCCGTAGCCGCTCTTTAATAATGGTTTTACCAACTTTTTAAGTTGTTTTTTATCAATATATCCCATATCATACGCTGCTTCTTCAATAGCTCCAATTTTTAAGCCTTGACGCTCTTCAATAACTTCTACAAATTGTGCTGCTTGCATAAGTGAAGCAAATGTACCGGTGTCTAGCCACGCGGTGCCTTTGTCTAGAATGCTCACACTCAATTTTCCTTTTTTAAGGTATTCGTTATTAACGTCGGTAATTTCTAGTTCGCCGCGTTCACTGGGTTGTATGTTTTCAGCAATTTCAACTACTGAGTTGTCATAAAAATAGATACCGGGAACAGCATAGTTTGATTTTGGTTTTTTTGGTTTTTCTTCAATAGAAAGTGCTTTTCCATTCTCGTCAAACTCTACTACTCCATACCGTTCAGGATCGTGGACGTGATAAGCATATATAATACCGCCGTCTGGGTCATTATTTGATTTTAATAATTCTTTTAAACCAGTTCCATAGAATATATTATCACCCAAAATGAGAGCTACTTTGTCATTTCCTATAAACTCTTTTCCTATTATAAATGCTTCGGCTAAGCCATTTGGTTCTTCTTGAACTGCATAACTAAAATTACAACCGTATCTTTTTCCATCGCCCAAAAGCTTTTCAAAAAGTGGTAAATCTTGTGGTGTAGAAATAATAAGGATATCATTAATTCCTGCATACATCAAAGTTGACAGTGGATAATATATCATAGGTTTGTCGTACACCGGCATTAATTGCTTGCTTACAGCTAATGTGAGCGGGTGTAATCGGGTTCCTGAACCTCCTGCTAATATTATTCCTTTCATAATCTGTCTGTATTATTTAAGTACCATTCAATGGTTTTTTTTATTCCGGTTTCAAAGTTTTCGTCAGCTTTCCAACCCAATTCATTTTCTATTTTGGAAGCATCTATGGCGTATCTAAAATCGTGACCGGGTCTGTCTGTGACAAAACTTATTTGTTCTCTGTAGGATTGTTTTTGAGGTTTTAACTCATCTAGCAAATCACAAATAGTATGAGCAATGTACAGGTTTTCACGCTCGTTTCTGCCTCCTATGTTGTACGTTTCACCCAATGTTCCTTTTTCTAAAGCTAACTGAATACCGCTACAATGATCTTTTACATATAACCAGTCTCTTACATTTTTACCATCACCGTAAATAGGAATTGGCTCTCCAGATATAGCTTTTCTAATGATTGTTGGAATTAATTTTTCTTTATGCTGATTAGGTCCATAATTGTTTGAGCAATTGGTTGTCACTACCGGCATATTGTAGGTGTGAAAATAGCTTCTCACAATAAAGTCTGAAGATGCTTTTGAAGCGCTATATGGACTATTAGGTGCATACGGCGTTGTTTCTTTAAATAAGCCCGTTTTTCCTAGTGTTCCGTAAACCTCATCTGTTGAAACGTGTAAAAATCTAGCATTTTTAAATTCTTCTTTTAGCTCTCCGGGGCCATTCATCCAGGTTTTATAAGCTTGCTGAAGCAATAAAAACGTCCCAACAATATTTGTTTCGATAAATGCGGCCGGTCCTGTTATTGAATTATCAACATGAGATTCGGCAGCAAAATGAATTACTTGATCAAATTTATGTTCTTCAAAAAGTTGTTTCAATAAAGATTCGTCACAAATATCTCCTTTAACAAATGTGTATCGAGAATTGTCTTTTACTGCATCTAAATTTGCCAAATTTCCGGCGTAGGTAAGTTTATCCAATACCAAAACTTCACTATTGGTATTTTCTAGCAAATAGGATACATGGTTTGAGCCTATGAAGCCTGCTCCCCCTGATAATAAGACTTTGTTGTTTTTCAAAATATTTTTTTAGTTTAATCTAATATCTGTTTTAACATTTTTTCGGTGATTACATAGGTGGGTTTTACACCACTTGTACCCAATCCACCCGATGCTAAGGTGCTACCTGTTTCTAATGGATTATCTGAAGCATAATATGCATATCGTACTTGCACTTTTGAACTTATACTGCCTCTTATTTTTGCTGCAGCTTGTATTGCTTTATGATAATGCGCTCCTTCCATTTCAAGTCCGATTACATTCCACGTCGATTCGTGAAAAAATCTTAGTACATCACGGTTTTGTAACGATGTTCCTAAAACAGTTATCATAGTACCCGTACAAACTTGAACGTTATCTTCTTTAAAATCTGAAATGCTTAATTCGTTTTTGAAAGGATAATTATCTGCTGTTCCTTCAAAGACGTGTGCCGAAGGTATCATTATATCACCTTTTCCGCCTTCTAATATTCCCGCTTTTCCCATAATTGAAACTGAAGCCACATTTAAAAAGTGCAAATTTTCATTTGCATCTTTATAGGGTTTCAATAGTTCGTCCATGGTTTCATAAGCTTGCTCTCCAAAGGCATAATCCATCACAATTAGTACGGGTTTATCGCTTACTTCTTTCTTTTCTGAAGGGCTGTAAACTGTATTTGGAAACTTATCTACGTCAAACACCTGAACATCAATATTGGCTCCGCTTTCGTCTTCAATAAAAAACATCCCATTTTTAAGGGCTGTTTTCTTTACTTTATCGCGTAGCTTACTGTTTTCGGGGTTACTTAATGATTCAAAGAGTTGTAAAGGTTGCTTCTTTTTTGCTTCGGTTGCCAAAGCTGATTTTGCAAAAAGTGTGTTCATCACACTATGCATATTGGCGCTAATTATGTGTAAGGGCCGTTTTAGTAAATTATTATCTTCTAGCGTTTGCTTAATTTTTAAAGCCCATTTTTCACCGTGTATGTGATGCCCCAATCGCTCCCGAAGTACGGGACTGAACGTTATTATACGTTTGTTGTTGTTTACAACTTCTTCAAGAGCCAGTTTTCCTAAGTAATAGATAATATTTAAAAATCTATGTGGGTCTTCTTTACTGGCAAACTGTGGGTATACTTCGTTAACCTCTTCAAAGGTTCTTCCTAAAAAGTTGGCTGTGTGTGTAAGGGCAATTTCTCTTTCTTCTTTTGTTAAATCTTGCTTTTTGGCAATAGCAGATTCAAGTTTTTTCCAATCTCTTATAACTTTTCCCTTTTCATCAATCATGATTTGTTTCATGATTTTATGAGATTCAATGTACAGAAAGGTTAGGTGTGTAAGCACATCATAAATTTCAGATCGGCCGCGAGTTACCTCAATATTCATTTGTTCTTCGTCAATTCGGTAACAATTACGGCGTCTTTTAAGTGGAATAATAGGCTTAAAATGTGAGTTTTTGTAGCCTTCGTCACTTGTAAGGTTTATAAACCTACATTCTTCAATTCCTGTAGGTAGCCTATCAATAACATATAATAACCCTTGTAGCTCTACTTTTTCTTCTGAAATAGAACCGTAAATTTCTGGCCGTAGAGTTAAAAGGGATTCTCGTAGGGTTTCACCAGAAACACCCATAGGTTTATAAAACCCACGATTAAAAAGGTGCCGCATAGTAATATACAAGCGTTCAATAGCGCTTGTACTTTCTTGAGCACGTGTTCGGTTATGTGGTTTTAGGCTTTTCATTGCTGCAAATATACAGTATTTTCAATCTTGTAACGAAAGTAGTTTTTCGGCTATTTTTCGGTCATTTGAGAGCCTTGGTAATTTGTTTTGTCCGCCTAACTTTCCTTGTGATTTCATATATTTTTTGAAACTTTCTTTTTTTACCGGTGTAATTTTTAAAGGTTTTAAAATTTTACCTTCAATTAGGTCAAAGTAATATGAGTTTTGTTTTTGCATGGCTTGATCGATAGTGTTAGATATTCTCTCAAGTGACGTGGGTTGGTCTTCAAACTCGATAAACCATTCATGATACGGTAATCCATCATCGGGGCTGGTTTGTGGTGCCACAGTAAATTCAGAAATTGAAAATCCATGTTCTTGTATCGCTTCTTGCATGGCTTGTTCTACTTCTTTACCTATAACGTGCTCACCAAACGCTGAAATAAAATGCTTTATTCTTCCTGAAACAATAACTCTGTAGGGATTTGTTGATGTAAATTGAACTGTATCTCCTACGTTGTATGCCCACAATCCTGCATTGGTTGAAACAATCATTACATAGTTTACTCCTTCTTGTACATCACCTATGGTTAATCTTTTTGGGTTTTCATCAAAAAAGTGTTCTGCTTCAATAAATTCATAAAAAATACCTGAATCAAGCAACAACAACATTCCTTTTGCATCTTGTTTGTCTTGAAAAGCAAAAAAACCTTCAGAAGCTGGAAAAAGCTCTATGCTATCTACTTTACGACCAATTAATGCTTCAAACTTTGCTCTGTAAGGTTCATAATTAACACCTCCGTAAATAAACAATTGAAAGTTTTTAAATAAATCACCAACCTTTTTACCGGTATTGGCTTGTAACCGTTCAAAATACATTTGTACCCAAGAAGGTATACCGCTAATTACGGTCATATCTTCATTTTTGGTTTCATCAACAATGGCTTCTACTTTGGTTTCCCAGTCTTCAATACAATTAGTTTTCCAGCTAGGCATTCTGTTTCTTTGAAGATATTTGGGCACGTAATGGGCTACAATTCCGGAAAGTCTTCCTAATTTTATTCCGTTTTTTTCGCTCATTTCTGGGCTTCCTTGTAGAAAAATCATCTTACCGTCAACAAAGTTGGCATTTCCGGTTTCGTTTATATAACACAAAATTGCATTGCGAGCGGCCTGAATGTGATTGGGCATTGAATCTTTTGTTATAGGAATGTATTTGGCACCGCTAGTAGTACCAGATGTTTTGGCAAAATACAGTGGTTTTCCGGGCCAAAGGATGTTTTCTTCACCTGAAACAACACGATTAACGTAGGGTTTTAATTCTTCATAATCACGAATAGGTACGTTTTCTGCAAAATCTGAAGGGGATTGAATGGCTTGAAAATCATGGTCTTTACCAAAAGCGGTGTCTTTTGCTTCTGAAATAAGCTTTTTAAAAACTTTGTGTTGTGTTTCAACAGGGTTTTGTGACCATTTTTCAATTTTGGTTACTACAATTTTTGCGAAAATTTTGGCGGCAAATGATTTTATGAACATAGTGTTTTATTCAAAATCTATAAAATTTGTTGGGTTTATTGGGTAGCCATCTCGCCACAGTTCAAAATGTAGGTGAGGACCAGTGGTTAATTCTCCTGTGCTACCAACTGTTCCTATTACCTCGCCTGCTTTTATCAATTCGCCTTGTTCTTTTGTAAGGGTTGCATTGTGCTTATAAACAGATAAGAGGTCGTTTCTATGTTTAATAATAATTACATATCCTGTTTCTGCCGTCCATTCAGAAAAAATAACGGTTCCGTCTGCTACCGCCTTTACAGGAGTGTCTTTTACTGTCGCAATATCAATCGCATAATGTTTTTCTTTTGGGTTATACACTTGCGTTATATTTCCTTTTACCGGAGCAAAAAGCACATAGTCAATAGAAGTGTCACCCAGTAAAGGATTGTATTTATCTTCTCTAGAAACCTTTTCACGCAACAACGAATCTTCTCTTGAGGCAGAAAAGTCAAACTTTGAAGGGTCTACACTGGCTGCATTAATGATAGAATCTTTATTAAAATTAACCGTTTTAACGTCACCTGTGAGTACTTTTCGTATGGAGGCAAGGTATTGGTTGTTTATCTCAAGTTCTCGCTGTAAAGAGTCTGTTTTGTAAGTTAATTGTGTTGCTCGTTTTTTAAGTCTGGTTGAAGAATAACCGGGTATATACTCCCGCAGCGGTGTAAAAGCAATTAAAATAGTTGTCCCGGCAATTAATATCAATGCCGAAATTACACTAAACACAAATACATTGAGCCTGTTGAGTTTAAAAGAGAAACGTTCTTCAAACGTATCTTCATTAAGCACTACCAGCCTGTATTTATGCAGTAGCTTCTTTTTTATCTTTTTTGATCTTTTTTCTTTTTCAGCCATATTTTAAGCTTACAACTACAAATATAAAATATTCTCGTGCCTTGTTGAACGAATCTTGTATTGAAAACGTTATATCTAAGTATTTCTTGTTACCTTTGTTATAATAAATTACTTTATGATGAACACATTAATTTTACCCCTTGCTATAGGGCCTTGGCAAATTGTTTTAATTGTACTGGTAGTACTACTGTTATTTGGCGGAAGGAAGATACCAGAGTTAATGCGAGGCCTAGGTAGCGGAATTAAAGAATTTAAGGACGCATCAAAAGACGAAAATAATGATGAAGCTAAAATTGAAGACAAAAAATAGTTTTCAATCTTAATTTTACCAAAAAAGCCGCTTATACAATGTAAAAGCGGCTTTTTTGGATTTTTAATGTTCTGTTATTTGCTAAACTTTACTGAACGTAAAATAGATTCTAACTCAAACTGAAGGTCTCTTTTTTCAACAGAAGGTGCATATGTAAAACCTTCCAAAATTAAATATCGGTTATTTTCTTCATCTTTAACTGCATAATTTACAAAAGGACCACCCATAAAAGCATCCTTTACTTCCCAGGTGCCTTTGGTTTCATAAGCAAAACGCCCGTCAATTTCTGTTTTAAAAAGATATGGTGCATAGGCATCTTCTGTGATAAAACGATCATCATCTTCAACAGGAAGATAACCACCGCCTATAGAGTCTCGCATTTTGATAATTTGCCCTACGGCCATACTATCACTTGTAATTGTGCTTAATGGAACTTCATAAATTAAAACATTAGTGGTGCCCGATTTTAAATCCTTTCGCAGCCAATAAAAGTCATCACTCGCGCTAGAAACACGATACGCAGAAGGTACTTTAATGGTCACCCCAAATCGTTCTTTAAGTGAGTCAACTTGAGTCATCGATACGGCTGTACGACGTTGTCTTTCTTTTATTTCTGAAGCATGAAATGCCTCAATAATTTGTTTATGCTTTTCTTTTAATTGAGCGATTAGCCCTTCTTCTGAAGTTGCCGTTACAATAGCTCCTACTTGTGGTTTTGCGTATTCATTTTTTGCAATATTTACTTTGTTTTCTTTACCTAAGTCAACGTGAAGAAATATGCGATTTGTTCGGGCAAAATCTGTAAATGTAGAAGGTGGCATTTGATTCATAGAAAATAATGGCTCATCTTGTGGCAATCCATCTGTAGGAGCAGCAAAATATTTTCTAATTTCTTCACCCACGGGACCGTTCCACAACTCATTTTCTATGATTACTTGTAGGTTATTAATATTTCCTACGGAATCTGGACGGTATGAAACGTCCTTTTTACCAGAGTCATTGCAAGAAATAAGAACTACAATGGCTAGTAAGGCAGTATAAATTGTTTTCATTTTAGTGTTTTTGTTAGTTTTTTACCCTTTTTGAATTTTTAACTTCATTCCGGGTTTTAAATTAGTACCACTAATATCATTCCAATTTTTTATTTTTTCAACTGTAACACCGGGAAATTTTTGAGATATACTCCACAATGAATCTCCATTTTTTACAGTATAGGTTTTAACATTGCTTGTTGAGGCGGTTGTGCTGGATGAACTTCCTACGGGTTTTCTAGGGTAGACAGTAAGTCGTTGACCTACTCTCAAGTTATTGTTTCTAAGTCCGTTCCATCGTTTTATTTGACTAACACCTACTCCATAGCGTTCTGCGATTTTACCCAAATAATCCCCTTTTCTTACACGGTACCGAATACGTTCTGGCTGATCAATTAACTCTTTTAAAGGTTTTTCTCGCTCGTTTAATTCTTTTTCAGCATATGCATAAATAGCATCTTCATTTGCGACAAATTTACCAATTTGATCTACTGGAAGTCTTAAAACATAATTTTCATCCTCAATATACGGTATAATTCCAAGTTTATAGGATGGATTTAAATATTCAATTTCTTCTTTTGGAATCGAAGTGATTTCTGAAATTTGATCAAAGGTGATCATTTTTTTCACCTTTACTGTATCGGTTGCTATGTAAGGGATTGTAGGTCCTTCACTTTTAAAGCCAAGTTCTTTTGCATATTCAAAAATGTACATGGTTGCCAAAAACGCCGGCACATAACCTGCTGTTTCACGTGGAAGATAACTACGTATATTCCAATAGTTTTTCTTTCCGCCTGAGCGTCGTATTGCCTTTGCTACATTACCAGGCCCCGAATTATAAGCAGCTAACGCCAGATCCCAATCTTCAAGGCTGTTATACAGACTAAAAAGGTATTTACTAGCGGCTTCAGTAGCCATTATAGGGTCTGAGCGTTCATCTACGTATGAGTTTACATCTAGATCAAACATTTTGCCCGTACTAAACATAAATTGCCATAATCCGGTTGCTCCCACACGTGAAACCGCTCTGGGGTCTAGTGCAGATTCTACAATGGCAAGATATTTCATTTCTAACGGTAAACCGTATCTGTCTAACTGTTCTTCAAACATTGGGAAATAATAATCACTCAATGCCATTAAACGGGTTAAGGTTTTTCTACGGTTTTTTAAATAACTATTTATTACACTTTCTAGAGAAGCATTGTACTCCACGTTGAAAGGAGTTCGAGCATTAAGTTTTGCCAAACGTTGTTTTAAAACTTCTGTAGATTCTTCTTTGTAGGGTAATGGTTCATAGCTTTGGTTTTGAACTGTTCCGTACATTTCTTCAAAGCGGCCTGTTGCAAAAAGCTCTTGTAACCAAAGGCTATCTATTCTGCGGGCCTTTGCCATATCTTCTAGTGAAAATACCATGCTGTCCTTCAGTTGTGTGGCCACAACAGTAGTGGGTAAATCATTGGTGATTTTTTTCACCTTTATAGAATCAACAATTTGAATGTTTTTTTTCTGAATAGAATCTACTGCCGGTTTGTCTTGAGCCTGCAATGTATGCCCTGCAAACAGCAGCAAACTTGATACAAAAACAAATTTATTCATAGTCTTAATAGCCTGGGGTTTAGCTTAAATAAAGTTAAAAATACACAAAAGGAAAAAACGAACAACTTTTTTCAGCTTTAATTCCTTATGGTGTGTAACGTTTTATTAAAATAATTATTCTGTTAATGCTTTAATTCCCGGAAGGGTTTTTCCTTCTAGCATTTCAAGCATAGCGCCTCCTCCCGTAGAGACATAACTCACTTTTTTTGTGAAGTTAAATTTTTTAACAGCTGCTACAGAGTCGCCTCCTCCAACAAGTGAAAAAGCTCCATTTTTAGTAGCTTCTGCAATAGCATTTCCTAAATAAATGGTGCCTTTGGCAAAAGGTTCCATTTCAAAAACACCTACGGGTCCGTTCCACAAAATAGTTTGTGATTGGGCAATAACTGAAGCAAATATTTCATTGGTTTTTGGCCCCACATCTAGTCCCATCCATCCTTCAGGGATAGTATCAATCACGCTTACATCTGTTGTTGCCATTTCAGAAAAACTATCTGCAATAATGGCGTCAACAGGTAAGTGAACATCTACTCCTTTTTCTTTTGCTTTTTTCAATATGTCTAAAGCCACATCTAGTTTGTCTTCTTCAACCAAAGATGCGCCAATGCTGCCACCTTGGGCTTTTATAAAGGTAAACGACATACCGCCGCCTATTATCAAATGATCTATTTTGTCTAAAATATTCTCAATCACTGTGATTTTTGAAGAAACCTTTGCACCACCAATAATAGCTGTAACCGGTGTTTTGCCGTCTTTTAATACTTTATTTAAGTTATCAACTTCTGAAGCTAATAATAAACCAAAGCATTTGTTTTCGGGGAAAAAGTCTGCAATTACAGCTGTAGACGCATGAGCTCTGTGAGCTGTTCCAAAAGCATCGTTAATGTAGTAATTACCTAGTTTTGCTAAGTTTTGAGCAAAGGTTTTATCTCCTTCTTTCTCTTCTTTGTGGTATCGAAGATTTTCTAGTAGTAAAACTTCTCCAGATTTTAAATTTGCTACTGCATTTTCAACGGTTTCACCTATACAGTCATCAACAAATTTTACTTGAACACCTAAAATTTCAGAAGCGGTTTTTACCACATTACGAAGAGAAAATTCTTCTTCGCGGTCTTTAGGCCTTCCTAAATGAGACATTAAAACACAGCAGCCATCGTCTTCAAGAACGTTGATAATTGTTGGCTTTGCTGCCTCAATACGGTTGGTGTCTGTAACCTCAAGGTTATCGTTTAAAGGAACATTAAAATCTACTCGAATTAAAACTTTTTTTCCTTTAAAATTTACATCGTTTACTGTTTTCATAAGCAAAATTTAAACTGCAAATATAGCTTTTTTAAACCGCATCTCTAACACGAACTAATAATGTTTAAGCGTTGCATTGTTGAGTACTTACGAAGAAAAATAAGTAGCTTTGCGTATGGATTTTTCGCAAATTATAGGTCAAGAACATTTGCAAGCTCATTTAAAGACCACTGTTGCTAATGGTCGCATTCCTCATGCTCAATTATTCATTGGTAAAACAGGTTCTGGTGTGCTTCCTATCGCAATTGCATATGCAAATGAAATTTTATGCCATCCTTTTGAAAAAGGAAGTCAAGCTTACTTGAAGTGCTCACAAAAAGTATCAAAGCTGTCACATCCCGATCTACATTTTGTGTATCCTGTAAACACTAATGACAAGGTAAAAAAACATCCCGTATCAGATCACTTTAATGAAGAATGGCGTGAGTTTCTATCAGAAAACCCCTATGGTTCTTTGTATCAATGGCTCCAAAAACTTGGTATTGAAAAAAAGCAAGGAAGCATAAAAGTAGATGAGGCTGCAGAGATTGTAAAAAAATTATCCTTAAAATCATACGAAGGTGGAAATAAAGTTATGATTATCTGGATGGCAGAAAAAATGAACACTCAATGCGCCAACAAGATTTTAAAATTAATTGAAGAACCTCCTGAAAAAACGGTGCTTTTATTGGTCTGTGAAGAAGAAGAGCAAATATTAGGCACTATTCAATCCCGTTGTCAAAAATTACATTTTCCGCTCCTCGCCGAAGAAGATGTTGCTTCAGTTTTAAAAGACAAACACCATCTTGATGAAAATAGCGCTTTAAAAATCGCACACCGAGCTAATGGAGATATTAATGTTGCGCTATCAATATTTGAAGAAAATGAAGATGATGCTGCATTTGAAAGGCTATTTATAGATTGGGTTCGTACAGCTTTTAAAGCAAAAGGTAATAAAAAAGCTATAAATGATTTATTAAGTTGGAGCGATACAGTTGCAGCCTTGGGTCGTGAATCGCAAAAGAAATTTTTAATGTATTGCATTGAAGTTTTTAGACAAGCTCTACTAAAAAACTACTCTGCTGAAAGACTTTTGTTTTTTGAAGCTGAAGACCCAAAATTTTCTTTAGAAAAGTTTTCACCCTTTGTTCACCAAAATAATATTTTTGATATCACTTCTGCTCTAGAAGATGCCGTTTACCATATTGAACGAAACGGAAATGCCAAAATAATTTTTACTGACCTTTCTATCTCATTAACACGTTATATTCACAAAAAAGAGTTGGTATAATGTTTATCTATATATAATTCATTTTTTTATAATCAAATTCTATTAAATTAGACTTGAAATAAGCCGTTTTAAGAGCTTTTAATATAAAAAGCGAGGGTTTGGTCTATAAATCCACAACAGACTTTAATATGCGCTCTATTGTCTTTGTTTTGGTCTCTTAAAGCAATAGATGTGAGAAGAATACTCTTTTGATTGCCAGGCTTTCATATTTGACCACAAACCAATAAAAAAAGCTCTAATAGAAAATGTATTTCCAGTTTTGTATTTTTCTGAAAGGAGGCTTACATAAAAGGAATCAAATATCATCGGTTTAATTCCTTTCAATTCAAATTCTTTAGAAAAAAGTTTTTGCATACTAGATCTTGAGAAATGCCAAAGGTGCCTAGGAACATCATAAGCAGCCCAATATTTTTTATAGTAGTGTGCATCAAATGATTTATAATTAGGAACTGCAATTAACAAAGTACCGCCCGGTTTAACTAAAGTTTCAATTTGAGAAATTGTTTTTTCAAGATTTGGCATATGCTCTAAAACGTGCCAAAGTGTTACTACATCAAATTGACGGTTTGAAAACTCAGTAAAATCTTCAATAAGATCAATACCTTTTTCTTTTGAAATAAATCGCGCTTTTTCATTAGGTTCTGCTCCTTGAACCTTCCAGCCATATTCAGATGCTACTTTTAAAAACTCTCCGGTTCCTGCTCCGATATCTAGAACAGATCCAATTCCATTATTTGATTTTGTAATTAATGCTACCTTTTTTTTGAGTGCTCTTTGTTTTACTTTTTGATACAAGAAAGAAAGCATTCCTTTTTCTGAATCTGTATGCGAAATATATTCTTCACTTTTATAATAGTTAGGCAGTTCTTTTAAATCTGGTTGTGGTGTAGTAATTAATAAATCAAATTTTTGATCATAAATAAGCTGAAAAGATTCTCCCGAAACGAGAAAATCTTTTGTTGATATATAAACTGTTTTTTGGTTTTTTTCCAAGAAAAGTAGATTGGTTTTTTATAAAATATTAAAACGTTCCACGTGAAACACTTTTTTATCTTCCCATATAAACTAGCATAACTGAAATATCATTAGGAGAAACACCACTTATTCTAGAAGCTTGAGAAACGGTTGCGGGTTGAATCTCTTTAAGTTTTTCCATAGCTTCATATGATAAAGATTTGAGCTTGGTGTAGTCAAAGTTTTCAGGAATTTTAATTCCCTCTAGCCTATTTAGTTTGTCTGCATTATTCTTTTCTTTTTCGATATATCCAGCGTATTTAATTTGAATTTCTGTTTGCTGAAGCACCTCATAATCCAAATTATTTTCTTGAATATATGTTTCAACCTCATCGATCTTTCGCATATCATTCATGTCGATTTCGGGTCGTGAAAACATTTTTACCATCTTATCACTTTGCTTAACTTTAGCTGAATTGTTTTCAACTAAAATAGGATTTGCAACCTCATCACTTACACTAGTTTTTTTGAAAAAATCTACAAAAGCTTCTGCGTCTTGTTTCTTTTTTTCCATTCTTTTCAACCTTTCTTCTGAAGCTAAACCTATCTCAAATGATTTGGGTGTTAACCTAAAATCTGCATTATCTTGACGCAATAACGTTCTATATTCGGCTCGAGATGTAAACATTCTATACGGCTCTTCTGTGCCTTTAGTGATTAGATCGTCAATCAAAACTCCTATATAAGCTTCGTTTCGTTGTAATGTAAACGGCTCTTTCTCGTAGCAAGTAAGGTGTGCATTAATTCCGGCAATTAATCCTTGAGAAGCTGCTTCTTCATAACCGGTAGTACCGTTAATTTGTCCTGCAAAAAACAAACCTGAAACAAGTTTTGTTTCTAGTGTATGTTTTAATTGTGTTGGTGGAAAATAATCGTACTCAATGGCATAACCAGGACGGAAAAATTTTACATTTTGAAATCCATCACATTCTTTTAATGCTTTAAATTGTATATCTTCTGGCAACGAGGTTGAAAAACCATTTACATAATATTCAACAGTATTCCATCCTTCTGGTTCTACAAAAAGTTGATGTCTGTCTTTATCTGCAAATCGATTTATTTTATCTTCAATAGAAGGACAGTATCTAGGTCCTACACTTTCTATTGCACCATTAAACATGGGAGAACGATCAAAACCTTCGCGAAGTAAATCGTGAACCAATGTACTAGTGTATGACATGTGACAATCCCTTTGTTGAGTCAAAGGTTTTGTTTGATCTGTATACGAAAATTTTTCTGGCACTTCATCTCCTGGCTGAACGATCATTTTAGAAAAATCTAGTGATCTTCCATCAACTCGAGGAGGTGTTCCGGTTTTCATTCTTCCAGAAGTAAATCCTAAATCTATTAAATCTTTTGTAATTCCGGTTGCAGCTCTTTCGCCTGCTCTACCACCACCAAATTGTTTTTCACCAATATGAATAAGACCATTTAAAAAAGTTCCGTTTGTAAGAATTACAGATTTGGCTTTTACCTCTAGACCTAAAGAAGTTTTTACACCAACTACTTTACCTTTCTCTACAATAATTCCAGAAACCATTTCTTGGTAAAAATCTAAATTTGGAGTTTGCTCTAGCATTAATCTCCACGTTTCAGAAAACTGCATACGGTCACTCTGAACTCTTGGACTCCACATCGCCGGTCCTTTAGATTTGTTTAGCATTTTAAATTGAATAGCAGATTTATCTGAAACAATTCCACTATACCCGCCAAGCGCATCAATTTCCCTAATTATTTGTCCTTTCGCTATTCCTCCCATGGCCGGGTTACAAGACATTTGTGCAATGTTTTGTAAATTCATGGTAATTAAAAGGGTTTTTGAACCCATATTGGCAGCAGCGGCGGCGGCTTCAGATCCTGCGTGACCAGCACCTACAACAATAACATCATATTCCTTTTCAAACATAAATTTCTATATTGTTCCACGTGGAACACTTTAAAACGGTAGTGAATTAACGTGGTATTTTATAATTCTATTAAAAATGGGCGCAAATTTAGTTAAAATACTAGTAATCAACAAGTTAATTAATTAAACTCTTGTGAATCAACACACTACAGAAATGTGCGCATTTGTAAGGCGTCATTTTCTTTAGTGCGCATAATCTCTTGGTCTGCTTTTGATTTATCTTTATATCCACAGTAGTGAAGTATTCCATGTATGATAACACGGTGTAATTCGTCGTCAAATGTTACATTATATTCTTTAGCATTTTCTTCTACTCGTTGGGTAGAAATGTAAATTTCGCCGTGAATTTCTTTTCCTAAGGAATTATCAAAACTTATAATGTCTGTTAACGTATCGTGGTTTAAAAACTGAAGGTTTAATTTGTGTAAATATTCATCATCACAAAAAATATATGTAATTTCTCCTTCGATGCATCCTTCAGAAGTGATAACTGAAGAAATCCATTTTGAAATTTCTTCTTCTTCTTTTAATTTAAATTGATTCTCTGAATAAAATTCAATCATTGGAATTTTTAAAATACGTTTGTACTTTCTCTTTATACTGAGGTCGCAAAGGTAGTATTTCCCTATTTAAAATTTCTGTGGTATTAAAGTACTTTTTTACTTCTTCTGGCGAGAGCCTCAATGTGTTTGTAAAGGTTTTAGTGTTGGTTTCAGATTCTCTTCTACTTTCTTGACCTTGTTGAAATGTTGCTTTATCAAGTTTTAGCAATTCATATTGTAAATTAAGCATTTGTTGAAGGGTGCCTTGATTAAAACCTTTATCCAGTAACTGCTGTTCTACTCCTTCCATCTTCTTTAAAAGATCTCCTCCTTTGCCTCGTAGTCCTTCTTTATTAAGGCGCTCTTCAAGTTGTTGTCTAAGCATTTGCTGTTGTTTATATATTTCATACAATTCGCCATTACTCTGCTCACTGTTGCCATTTCCATTTTTTCCGTTTTGGCTTTGTCCACCATCAGATCCAGATTGACCATTTTCACCTTGTCCCTCTCCTTGACCCTCTCCTTGGTTTTGCCCTTCTCCTTTTCCTTGTCCGTTTTGATTCCCTTTTTGTCCACCTTGTTTACCAAGCCCTTCTTTCATTTTTTCTGAAAGACTTTCTTGTTTTTTGATTATATCTGGCAATTGAAACCCTCTGCCTTCTCCTTGACCTTGTCCTTTTCCTTTGCCTTGACCAGATCCTGAAGCGCTCATGCTCATTTGGTTTTGCATATTATTAAGTAATTCACTTAACATAATAGCCAACTCATTTGCACCCGTTACAGTGTATTGTTGACTAGCAACGCCTTGGCGCATTTGGTTTTGCGCTAATCTATCTAAAGATTTATCAATGTTATACTGAATCTCAGTTAGTGTGCTGTTAATTTTTCCACTAATCATTGGTTGCCGAAGTGAAAGTGCAAAAATACTGTCATCTACATGTTCAAAATTGAGTTTTAAGTCATTTTGAATATTTAGCTTTTTACCAAATACCGGACTGCCATAATCGATGGTTTCAAATTCTTTCATCAAGTCTTCTTGCTCAAAAGAGAAAACTAAAAGATTATCTAGTATCTGGCGTAACATTTTTACATCTTCCTCTATTGACTCCATTTGACCGGCTTGCATTTGCATCTGCATTTGCTTGCTCATTTCTTTCATTTTTTGACCAGCCTTTTGTTGGCTTTTTTGAGCATCCGGCATTTGTTGTTGGTCCAACTTTTCGGAAGCATTTTCTTGTTCTTTATCAACAATTTTTTCTCCTATTTCATCTTTTGGGAGTTGCATTGGGTTTTTAAGCTCACCGTTTTCTTTTTCCAGTTGTTGCATCTCCTCTTTATATTTTTCAAACTTTTCATTAAGTTCTTCTTGCGCTTCTTTTGTGTTTTCCTCTTCTGGTGATTGCGAAAGTTTTTCTTGTTCTTCACCCAACTTGAATAAATCTTCGGCTAACTTTTCAGCTTTTTTGGTAACGTAATAGCGTTTGGTCAATTCAACTAATTGTTCAAGATTTTTTTCTTGGTTTTTATTCTGCTTAGCTAGTTTCTCTAATTTTTCGGTTAACTCTTCTTTCTGAATTTTTTCTTGCAGTTTTTCAAGTTCATCTAGTAGTTTTTCATTCTCTTCTAGTCGTTCTTCATTTTCTTGCAAGCGGTCCTCAAGTTGTTTTTTAAATGGGTCCTCTTTTTCTTCAGGCTGAAAATTATCTAGATTTTCTTTTAATTCTTTTGAAAAATTCTTCATCATTTCTTCTTGCTGTTTTTGACGCTTGATGAAGTTTTCAAGTTTTCTTTTATCGTTCCAGTTAAGTTCTTTTTTCTCTTTTTGTGTTTTTGAAAGTTCTTCTAGGCTTTTGTCTTGGTCTTTTAATTTATCGAGCGTTTTATCTAGATCTTTGATTGTAGCATCTTGTTGCTTTAATTGCTCATCTTGTAACTCTTCATTGGTTAATTTTCTGAATGAATACACACCAGATTTACTTGACTTAAAGTTATGAATAGCGTCGTTATCAAATATTTCAAAATAATATTCATAAGCAACACCTTCTTCCAAAGGTAATTGACTGGGAAATGTATACACAAATTGATCAAAATTGCTTGTATTAACAGGTAGCTGCTCTGTCTTGGCGTTTTCTTTTTCACCAACAGGATAATAGACCAACCTAAGTTTTGTAAGACCATAATCATCACTTACTTTACCTAGAAAATAAACCAATTGTGTGTCGGTGCTGTCTTGTTTAGATTGTACATCAATTTCAGGATATTCGTCTTTTATTACACCTAGTGTGAAGGAAAGGTTTTCATAATCTTTTAGCTTGGTATTTGAAGTTGTAATTGCGTAATCAAGCTTGTTGTAAATATTTTTCTGAAATGTAAACTGTGGATTTTTTTCAGAAAAACGATAGGCTGTGTCTTGAGTTTTTAAATTGACGGTATTGGTGTTTTTTGTGGTTACTTGCCAAGTAACTTGTGTCCCTTCTGGAATAGTTGCATTTCCTGTACTTTTAAGTATTTCATCCTTTTTTCCGGTGTAGGAAGGATAATTTAACACCATTTCAAAACCTAATAAGGAGGGGGTTTTTACAACATCTAGAGTATATTGTCTTGATTGTACTTTATTTGCTTTTAATCTGAAATTAATAGGGTCAATAGGCTGAGAAAAAGTATATTCAAATAATCCCGGAGCTGTTTGCTGTAAATAATAGGTTTCATTATTAAATTGAATACTTGCATTTTGTGGGATAACCGTTCCTTCGGTACGTATTTTTAATGTGTAGTTTTTATTTTCTATTGCAGAGAGTTCATCATTTAAAACAATAAAGCTAAAAGGAGCCGGAGGTTCATAAGCAGTGTCATAATTTACAACGCGTTCATAACTGCTAGAGAAAAGGTTTTTTTCACCCAACAGACTTACCAAAACAAAAATTAAAACCGGAATTGCAGCATATTTTAGATATTTGAAATTGGTTTTAAAGTTTATTGCAGTTTGAAAAGGGATGGGTTGCAATTCTGCTGCTTTTTGATCAATACTTGCCGCTAGTAATTCACTTTGATGTTTATTTCGGTTTAACTGAATAACATTAAGCAGTTTGTCACTTACATTGGGAAAATGATTTCCTATAATAGTTGAAGCTTCATCGTGTGATATCCCGTTTTGAAATTTAAAAAGTTTTGCCAACGGAAAGGCAATAAACCTCACAAATAGGGCTACTTCAACAGTAATAAAAATCCAAAACAATATGGTTCTGCCTAATGGGCTAAGCCAAAGAAAATATTCAACCAAAAGTGTAATAATAAAATAAAGCAGCCCAATAGAAAAAAATAAAATAGCACCTTTTATCAATTCATTGGTGTAGTATTTTTTAATGAATTG
This sequence comes from Marixanthomonas sp. SCSIO 43207, assembly GCF_019904255.1. GTDB lineage: Bacteria > Bacteroidota > Bacteroidia > Flavobacteriales > Flavobacteriaceae > Marixanthomonas. Next base: position 895,364 of record NZ_CP063203.1, read on the forward strand.
TTCTAGTTTTTGTTGAATGATGCTAAATGTGCTCATGTGCTTGCTTCGTATTATTCAGAACTTCTAAAATACAACTTTATTTTAAGAATTCTGTAGGCTAGTTGCACATCAAAAATTGCTCCAAAAAAATATAGGTATCACGTCTGTTATAGATGTGCATGGCTACAAATAGAATTGTATCTTTGTCGCCCTAATAAAAATTATAATCCATGGCTCAAAAAACACGGGTACGTTTTGCTCCAAGTCCTACAGGACCACTACATATTGGTGGTGTTCGCACTGCTTTGTTTAACTATTTGTTTGCTAAAAAACACGATGGTGATTTTGTGTTGCGTATAGAAGACACAGACCAAACTCGTTATGTAGAAGGTGCAGAAAAGTACATTGTTGAAGCCTTAGATTGGTTAAACATTCCTTTTGACGAAGGTCCACAAAAAGACGGAGGGTTTGGTCCGTATCGCCAAAGTGAGCGCAAGCATTTGTACAGAGAGTATGCCGATAAGTTATTGGCTTCAGAAAATGCTTACTATGCTTTTGATACAGCTGAAGAGTTAAATGAACACCGAAAAAACCATGAAGCCGAAGGAAAAACCTTCATCTATAATTGGCACAACCGATTAAAACTTAAAAATTCGCTATCACTTTCTAAAGAAGAAGTTCAACAAAAACTGGATGCCGGAGAAACATATGTAATCCGGTTCAAATCGCCAGAAAATGAAACACTTCATTTGAAAGATATGATTCGAGGTGGTATGCAGATTGATACCAGTATTTTGGACGATAAAGTGTTGTTTAAAAGTGATGGCATGCCAACGTATCATTTAGCGAATATCGTAGATGATCATTTAATGAAAATCACTCACGTAATTCGTGGTGAAGAATGGTTGCCTTCTCTTGCTTTACACGTTTTGTTATATAGAGCCTTTGGGTGGGATGCTCCAAAGTTTGCGCATCTACCTCTTATTATGAAACCGGTAGGAAAAGGTAAATTAAGTAAACGTGATGGTGATAAAATGGGCTTTCCGGTATTTCCTCTTGAATGGAAAACAGCTTCGGGTGAAATTTATTCGGGGTATCGTGAAGATGGTTATTTGGCCGAAGCAGTTATCAATATGCTAGCGTTCTTGGGTTGGAACCCAGGTACAGAACAAGAGCTGTTCACTTTGGAAGAACTTATTCAAGCATTTGATTTGGATCGCGTTAACAAAGCCGGAGCAAAATTTGATCCCGAAAAAACAAAGTGGTTTCAACACCATTATTTACAAAAAGTTGATAACGGAATTTTAGCCGGACAGTTTAAAGAACTGCTCTCCAAAAAGGGTATTGAAACCTCACTACCTATAGAAACAATTGTTGAATTACTTAAAGAGCGTGCTACCTTTATTTCAGATATTTGGGAACAAGGAAGTTTCTTTTTTGTGGCTCCAGATAGTTTTGATGAAAAAGCAGCAAAAAAAGCTTTTAAAGAAGGTACAGAAGCTATTCTTCAAAAAGTGATTTCACTTATGAATGAGGTAGAAGAGTTTTCAGCAGCTACTATTTCAGACAAAATAAAAGGTTGGATTACCGATAATGAAATAGGCTTCGGAAAAGTTATGATGCCCTTGCGTTTATCACTTGTTGGTGAAATGAAAGGTCCAGATGTGTTTGTAATTGCCTCGCTTCTTGGAAAGGAAGAAAGTATTAAGCGTATAGAGAAAGCGATAGCTTCACTTTAAAAATAGAATACAGCACCCAAAATTAAAGTAGAGCTATTTCCTTTAACGTCTTCAAGTTCAGGAATATCTTTTTCAGTAAGGTTGTTAAGCATATTGGTAATGCCATATTGGTAATGTGCTAATACTCTAAAGCTTTTAAAACCGGCAGTTATTCCACCTAAAACTCTAAAGTTAAAAGTAGATATGTCTTCTACGTCTTGGGCTCTTACCGCCGTGTAACCGTCTAAGATGTAATCATTGTAAGCCTCATCTTTTACTTTCATTTTTCCATTAACATTTAAAACAGGTCCAAATTCTAAGCTAAGATGATGTTCAACTATATTTAGGCTTCCTAAGAGATTAATTTGAGCTGCTAGAATAGAATATTCTATGTTTTGAGTATCGGTAAGGTTACTACCTACTATTTCAACATTTGATTGACTAAAATTAATTCCATAAACAAGGTCAAAACTATTTCTGAAAGATCCTCTGGTGGTAAAACCGGCTATAAATCCTTGAGATTGGTTAGTAGTAAAATCTGATGTATTGATATCAAATAAAGTTAATCCGCCGGTTACTCCTAGTCGATTGTATTCATCAAAGTTGCGTTGAGCTGTCATTTGTTGAAATGAAACAATCAAAATAGTAACAAGAAAAAGGTTTTTAAGACTCATAGTTAAGTATATTTACGGGCGCTAAAAATAGCTTTATTTTTGTATCTTCAACTAATTATTCAACTAAATTTATATACACAATGGGTGGTTTACTTCTTTTAATACCAATAATAATTGTTGGTTTCTTTATTTTACTTTCGGGTATTTTTACCGTTAAACAACAAACGGCAGCAATTGTAGAACGCTTCGGAAAATTTTTAAGTATCCGAAATTCCGGTTTACATTTTAAAATTCCGGTTTTTGACCAAATTGCCGGTCGTATTAATTTAAAAATTCAGCAGCTAGATGTTTTGGTAGAAACAAAAACAAAGGATGATGTATTTGTTAGACTTAAAATTTCAGTACAATTTCAAGTTATTAGAGAAAAAGTTTATGATGCATTTTACAAACTACAAGATCCTCACGACCAGATTACATCTTATGTTTTTGATGTAGTACGTGCTGAAGTTCCAAAGATGAAACTAGATGATGTTTTTGAACGCAAAGATGATATTGCAATTGCAGTTAAAGAAGAATTGAACGATGCCATGCTAGATTACGGATATGACATTATTAAAACGTTGGTGACCGATATTGATCCAGATGTTCAAGTAAAAGCAGCTATGAACCGCATTAACGCTGCAGAACGTGAAAAAGTTGCAGCAGAATATGAAGCAGAAGCTGATAGAATAAAAATTGTGGCCAAAGCACGTGCAGAGGCAGAAAGCAAGCGTTTACAAGGTCAAGGTATTGCAGATCAACGTAGAGAAATTGCTCGCGGTCTTGAAGAAAGTGTCGATGTTTTAAACAACGTAGGTATTAACTCGCAAGAGGCGTCTGCATTGATAGTTGTAACACAACATTATGATACACTTCAATCTATTGGAGAAGAGACTAATACCAATTTAATTTTGTTACCTAATTCTCCTCAAGCCGGAAGTAATATGTTAAACGATATGATTGCTTCGTTTGTGGCAAGTAATAAAATTGGGGAAGAAATGAAAAAGCAAAATGAAGCCAAAGGAATAGGTTCTACCAAGAGTAAAAAGAAAAGAAATCCACCAACTTCAGATGAGGATACAGATATAACTTTTTAACAATAAAAAAGCCGCTAATTAAAGCGGCTTTTTTTTGTGTTATCTTTTATTCGTCTGGATCTTTAACTTCTTTCACTTTTTTAACTCCTAATATACTGTTTGCAATCTTCACAATTAAGGCTTTTTGAGCGATGGAGCCTATCATACTTCCTATAATACTTATGGGCGAAAAAGTGTCTTTAAAGTCTTCTTTTGTAGTCGTTACACTTAGTTTTAATTCTTCTTTATCAATTTGAGATTTAAGTTTTAGGTATTTTAAATCTCTATCTATTTCTTCAAAAGTAGTGTATCGTTTCATGAGCTGTGATTTTGGATGGTTTCCTTGTAAGTATCTGCCTCTTGATGTGCTTCATTTTCTACAGTACTTTTTTCATCTTCATCGTCATACAACAGTTCAGAAAATTTAATAAGCAAACTACGCTCAATTAATTTTTTTCCGAAAACTAATAAGAAAATTGTCACTAACGCATAAAACCCACCAACAATGAGAAATCCTGCAAAACTACTTTCTAGCACAATGCCTAGCCATAAAGCTACACCTATGGAAATAAATAGTAATACAAACAAGAAAAAACTACCGAACACCAATAAATTTACAAGTGAAATGGCACCTTTCATTGAGGATTTAAACAAGCGAAGTTTGTAATACTCCGCTGTACTGGTTCCATATTCTTGAAATTTATCGCTTACGGATTGAATGTTGTCGGTAAGACGATCAAAAGCCATATTATGCAGTTGCTTTTTTAGCTTTCGTCTTTACTTTAGCTTCTTCGTTTTCTCTTTGAAGTTTAGCATTTTGCTTACGCAGTGCTTCTAGTTTTTCTTCCATAGCTACTAAAATATCATCTGCTTTATAACTAGCTGAAGATAATGTGCTTTCTAGTTTTTCTTCAAAGCTTAATCTAGCTTGTTGAGCTTTTTCACTTAAGTTACTTGATGTTTCTTTTACGTGTTTATCAAGTTGTTTTCTAGCTTTTTTTGCTTCTTTACTTATTTGCTTTCTAGTCTTTGATCCTTTATCTGGTGCGTAAAGAATACCTATTCCTGCTCCTATAGCAGCTCCGGTTAGTAAAGCTAAAAGTGTTTGTCCTGTATTTGATGCCATTTTCTATTATTTTATTAGTTAATAATACCAAAGTTACGTAAGCAAGATACGTATTGCTGTTAACAACCGGTTAATACTCAAAAAAATACCTATAAATTATTCTTAAAAACCAATTTTTATTACTAAAAATTCTTAATTAAGAGGTACTTGGCACACTATATACTTTATGACATTTACTTAATTTTTCCCCACGAGTCTCGTAATGGTACTGTACGGTTAAAAACAATTTTATCTTCTGAAGAATCTTTATCAACAACAAAATAACCTAAGCGTTGAAACTGAACTTTATCTTCAATCTTCAACGTTTTTAAACTAGGCTCTGCATAAGCGGTAATGACTTCTAGTGAATTTGGGTTAATAAAATCTAAGAAATCTTTTTCTTTGTCTGAATCTGGTGTTGGCTCAGTAAATAAACGATCATATAATCGTACTTCAACGGGTAATGCGTTATTTACAGAAACCCAATGTAAAGTACCTTTTACTTTCCTCTTTGAAGCTTCTGTGCCGCTACCACTTTTACTATCAGGATCATAAGTACAGTGAATTTTGGTGATATTTCCTTCTTCGTCTTTTACAACACTTTCTCCTTTGATGATATACGCATTTTTTAAACGAACCTCTTTGTTTAAAGTTAATCTGAAAAATTTTCTATTTGCTTCTTCTTTAAAATCTTCTTGCTCAATATACAACTCACGAGAAAAAGGAATTTGGCGATATCCGGCATTTTCATCTTCAGGATTATTTTCAGCTTCGAGCCATTCTGTTTCTCCTTCAGGATAGTTGGTAATTACCAATTTTATAGGATTTAAAACAGCCATAACACGTGGTGCTCGTTTGTTTAAATCTTCTCGCACATTAAATTCTAGATGCGAAACATCAATTACATTTTCACGTTTTCCTACACCAATACTAGTTACAAAGTTTTTGATAGACTCTGGAGTATACCCTCTTCTTCTCAATCCTGATATTGTAGGCATTCTTGGGTCATCCCATCCATTTACAATACCTTCACTTACCAATCGTGCTAGTTTACGTTTACTTACAACTGTATGACTTAAGTTTCTACGAGCAAATTCACGTTGTTTAGGACGTAATGTACCTTTTTCATGTACTTGGTCTAAAAACCAATCATAAAGTTCTCTATGAGGTAAAAATTCAAGTGTACAAAGTGAATGTGATACACGTTCTATATAATCACTCTCACCGTGTGTCCAATCATACATTGGGAATATTTTCCAGTCGGTTCCTGTTCTGTGGTGACTTTTATGCAATACACGGTACATAATAGGATCACGCATAAGCATGTTTCCTGAAGTCATATCAATTTTTGCACGTAGAGTATGTTGCCCTTCTCCTACTTCACCATTTTTCATTTTTTCAAATAAATCTAGGCTTTCTTCAACAGGACGATTTCTGAAAGGACTTTCGGTACCGGGAGTATTGGGTGTTCCTTTTTGTTCGGCAATTTTTTCTGAAGATTGTGAGTCTACATATGCTTTTCCGTCTTTAATCAATTGTACAGCCCAATCATATAACTCTTGAAAATAATCTGAAGCATAACATTCTTTAGCCCATTCAAAGCCTAACCAAGAAACATCACGTTTAATTGCATCAACAAATTCTTGTTCTTCTTTAATAGGGTTTGTATCATCAAATCGTAGATTAACAGGAGCTTTGTAACGCTCACCCAATCCAAAATTTAAACAGATAGAAGAAGCGTGACCAATGTGAAGATATCCGTTAGGTTCTGGTGGAAAACGAAACCGAAGATCTTCTGGTGTATGTGATTTTGTTAAATCTTCTTCAATGATATGTTCTATAAAATTAAGCGGTGCTTCTTCTTTTGCCATGATGGGTATATTTTCCTTCTTTAGGAATTTAATTATCTATTATAAACTGAGTTAATTGATTTGCTTATTAGAAATAAACAAGTAGCAAAGGTAAAAAAAGTATCTTTGCAAAAACAATTTGCATGAGTACAATACGCTTAAAAAACATTCGCATTTTTGCTAATCACGGTTGCCTTACTGAAGAAGAAAAAATAGGAAGCGATTATATTGTTAATTTAAAAGTTACTGCAGATCTTTCAAGAGCTGCAAAAACAGATGAGCTGGGCGATACGGTAGATTATGTTCAACTACAGCGTATAGTAAGAGAGCAAATGGCAATTCGTTCAAAATTGTTAGAACAGGTGGGGCAACGTATTATTGATGAAATTTTAAAAGAAATAAAATTGGTTGATTCGGTACGCGTTCGGGTTTCAAAAATAAATCCTCCTATTGGTGGTGATGTAGCCGAAGTAAGTGTTAGCATGTCATCAAGAAGGTAATTTCAATTTAATTTAGGAAAATTCAGTTTAATTTTTTTACATTTGCAAACCTTACTGGCATCGTGGCCGAGTGGCTAGGCAGAGCTCTGCAAAAGCTTGTACAGCGGTTCGAATCCGCTCGATGCCTCAACAAAACCTTCTTTCATAGCTTGATTGAAGGTTTTTTTATTGCATAGGCTCTTCTACTGGTGGAATGGGTTTTTCTAAAGGATGTTTAGGTCCTGGAATGCGCTCCAAATTTGATTTCATTTCATCTGGAAAAATACCTTGCAATAGTAATGCTACGCCAAAGCCTGCAATTAAAATACTTACCCACTTTTTAGTTTTTATAATAAAGCGTGGCGTCATTTTACTTTTTAGCTTTTTGGCTAATGAAATTTTTAAAACATCGGTACAAAAAAATGTGATAAGTACGGTTAATAAAAAGAAGAATACTCCATTTTTTGAACTAGTCAATGCATTTGCCATAATTATAGTACCAATCCATCCGGCTAAAACACCGAAGTTTACAAAGTTTAATAGAAAACCTTTTAAAAATAAACTTCCTAATTTCTTTTTAACCTTTACAGCATAATGCTCTCGTACTATTTTAAAAAAAGATCGATTGGTTCGTATGTATGAAATAATTCCGTAGGCAATTAAAACCACGCCGCCAAAAATGAGTAGCCCTGGATCGTCTTTTACTTTATCAAGAATTTTACTGGTACTAAAATAGGCTATTACAATGAAGACAATATCTGCAAAAATAGCTCCTAAATCAAAAAATAACCCTGCTTTAAAACCTTTTGTAATACTGGTTTCAATAAGGGTAAAAAAGACAGGACCTACCGCAAAAGCAAGTAGGAACCCATAAAATGCTGCATATCCAATACCATCAAACATAGTATTGTAAAAGTACAAATATCTTTATACTTGAAAACGCTTTAAGTAACTATTAATTCACAATGCGAACAGTGCCGCCTGCAAAACTCTTTTTCTTTACTTCTTTAGGGTTTCCGTACACAGTAACATTACCTCCTGCAGTTACTTTTATATTTGCTTTGTCACTAGCATTAATTTCAGCTTCGCCAGCTGCAAAAAGTTTTAAGTTGGTGTCTTGGGTTTGTAAATCCATTGCCTCGATGATACCGCCGGTTCTAATGGTAATGTCTTGAGATTTAGCTAACCCGGAAGCTTCAATTATTCCGCCAGTCACGGCTTTCATTTCAATATAATTTACTTTTAAGCCTACCCTAATTTTTGCTCCTTCTTGCGAACGTAATTCTATTTTATTTTGGCTTATAGCTTCGTTTGCAACTATTATTGATCCTTCATTGGCATCGATTATATTAATTTCGGTGTAGTGAACTTCAACAAAAGTTTCTTCTCCATCAAAACGTTCGTCTAATTGCATTCTGATTTTTAATTTTCCGTTGTCATTGATAATTTTAACGCTTTCGGTGTTTTTACCTTTAATAACAACTTTGTTTTCTTCGGAAGGAATTAAATTTACTTCAATTAAATCGAAAACTTTTAATTCATCAAAATCGCCTATGTTTTTTTCAACCATACGTTGAGAAAATGCTGAAAAGGTTATGAATGCGATAAGAATTGTAGATACTAATTTCATAATTAAGTGGTTTGGTTTTCTATAAAGAGTCCCTTTTAATTAATATGTTACACTTATTTTTCAATTTCTTTTCTACTACCTAACATAATAAAGTCTAGATGCTTTCTAACTAAGTCTGCGTTTTTTACTTTTACATAAACCTCGTCTCCTAGCGTATATTTATTATGTGTTCGTTGTCCTATTACTGCAAATTCGTCTTTATCAAATACGTAATGATCATCTCTTAAATCATTTAATCTTACCATTCCTTCACATTTATTTGATATAATCTCTACGTAAATTCCCCACTCGGTAACTCCAGAAATTACTCCAAGAAAATCTTGATCCTGATGATCCATCATATATTTTACTTGCATGTATTTGATACTGTCGCGTTCTGCATTGGCAGCCAAGTTTTCCATATCACTAGAATGACTACACTTATCTTCATATTCTTCTTGTTTGGCAGAACTTTTTTTGTCTAAATAATGCTGTAATAATCGATGTACCATAACATCTGGATACCTACGAATGGGTGATGTAAAGTGTGTATAATAATCAAAAGCTAGCCCATAATGACCAATGTTATTAGTTGTATATACTGCTTTACTCATACTTCTTATTGCAAGTGTATCAACTAAGTTTTGTTCTTTTTTACCTTCTACGTCTTTTAATAATTTGTTTAATGAAGCTGCGGTACTTTTTCGGTCACGAGTGTTCATTTTATAACCAAACCTTTTTATGATATTTTCTAGCGCTGCAATTTTTTCATCATCTGGTTCATCGTGAACGCGATACACAAATGTTTTTGGTGGGTTTTGTTTTCCTATAAATTCTGCAACGCTGCGATTGGCCAAGAGCATAAACTCTTCAATTAATTTATTAGCATCTTTACTTTCTTTAAAATAAACGCCTTCCGGTTCGTTGTTTTCATCCAATTTGAATTTAACTTCTACTTTATCAAATGAAATTGCACCGTGATGCATGCGTTTTTTCCGAAGTATTTTTGCTAATCGATCCATTTCTAAAATTGCTGATGCAATGGCCGGATCTACTTGATATGTTTTTCCTGTAAGTGAGGTTTGAGAAGGAATTTCGTAGTTACTATCATCAGGATTTTCAATAATGTGTTGTGCTTCTTCATAAGCAAAACGTGCGTCACTGTAAGTAACTGTACGTCCAAACCATTGTTTTTTCACTTCTCCTTTTTCATTCATTTCAAAAACTGCAGAGAAGGTATATTTTTCTTCATTGGGTCTAAGTGAACAAGCATTGTTTGATAGCACTTCTGGTAACATAGGTACAACACGGTCAACAAGATATACAGACGTTGCCCTTTCATAAGCTTCGTCATCGAGGATGGTTCCTGGTTTTACATAGTGTGAAACATCTGCTATATGAATTCCTATTTCATAATTTCCGTTTTCTAGTTGTTGAAAAGATAAAGCATCATCAAAGTCTTTTGCATCTTTTGGATCGATAGTAAAAGTTAACACATCGCGCATATCACGACGCTTTTGTATTTCATCACTTTGTATGGAAGTATCTAATTGATTTGCAAACGCTTCAACATCTGCAGGAAATTCATACGGAAGGCCATATTGAGCTAGAATAGCATGAATCTCGGTATGATGTTCTCCAGGTTTACCTAATACTTTTTTTATGATACCAATTGGTGAATCTGCTTTGTCTGGCCAGTCTGATATTTCAACCAAAACTTTCTCTCCATTTTTTGCTTTACCAATATTACTTTTTGGTACAAAAATATCGGTATACATATTTGTATTATTGATTTCAACAAAAGCAAAATTTTCATGAATATCAATCACACCTACAAATTCGGTACGTTTACGTTGCAGAACTTGGGTGATTTCACCTTCCATTTTTCCGCGTTTTTTTCGTTTAAAAGCATACACTTCAACGACATCACCGTGTAGGGCTTTGTTTAAATTTTTGTTTGTTATAAAAATATCTTCTTCTAGATCTTTAATAATCACATACCCTTGACCACGACTAGTGATATCTACTACACCGGTGTAGTAGTTTTGAGAAGGAGCGATGATGTATTTACCACGTTCAATTTCTTGAATGGTCCCTTTAGATTGAAGTTGTTTTAACTTTTTTGTTATTTGGTTTCGGCTGTTGGGATCATCAAAACCTAATTTTGAAGCAATTTGTTTGTAATTATATGGCTTACCATTTGCTTTTCGTAGAATTTTAATAATGCTTTCGCTAAGCCCTTTTATTTTATTTTTTTTCTTCTTCTTATTTCTTTTTGGCATTTTGTTGTTTTAGTTAGTGTAAATGTACTATTATTAAGACAATAGCGTGTTTCATTTAGGAAAGATTTAGTACCTTAGTAAGACACTAATAACGTTATTTTAAAGCTATGGAAAACTTTGTTACCGTTGCTACTTTTACGTATCAAAGTGAATACGCAGTTCTTGCTTTGTTATTACAACAGCATGACATTCCACATGTATTTTTAAATGAGACCATGGCAAGTGTTTTTCCTTTTTATTCAAACGCAATTGGCGGCATACGTTTACAAGTACACAAAAAGGACGTGACACGTACTCGTAAAATCATTTCAGAATTTGACAATACCTCAAAATTAAAAATCGTTTAACTTATAAACGTTATCAACAATATAATAATCATCTTTTTTCTTTTTTAAAATTTTTAAATAAATAATGATGGTTATTATAAGTTGTTAATATGTGGAATAACTTTTTGAAGATTTTTTTTGAATTTAAGTTATTGTATATTTTTTACTATTTATTAACATAGTTTTAAGAATCTTTTCTTCTGAAAAATAACGAAATACAATCTTCAATTAACAGCTGTCAACAATCCATGTTAACAACCTATTTTTAATATTTTTTTCTAAGGAAGCTGTTTGAAAGTTATTATTTGATGCTCATAACTTGAGCAAAAAAGTTGCAGTTAAAATTTGCACATCAAAAAAGAAAAGACATATGAAATTTATAATTCAATTTCACAACTTTTTTTCTTGAAAAACTATCAACAAAAGTAAACACAGTTGTTAACTTTAACATGAACTAAAGTTTAATAAAACGTAAAGAATTGATTTTTAATTTGAAACAGAAATTTTGCTTATAATACCGTTATCTTTGTCATAAAATAAACAACATGAAAATAGCAATAGGAAACGATCACGCCGGTACAGATTATAAAAATACGATTGTAACGTATTTAAAATCAAAAAACTATGAAGTTATTAACTATGGAACAGACTGTAATGAAAGTGTTGATTATCCAGACTTTGTTCATCCGGTAGCCAGCGATGTAGAAAATCAAAAAGTAGATTTTGGAATCATTATTTGCGGTAGCGGTAACGGTGCAAATATGACCGCCAATAAACACCAAAAAGTACGCTCAGCTTTATGCTGGACCAAAGAAATTACAGCCTTAGCCAGAGAACATAATGATGCAAATGTTTTAAGTATTCCGGCACGATTTACAAGTGAACCACAAGCATTAGAAATGGTAAAAACTTTTCTTTCTACAAAATTTGAAGGCGGTCGTCATCAAAGACGTGTAGAAAAAATTGCATGCTCATAATTTACTAAGTTAATGGCAACTACAGATAACCATCCTCACGATCATAAAGATCTTAAGGGTAGAAACTTACTTATAACAATAGTTTTAAATATTGTTATTACAGTTTCACAAGTTATAGGTGGTTTGCTTTCCGGAAGTCTTTCCTTACTAAGTGATGCTCTACATAACTTTAGTGATGTAACTTCGTTAATAATAAGTTATGTAGCAGATCGATATTCAAAAAAGGAAGCATCCTTTGATAAAACCTTTGGGTATAAACGTGCCGAAATTATTGCAGCTTTTGTAAATGCAGCAACTCTTTTACTAGTTGCTGTATATCTTATTTATGAAGCAATAAGAAGGTTTATTAATCCGCAAGAAATAGAAAGCAGCTTAGTTATATGGCTGGCTTTGTTAGGGATTGTAGCAAATGGTTTTAGTGTGTTATTACTTCATAAAGATTCAAAAGAAAATATGAATATGCGATCTGCCTATATTCATTTGTTTACAGATATGTCAGCTTCAGTTGCGGTATTAATTGGCGGTTTATTAATGAATTATTTTGGGTGGTTTTGGGTAGATAGTTTACTTACAGTTTTAATTGCTTTATATTTATTGGTAGTAGGTATTGATTTGCTTAAAAACTCATTTAATGTATTAATGCTATTTACACCTAAGGATATAAAACTAGAACGCATCAGTAAAAAAATAACAACCATTTCTGAAGTAAAAAGCATTCATCACATTCATGTATGGCAATTAAATGAACAAGAAAGACACCTAGAAGCTCATATGGAATTTTCAAAAAATTTATCCCTTTCTGAATTTGATGAAATTTTAGAAAAAGTAAAAAAAATACTTTTTGACGACTTCGGAATTAATCATGTAAACATTCAACCCGAATTTCAAAAAGACGATTCAAAAGATATTATTGTTCAGGATTAAAAATAAACTTAATGGAAATCACCATCAAAAAATTTGAAGACTTATCCATTTACGAACTGTATGATATTTTACAGCTTCGTTCTGAAGTATTTGTAGTAGAACAAGATTGCGTGTACCAAGATATTGATGGAAAAGATGCAAATGCTCTGCACATTATTGGAAAAAAAGATGGAAAAATAATAGCTTATACACGTTGTTTTGCACCGGGATATTATTTTGATGAAGCAGCTATTGGTCGTGTGGTAGTCGCAAAAGATCAACGTAGTTTTAAGTACGGTCACGATATTATGGATGCTTCAAAAAAAGCCATAAAAAAATATTATCACACCGAAAATATTAAACTTTCAGCACAACAATATTTAATTAAATTTTACCAATCTCATGGGTTTCAACCTATTGGTGAAGGATACTTAGAAGATGGTATCCCACATATTGCAATGGTTATAACTTAATGAGTTTTTTATCCATATTAAGATGCTCAAGCATTTCATTGGTAAACTTATAATGGCCACGTCTTGTAATGATTTTAAAACGCTCATTACGCATACGTGTTAATACATCTAGAAAGCGCCATTTTGATTTTAAAAGATTGGTTCTATCAGACTTTAAACTTACTTCAAAATAATGTTTAACGCCTGCTCGCTCCGCTACAATATCTGGAGTAATACTTACATCACTTCCTTTCTTATTGTACGATTTAGGGGTCTCATAGCCTTCAATATCGGCCTTAATATTCTCAAATCCTTTGTTCTCTAAATACGTAACAGATTCTTTAAGAACTTCGTCGTTTTCCTGCTTATCTCTTTGTACCATAACCCATATTATACACAAAATATGTCATTATTGCTATTAAAATTATGTTAATACCTTGTGTTTATATCCTTTTTTCCTTTAGAAACAACCGTTTTGTTAAAAGGAATTCCTAATTGTGTACCAATACTTTGATCATTGGTATGGTCGGCAAGATCTACGCCATATTGAATTTTTGAAACGTCATCATACACAAATGTACCAAACAATCGATCCCAGATTGAAAACATATTTCCGAAGTTACTATCTGTCCAGGGCATTTGAAAATGATGATGAAATTTATGCATATTGGGCGTTACAAATAGATAACTTATTCCTTTATCTATCGATGTCGGTAAACTAATGTTAGCGTGTGTCCAGTATGTGAAAAGCACACTTAAAATGCGATAAAAAAGATAAAATGCAATTGGCATTCCCATAATAATAACAGCAATAATTGCAAAGGTTTCTCTTATAATAAAATCAAATGGGTGATGTCTTGTACCTGTGGTAACATCTACATGCTTATCGCTATGGTGTACTATGTGCAAACGCCACATCGCCGGAATTTTATGTAGTAAATAATGAACTAAATATTGAGCAATAAAATCTAATACTAATAAAGAAAGGAGTAATTCTACCCAAACCGGTGCTTCAACTAGGTGTAATAATCCAAATTGCGTATCGTGTAACCAAATAAACACTGCTGCAGTGGCAATACCAAAAATAGCATTGATTATCATTACAAAAGCCAATAGAATAAGATTGGTTTTTGCATGTTTCCACTTTTTATACGGTAAACGAATTAAACTATAATATCCTTCAAGAATCCAAAAAAACGCTAAAACAAAAAATACCCAGCCGGCTTTCATCCAGATGGGCATAGTTTCAAAAAAGCGCAGAAAGGCTTCCATTTACTTCAAAATCTTTTGGTAACGGTTGTTATCATTTAATACTGAAACAGCTTCTAATATTTCAGGATTGTTGTTTAAATGATATTGATACATTCCTTCTCTATAAAAATAACGTTTTAAGATTTCATCACTCAGCAGAGATTTTATTTCGGCTTTTTTTGCGAGTAATTCTTTTTCTTTGGCTTTGTCAACTTCTGCCATTAATTGGTTATAACTTTGTGTGATAGATTCTTTTAAATCATCATCTTCTGCTCTTCTAAGCGCTTCAGCAAATTCTTTTTCGGTATCGGTTTCATACTCAAAGTTATTTTGCTTTAAATAGGAAGTAAAATCTTGAAAATCTTGGTCTGTAAACTCAAAAGCTGAATAGTCTGTTAATTCATTTGAATAGTAATACTGTGTTGCATAATCAAAGATTGCCATGTCTTTTAACAATGCCGTAGTAATGGGGCTATACTTTGCAGTTTCTAGTTCAATATCTGGTAAAATACCGCCACCATCATAGACAGAGCGACCACCTTTGGTTTTAAACTCGTTATATTCTTCGGTATCTTTTCTTATGGGATCACCATTTTCATCCCGGTGCCAATAATCTAACGCTTGAATGCAGCGTCCGCTAGGTGTATAATAACGTGCGATGGTTACTTTAAGCTGAGTTCCGTAAGTTAGTTTTTTAGGACGCTGAACGAGTCCTTTCCCAAAACTACGGGCACCAATAACAACAGCGCGATCTAGATCTTGTAACCCTCCAGAAACAATCTCACTTGCCGAGGCACTACGACCGTTGATCAATACTACTAAAGGAATTTCAGTATCTACTGGTTCAAATTGGGTTTTATATACTTTGTTGTATTTTTCAATAACCGATTTTGTGGTAGTAATTACTTCGCCTTTATTTACAAATAAATTAACTACATTAATTGCTTCATTTAAAAGTCCGCCGGGATTTCCACGCAGGTCTAATATCAACTTATCAGCGCCTTGTAATTTTAAATCTTCTAAAGCTGATTTGGTCTCTTGAGTTGTTTTCCTATTAAATTTACTCAAAACAATGTACCCAATGTTATTGTCTAGCAACTTATAAAACGGCACCGCATTTACACCCACCTCACCTCTGGTTAGCGTTGTGGTTTCGGTTTTTCCTTGCCGCTTATATGAAATAGAAACTGTACTTCCCTTTGCTCCTTTTAGTAATTCGCCAGCATCTCCATCAAAACCCGCAACGGGAGTATCACCAATTTTTATAATTTCGTCTCCGGCTTTTAATCCTGCTTTATCTGCAGGAAAATCTTGAAAAGGCTCTATGATTATGATTTTATCTTTTGTAGTTCGTACAGAAGCACCTATACCGGTATACGTGCCTGAATTTTGAATACGAGCATCTTCAACTTCTTGTTCGTTCCAGTAAACAGTGTAAGGATCCAGA
This sequence comes from Marixanthomonas sp. SCSIO 43207, assembly GCF_019904255.1. Lineage (GTDB taxonomy): Bacteria > Bacteroidota > Bacteroidia > Flavobacteriales > Flavobacteriaceae > Marixanthomonas. The sequence continues at coordinate 911,471 of NZ_CP063203.1, forward strand.
TCTTCTAGCATTCCGTTAATAGCTTTATCCATCAACGTAGCCGGTGTTACTTCGTCCACATAATTCATGTTTAGCTCTTTGTAGAGCGTAGTGAAGATTTCTATTTGTTTAGCAATTTCAAAGAAATCACTTTTAAAACTCACCGTTGTAAACATGATAACCACGGCGATTATTGGGATGAAGATTTTCTTTTTCATGGTGTTATTGTTTTAAAAATGATTCTATTTTAACTAGAAATCAAGTATGTTTTTTTAAAATTCAAAAGTTTATAAACAAGTTTCAATTTACCAAATATTATTTCTTCCGTCTTCTAACCAACCACCGCACTACCAACAGCACGATAATAACCACAATAAACAATGGCCACAGGTATAATAACCCTAAAAAGAACACCGAAACGCCGTTCCAGCCGCCTTGTAGGGCGTTTTTAATTTTTTGTCCGTAGGAAACGGTCACGCCGCTTTCGGCGGTGTATTTATAAAATTCTAGATTAATTGTACTTACCGAAACTCGGTCTTGTAAATACTTTAATCTTCCTTGTTTGGCTTCAATCTCTTCACGGATGTTAGAGAGCTCGCGCTCAATTTCGAGCATTTCTTTTACATTTTTAGCTTTTGAAAGAAGTTCTAAGTAGCGATTTTCCAGTTCGCGTTTTGCTTTTAATCGTGCTTGTAAATCAATAAACTCTTCGGTAACATCTTGTCGTGAGATATCTCGCTGATCAAAATACTCCACTCCTTCTGAAACCGAATTGATAAACGCTTGAAAATTTTTGGTAGGTACCCGCACGGTCATATTTCGGAAAATACGATTGTAACTTTTTCCAGAATTATCATTGGCAACAAAGCCTTCATATTGATTGGTTAATTGCAGAATTTTTTTGTGAGTATCATCGGGTGAAGGCGTTTCAAAAGCTAGTCGGGCGGTTTTAATAATTTTCTGTTCTTGTTCTTCAGAAGTGATTCTCTTTTGTTGAATCATGCTTTCTTCAAAATATGCAACATCTTCTATTGCTTCTCCAGCAGGAGATGGTGCCGATGGTACGGCGTTGGAGCCTCCACTATTTGAACATCCAAGAATAAATGAAAATAATAATAAGCTAATTGCTTTCATATGATATTTTTTTAAGGAGCGAAACAACTGATTGTTCTAGAAAACTATAATCAGGATTTTCTTTTCCAAGATATAAAAATAACAACGCAAATTTCTTGCCGTTATTGATTATAAGTTGTTCTTTATTAAGCCTGTAAGCTTCTCTTAATTTTCTTTTAATGTGATTGCGTTGCACTGCCAACTTAAAATTACGTTTGGGAACAGCAAATGCAGCTTGTGTATATTCTGCGTTTTCTACTTCAATGAAAAATACTTTTACCGGAAATTTTTTGAACGATTTTCCTTCAGTAAAAAGGCGTTCAATGGTTTTTCGGCTTTTAAGTTTTTCGTGTTTTGGAAATGTTTGACTCACAAGGTAAAGATATAAAAAGACCTCACAAGTTTAGTACAACTGTGAGGTCTGTATTGTAAAAGGTTTTAGAAAAAATTATTCTACGCCCCAAGTATTATTTTGTGGATTGAGGTCTGCCATACGGTTTGACGCATCAATCTTCATGCTTTTTACTTTTTTACCATCTGTTATTTCAAATTGGTATGTAGGGTATGCCCAAGCCCAATCTGGTAATACACGGTATTTCATATTTGGATATGGGTTTGGCTTTTCTGCACGAGCCATTTGTAACGGAATATAAAAATATTCTTCTGTGCCGTCTTCATAGGTTACAAATAAATCAATTGGCATTGGCATTAAACCAATACGTTCAAGTGTTATTGTGGTTGTGTTTCCTACAGATTCTACACCTTTTATTCCATAGTCTATGGTGTTTGTAGTTTGAGCAAAATCGGTTAAATACCAGTCTAACTCAAAGCCTGATACCTTTTCGGCTACGCGAATAAAGTCATTGGGTGTAGGGTGTTTAAAAGCCCAGTCATCAAAATACTTATGAAGTGTTTTTGATAGGTTTTCTTCACCTATTACGTATCCTAACTGTGCTAAAAACACAGCTCCTTTGCTGTATGCGTTAATTCCGTAAGAACGGTTGGTTGCATACCTGTCTGCGTGAGTTGTTAACGGCTGTTCTTGACCACTTTTAGCCATAAACTGATATCCTCGATATGAACCGCTAAAAGGATTAGGACTTTTTTGATTCATTACTTCATTCATTGCCGCTGCTGAAATGTAACTTGTAAACCCTTCGTCCATCCATTCATGTTTAGACTCATTGGTAGCTAATAAAAACTGAAACCAGGTATGAGCCAGCTCGTGAGCGGTAACACCCACTAAACTTTCAAACTTTCGTTCACCGGTGATTAAAGTACACATAGCATACTCCATACCGCCATCACCACCTTGAATTACAGAATATTGTTTGTATGGATATTCACCAATGTGCTCATTAAAATACTTTAATAACTCTGCGGTTTTGGGTTGTAAGTTTTTCCAATTTTCTTGAATTTTTGGATCGTCTTTATAGAAAAAATGAAGTGTTACGCCATTAGGGCCTTCATATTTATCGTGCACATAATTATCATCTGCTGCCCAAGTAAAATCGTGTACATTTGGTGCTTTAAAATGCCAAGAATACTTTCCGTTAACTGGTTTCATGTTTTTCAATCCTTTAGGACCGTAACCGTGACCTACCTCTTCAGGGTTTTCTAAATAACCAGTACCTCCAATAGTGTAAGCAGCATCTATGGTAATTTTTACATCATAATCTCCCCAAACGCTATGAAACTCACGCCCTATGTAAGGGTCTGCATGCCATCCTTGAAAATCATATTCTGCTATTTTTGGGTACCATTGAGTCATAGAAAGAGCGACACCTTCGGCGTTGTTTCTTCCTGAACGACGAATTTGAACAGGAACTTGCGCATCCCATTCCATATTAAATGTGGTGCTTTCTCCCGGCTTAATTGGAGTATTTAACTCAACTTCTAAAACTGTACCTACCACCTCATAATTAACAGTTTGACCATCTTGTGTTAAGAGAGTTGGTTTTATGTATCCTATTTCAGAAGGTGATAATTTTGAAATACGATCGCCTACTCGACTATCTGGATCTGGGATGGTGCGTGAACGAATATCCATTTCACTTCCCGGTTGAAAAGCATTAAAATATAAGTGATAAAAAACCCTGTTTAAAACATCTGGAGAGTTGTTGGTATAAACAAGTTCTTGTTTTCCTTTGTATTGATAGGTTTCTACATCCATATCAATTTCCATTTTATAATCTACTTTTTGTTGCCAATACGAGGTATTGTTTTGCGCCACAACTGAAGCAACCATAAAAAAGATAAGGATGTTTCCGAAGAGATATTTCATAAGTATAGTATTAGATTCAAAAAAAAGAGGCCTTACCAACGGTAAAGCCTCTAATATAGTTTTTTATTTTAAACGAGATTTTTTGTCTGCCATAATCATCGCATTGTACATATTTACCATCTTACCCGATGTTGATATGTTGGTGAAGTTATCTGTATTTGAATCATCTCCACCTAAGATAACGTTGGTGTTTGAGCTTAATCCGCTATCCATAATTATTTGCTTAATCTCACTTGCAGAAAGATTAGGATAGTATGAACGCAGCGTTGCTGCAACACCAGCAACAGCTGGAGCAGCCATTGATGTACCTTGTAAATATTCATATTCGTTTAATGGTGTTGTTGCCCAAATTTTTACACCAGGAGCAAATACATCTACATTGCTTTTACCATAATTTGAAAAGGTTGCAACCAATTCGCCACCATATTTATAGTTTAATGCACCAACCGTTAATACGTTATCGGCATATTCTGCACCGGTTTTGGTTTGATCATTAGGGTATACTTCTGTTTCATCTAAGTCAATCCCTTCGTTTCCGGCAGCATTTACAATTAACACATCTTTTGAAGCTGCATATTTAATTGCATCACGAACCCACTCTGGATGGGTGGTGTAGTATTTTCCGAAGCTAGTATTGATAACTTTTGCTCCATTATCTACCGCATAACGAATAGCTAGAGCAATGTCTTTGTCATACTCATCACCATCTGGAACGGCACGAATTACCATTATTTCTACATTTTCGGCAACACCGTCAATTCCAATTTCGTTATTACGTTCACCGGCAATTATACCAGATACGTGTGTACCGTGCTTGGCATCTTCTTTTTTAGGGTCTGGACCAGAAACTTGATTATTTCCATAATTTGTATCGGTAATATCATCTGGATTATCACCTAAAACACTACGGAAATCTTTTTCAAGGTTGAAGTGGTTTTCTAATCTTCCACCAAAATAATCAATACCACCTTCTAGTTGCTCAATCACTGCATTTACTGAATCACCATAGCTTAACATTTGAGTCAACATAGCAATTTGTTGCTTTTCTGAAGCAGTTGGGTTTGATATTGCAGCCAATTCTTCAGCAGTGTAGTCATCTTTTCCAAGTTTTTCAACCATAGCTTCGTGAGCTGGTTTTACTTGCTGTAATATTTGCTCATAACGAGCTTTGTTTGCAGCAACTTCTTGTTTCTCTTTTTCATACTCAGCTTTTGCTTTGTTGTATAATGCAAAAGATTCGCGGTCTGCTGCACTAATTGAAGCTTCTGTTTTACCTTTAAACTTTGGTTCTAGTTTTCTCATTATTCGGGTATATTCAAGGTTTTCACCTACAATATCACCCAAAAAGTTCCATCCGTGAATATCATCTACGTATCCATTATTATCGTCATCTTTACCGTTACCTGGAATTTCATCTTCATTAACCCAGATAACATTTTTTAAATCTTCATGCTCTACATCAACACCGCTGTCAATCACACCTACAATTACAGTGCTTCCTTTTTTACGTTTTGAAAGAATTTCATTGTATGTTTTATCAACACTCATACCTGGGATGGTGTCTGTAATGAGGTCTGCTGCACCCCATCTTTTATATTGCTCATCACTTAGTGGAGCTGTTTTAAGAGGGAGTGTGTCAATGTTTTCAATTGGGGTTGAAATGATAGGAGCCGTGCTGCTTCCACAACCGGCTAAAACTACTGCAGAGGCAGCAGCAAAAAGGGATGTTTTAAAAATATTCATTTTTAGTAAAAATTAATTAAATAGTTCATTAAAAGTAAAAACCTGATCTAAGCGAACGCCTTTTTCAGTGTGTTTTACGGTTATTATTTGGTTATGAGCATCGTGCTCCAAAAAAAGATAATACTTATTGTCTGCCGCTTGATTGAGAAACTTTTCTTTTTCAGATAAAGTAAGTAAAGGACGTGTATCATAGCCCATTACATACGGTAAGGGTAAATGACCGGCCGTTGGCAAAAGATCTGCCATAAAAACCAATTTTTTTCCTTTGTAATCAATATGCGGAATCATTTGTTTATCGGTATGTCCATCTACAAATAGAATGCCGAAATCCATCTCATTTGATTGAGAAAAGTTACCGGAAGCTTTATCAACAAAGTGAAGCTGTCCGCTTTCTTCCATTGGTAAAATATTTTCTTTTAAAAAAGAAGCTTTTTCTCGAGGATTTGGGTTTACAGCCCATTGCCAATGCTCTTTATTACTCCAAAATTTTGCATTTTTAAAAGCCGGTTCATAACCGGTTCGGTCTTTGTTCCATTGTATGCATCCACCACAATGATCAAAGTGAAGGTGCGTCATAAAAACATCTGTAATGTCATCACGATGAAAACCGTGTTTTTGTAATGATTTGTCTATTGAATCATCTCCCCATTGATAATAATACCCAAAGAATTTTTCACTTTGTTTATTTCCCATTCCAGTATCTATAAGGGTAAGACGGTCGCCATTTTCAATAAGAAGGCATCTGGCGGCCATATCAATCATATTATTATTGTCTGCGGGATTGGTTCTATTCCATAATGATTTGGGCACTACACCGAACATAGCACCACCATCCAATTTAAAATTTCCGGCTTCAATGGGGTACAACTTCATAATCTTAACTTTAAAGTCTGCAAAATACTAAAAGCGATGCAGTCCCTTAGGTGTGTAGTTAAATATTTGTATTATTTTTAACAAAAAGTTAGCTTTTGCGAAATTTTAAAAGAAGCTATATTACCCAAAAGGAAATTTATGATTGAATTAGCAGGAATTATTGTTTTAGGAATTTTAGCACAGTGGGTCGCTTGGAAGTTTAAAATTCCCGCAATTTTACCCTTAATACTCATCGGTCTTTTTGTAGGCCCCATTTCTACATTACTTTCTGAAGACGGCACACAATGGATACAACCCATTTATGATGGAAAAAACGGTCTCTTTCCCGGTGAAAATCTTTTTTATTTTGTGTCGTTAGCAATTGGTATTATCCTTTTTGAAGGAGGTTTAACGCTTCGTCGAGGTGAGATTACAAAAGTAGGTGGTGTAATAGGAAAATTAATTAGCATAGGTTCTGCTATTACCTTTATTGGTGCCGGTGTGGCAGCGCATTATGTTTTTGGACTTGACTGGCGAATTTCCTTTTTATTTTCAGCTCTAATAATTGTAACAGGACCTACTGTAATTACTCCTATTCTTAGAAATATTCCTTTAAAAAAGCATGTTTCGGCAGTATTAAAATGGGAAGGAATATTAATTGATCCAATCGGTGCATTGGTGGCTGTTTTGGTTTTTGAATTCATAAGTGTTGAAGGAGATGCGGGCTTTACCAAACAAGCTCTTATTGAGTTCGGAAAAATTGTATTAATTGGTTTCTCCTTCGGAATTTCTGCAGGGTATGCTCTTTACTTTTCAATAAAAAGGAAATTAATTCCTCATTACCTTCTTAATGTGGTGTCGCTTTCTATGGTGTTGATGATATTTGTGTTGAGCGACCAATTTGCTCATGAATCTGGGTTACTTGCAGTAGTTGTTATGGGTATGTTTTTAGGAAATAGTGATTTACCCAGTCTTAAAGAACTACTTTATTTTAAAGAATCTTTAAGTGTATTGCTTATTTCAATTTTATTCATTCTTCTAGCGGCAAATATTAGCTTGGAAGATATGCTATTGGTTTATAACTGGAAGACAGCAATTTTATTAGCCATTATTATTTTTCTTTTAAGACCGCTTGGCGTTTTTATAAGCACGATGGGCTCTAGCTTAAAAACCAATGAAAAATTATTTATAAGTTGGGTAGGACCACGAGGTATTGTAGCAGCTGGTATTGCATCACTTTTTGGTACCAAGCTAGTAATTGAAGGTGTTCCCGGAGCCGAATATATAACTCCATTAGTTTTTGCAGTGGTGTTGGTTACTGTTTTATTAAACGCTGCATCTGCTCGCTTTTTTGCTTCGGCAGTAGGTGTTTTCTTAAAAACTTCAGAAGGTATAATGATTGTTGGAGCTTCAAAGGTTTCAAGGTTGATAGGAACCTACCTTCAAAAAAACAACCGCCACGTTGTTTTGGTTGATACCAACCGGTTGAATATTGAAAAAGCCAAAGAGCTGGGCCTTGAAGCTATTAACGGAAATATTTATTCTGACGATCTTTCAGATAATATTGAATTAAACGACGTAGGGTATTTGCTAGCAATGACAGGAAACGATGAAATTAACGCCCAAGCGTTAAGACGTTATCGAGATATATTTGGAGAAAATGGTGCTTTCAGATTAATGAATTCTGAAGAACGAAAAATTAAAAACTCAATTTCTTCAAACGAACTTTTCTCAACAACACATGATTACGTTAGGTTTACCGAAGTTGCTCGTGATTTCCCTTCGATACAAGAATTGCCTATAGATACACAATCAAAATTTTTAAAGCTTCTTGGCTATATTGAAGAAGAAGAAAATGCAGTTCCATTGTTTATAAAAGACGATGAAAACCACATAGACCTGATTGAAAACCCTCAAGAGATGGAAATTACAAAAGAAAGTTATTTGGTTTATTTAGGAAAACCTATTGACTTTGAAGACGTAATGAATGTAACCAAAGAAGAAGAGGAAAAAACTGAAGCTCAATAATAAAACAAAGGGCTTACCGTTTTTTTATAAACAGAATTTCATGAAAAAAACCATCCTTTCACTCTGTTGTTTTACAGCTGCTCTTTTGTTTTCTTCTTGTGAAGATGACCAAGATGTATCGTGTATTGTTTGTAGCTCTCCAGAAACAGCCTCGTTTGAGCTTTGTCGTGATCAAAACGGAAATGCTACCGTGAATGGTGAAAACACCAATACAGATTATGATGAGTACTTAGCAGGCTTACAAGAGTCTGGTGTTACTTGCGGTGACGGTTAAAAACCTAGTCGTTAAGTTTTAAAACAGCCATAAATGCTTCTTGAGGAATTTCTACATTACCAACAGCTCGCATACGCTTTTTACCTTTTTTCTGCTTTTCTAGTAGTTTTCTTTTACGTGAAATATCACCTCCGTAACATTTTGCAGTTACATCTTTACGAAGGGCTTTAACCGTTTCTCTTGAAATAATCTTTGACCCAATAGCAGCCTGAATAGGAATATCAAACTGTTGTCTTGGAATTAATTCTTTCAGCTTTTCACACATGCGCTTACCTATATCGTAAGCATTGTCACGGTGTAACAGCGCAGAAAGTGCATCAACCGTATTACCATTTAATAAAACATCTACTTTAACTAGGTGTGATTCTCTCATACCTATTGGTGCATAATCAAAAGAGGCATATCCTTTTGAAACCGTTTTTAATCGATCGTAAAAATCAAATACAATTTCGGCCAAAGGCATATCAAAAATAAGCTCAACTCGCTCTGTGGTTAAATAGGTTTGATTAACTATTTGTCCTCTTTTTTCAATACAGAGTGACATAACAGGCCCTACAAAGTCTGCTTTTGTAATAATAGACGCTTTAATAAAAGGCTCTTCTACTCGGTTCAGGGTAGAGGGTTCCGGCAGATCTGACGGATTGTTTACCATAACAATTTCGTCAGGTTGTTTATTGGTATATGCGTGATAAGATACGTTAGGTACCGTAGTAATAACCGTCATATCAAATTCGCGCTCTAGACGTTCTTGAATGATTTCTAAATGAAGCATTCCTAAGAAACCACATCTAAAACCAAAACCTAACGCTGCAGAACTTTCAGGTTGAAAAACCAAAGAAGCATCATTAAGTTGCAGTTTTTCCATGGAGGTTCTTAACTCTTCATAATCTTCAGTATCTACAGGATAAATACCGGCAAATACCATAGGTTTTACATCTTCAAATCCTTCAATCATATTGGTAGTAGGACTTTTTGCATCTGTAATGGTATCACCAACTTTTACCTCGCGAGCATCCTTAATACCTGTAATTAAATACCCTACATCTCCTGTTTTAATTACTTGCTTGGGTAGCTGTTTTAATTTTAAGGTTCCTACTTCATCGGCATCATAGCTTTTGCCGGTAGCCATAAATTTAATTTTTTGCCCTTTTTTTATTTCACCATTTAGTACTCTAAAGTAGGTTTCAACACCTCTAAATGGATTATAAACTGAATCAAATATTAATGCTTGCAATGATTCATCGGGGTTTCCTTTTGGGGCAGGAACACGTTTAATAATAGCTTCTAGAATATCATCAATCCCTAAGCCGGTTTTGGCGCTGGCAGGAATTATTTCTGAAGGGTCACAACCCAAAAGGTCTACAATATCATCGGTTACTTCTTCTGGATTTGCAGAAGGCAAGTCAATTTTGTTTAACACCGGAATAATTTCCAGATCATTTTCGAGTGCTAAATATAAGTTTGAAATGGTTTGAGCTTGTATGCTTTGTGCGGCATCAACAACTAACAAAGCTCCTTCACAAGCAGCAATGCTTCGGGATACTTCGTATGAAAAATCTACGTGTCCCGGTGTGTCAATTAAGTTTAAAATATATTTTTCTCCTTCATATTCATAATCCATTTGTATGGCATGACTCTTTATGGTAATACCTCGCTCACGCTCCAAATCCATACTATCCAGCAACTGCTCTTGTTTTTCACGAGAGGTGACAGTTGCGGTAGAATCTAGTAAGCGGTCTGCCAAAGTACTTTTACCGTGGTCAATATGTGCGATGATACAAAAATTGCGAATGTTCTTCATAGTGTTCTTCTTCCGTAGCAAGTTGAATGCAAATATAGTTTAAATTGAAATGAAAAAAACATTTGTTTCGTTTCATCGAAAAATATCCAAAAGAATTTGAATGTTAAGATAATATTAACATATTTGTACTAGCAGCGTATTTAATTGAAGTAAGCTTCATCTCCCCCTTAAATCGCAAAAACATAACAAACCCTAATCTATGAAAGAACTGCGTCTGCTATATCTTTTAATGTTTTGTGCTACCTCAATGTTTGCACAAGAATATTCAATTACTGGAAAAGTATCAGATACAAACAATAAGCCCATTTCCTTTGTAAATGTTTTGGTATTTGAAGAAAATGCCGATGAAGCATTTAAAGGGTCTACCACAAATGAAGAAGGTTTTTTTAAACTAGAAGCGCTAGAAGAAAAAACCTATAAATTAACCTTTAGCTACGTTGGCTATCAAACGATTACCAAAACAGTTACGGTTTCTTCAGAAGAAAACATTGGTACAATAACCTTAAACAATAGCACCGAAAACCTAGAAGAAACGGTTGTATATGCAAAACAACCAACCATTACCAGAAAAGGCGGCAAACTGGTTTTTAATGTAGCAAATACTTCTTTATCTATTGGAAACAGTTTTGACATTATTAAAAAAACACCCGGTGTTTTGGTTTTTGGAGATAATATTTCAATTAAAAATCAACCAACAACCGTCTACTTAAATGACAAGCGAATTTATTTATCTCCTTCTGAAACGGTCGTGTTTTTAAGAAACTTAGATGCTTCAATTATTGAATCTGTAGAAGTAATTACCTCGCCTTCGGCCAAATATGACGCCGAAGCCGGAACAATTCTGAATATAAATACCACACGGCCTGTTGATCCAGGATATAAAGGCTCTGTAAACGGAACTTATAGACAAGCCGTTTTTGCTAAATATCAAATAGGAACATCTCATTTTTATAAAAATGACTGGCTTAATTTTTATGGAAGTTACAGCTATAATCCAAAAAAACTAAACCGTGACCAAGAGAGTTACATCCGCTTTTTTGAACCCGATGAAACCTCTACTGCATCAATTTGGGAAGGAGACTTTAATAGACAGACAAAAAGATATGCGCACCAAGCCAACGTTTTTACAGATTTTACACTAGATGAAAATAATTCTATTACACTTGGAGCAAGCTTGCTTTTATCACCCAATACTACATATGATAACAGCCAGTTTTTTGAAATTTTTAATGCACAACGGCAGTTAGACTCCACCTTTACATCTCACAGTGACTTAGAAAAAGACCTTTCAAACCTTACTGTTAATGTGGGTTATGCAACCACACTAGATGAAGATGGTTCTCTGTTGTCAATAGGAGCAAACTATATAGCGTACAACAGTGATCAATACCAAAACGTAATAACAGACTATTTTTTACCAAACGGTAATTTTCTTCGGAATAATAGTTTCTACACACTTTCTGACCAGAAAACCAATATACTAACCGGAAATGCCGATTTGTCTACCACTTTATTTTCTGGAAGTTTTGATGCTGGTATAAAATACTCAAGCATTGATACCGACACAGGACTTGATTTTTTTGATGTTGTAAATAACAGTCAATCTTTCAACCCAGAACTGTCAGATGTTTTTTTATATGAAGAATCAATCTATGCAGCATATATTGATTTTGCAAAAGAGTTTGAAAAGTTTGATATAAACATAGGCTTAAGAACCGAATATACCGATGTAGAAGGTGATTCACGCTCCTTAGGAAAGGTAAACACACAAAACTATTTTGAGTGGTTTCCAAGTGTTTCATTAAACTATCAGCTTTCAGAAAACCATGAGCTAGGTATCAATTATGCAAGAAAAATTGAACGTCCTCGCTATCATAGCTTAAACCCATTTAAGTATTTTATTAATGAAAATAACTTTAATACTGGTAACCCAAATTTACGTCCTGCAATAGATAATAAAATAACTTTAAGTTACACCTACAATAGTAAATGGTCTTTTGAGGCATACTATCAACACATTGATCATTCACTAGAAATGTTGAATTATCAAAATAATGATACTAGAATTCTGCGGCAAATAGACGCAAATATGATAAACTTTTTTCAGTACAGTTTTGATGTTTCATACGCATCATCATTGAATAATTGGTGGTTTTTAAGCTTGGTAACTTCTACGTATTATTTAGAAAATGATTTTTTAGCGCTTGAAAGTTCTCAAGAGATAGCAAAAAATAATACTGCCGGTTTTTTTGGTCAGTTATATAATAATATTTCATTGTCAAAAGACAGAACCTTTTCAGCAGATGTTGTGGCAGTTTACTTTTCAAACTTAATCTCAGGTTCTTTAGACTACAACAATATATTTAACTTTTCAGTTTCTTTCAGAAAATCATTTTGGGACAATAAAGCGAGTGTTTTTATGGGAGTAGATGACATATTTAACACCAATAACGTACCGGTAACCTCCCAATATTTAAATCAAGACAACTCATATTTTACTATGCCAGAGTCGCGAGTTTTTAAAGTAGGTTTTACATATAACTTCGGAAATTTTCAATTAAACGATAATCAACGAAGCCTTGATAATGATGAAAACAACAGACTTGAAAATTAATTTTTTCAGAAACACTTCACATAAATCTTTCATCTTATAATTTTCGTAATTTTGCAGCATGGCAAAAATTGGAAGTATAGACGTAGGAGATTTTCCGCTGTTGCTTGCACCTATGGAAGATGTAAGCGATCCACCCTTTAGAGCTTTATGTAAAGAACAAGGAGCAGATGTAGTATATACAGAGTTTATCTCTTCAGAAGGGTTAATACGTGACGCAGCAAAAAGCGTTATGAAGCTTGATATTTATGAGAAAGAACGTCCTGTTGGCATTCAAATTTTTGGTGCCAATCTTGAATCGATGTTACAAAGTGTAGAAATTGTTGAAGCCAGTGGGCCTGATATTATCGACATCAATTTTGGCTGTCCTGTAAAAAAAGTAGTGAGCAAAGGAGCCGGAGCCGGTATTTTAAAAGATATTGACTTAATGGTTTCTTTGACCGAGGCAATGGTAAAGCATACCAAGCTACCCGTGACAGTTAAAACACGTTTAGGTTGGGATCACGACTCGATAAAGATTGTTGAGGTAGCAGAAAGGTTACAAGATGTAGGGTGTCAAGCTATTTCAATTCATGGCCGTACACGCGCACAGATGTATAAAGGAAATGCAGATTGGACTCCCATTGCTGAGGTAAAAAACAATCCTAGAATGCACATTCCTGTTTTTGGCAATGGTGATGTAGACACACCCGAGCGCGCAATGGAAATGCGTGATAAATTCGGACTTGATGGCGCCATGATTGGACGCGCCAGTATAGGCTACCCTTGGTTTTTTAATGAAGTAAAACATTATTTTAACACCGGAAAACACGCAGCCCCACCCACTATGGCAGAACGTGTTGAAGCAGCTCGACGCCATCTACAAATGTCTATAGACTGGAAAGGAGAAAAACTAGGTGTTTTTGAAACACGACGTCATTATACCAATTACTTTAAAGGCATTCCAAATTTTAAACCCTATCGCATGAAAATGGTGACTAGCGATGATAGTGCAGACGTTTTTGCTGCCTTTGAAGAGGTGCTAGATAAATTTGGTGATTATCAATTTGCTTAAGAAAGTAATTTTTTGCTAACTCTGCTAGAAGCTATTTTTGAAGCGATGACACCTAGCACAGAAATAGTTACAAACACCACAATTACATTTATAATTTGGAACTTTACCGGATAAGGAAGAGTAGCAGTAATGTTTACAAACTCAAACTGAAGTTGAGCCCAAACTGTAATTATACCTAAGCCAATCCCCAACAACCCGCCAAAAGTAGTCATGAGAGCACCTTGCAAAAAGAAAATTTTTCTAATATCTTTTAAGGTTGCACCAAGGTTATAAAGAGTTTTTACGTCTTTTCTCTTATCAAGAATCATCATAATAATAGACCCAATTACATTAAAAAGTGCAATGATCAATACCAAAGTAAAAATGAGGTACACTGCTATGTTTTCTGTATTCAACATTTTATAAAGCGCATCATTTTGCTGAATTCGATTTTTAATTAAAACTTCTTCAGAAAAAATAGATTGTAGTTGGTTTCTTATCGCTTCTTCTGAAACATTAGGCTTCAGCTTCAATTCAAGTGAAGAAACAGTTAAGCTATCGAGATTTAATAAATTACGAGCAAATTCAATATCACTAAAAACATACTTACTATTTAATTCCTCATTTACGTCATAGATTCCCGAAACTACAGCATTACGCTTAGTAAACGCATTTGAAACATCAAGAGCCGATATTTGACCGGTACCAGGTCGTGGCACATAAATATCCAGCAAGTCTGTATAATCATTTACCCCTAAAGAAAGTTTGTAAGCGATATTAAAACCAATAACCACTTCTTGTTGACCGGGCGTGAACCACTCGCTGAGGTATAGTATACTGTCTGTGGGATTTACTTTATTATAATTGGAATCAACACCTTTAATGTAAGCAATTTGATTTCTGCCTTTATATTGAAGAAAAACACGTTCTTCAATGACTTTTGAAAAAGATTGAACTTCGTTAAGTTGATTTAGTTTCTCTTCGGCAGCTTCAGAGAATTGAATTGTTTTTCCATTGGCCGGAAACACTTTTAAGTCGCTGTCAAAAACATTGGTAAACTGCAGGCTAAAATCTTTCAGTCCAGAAAACCCTGACAGCACTATAAATAAAGACATAGCACCAACTACAACACCTATAGCGGCAATTCCTGTTATGATGTTAATAGCGTTATTGCTGCTTTTTGAAAATAAGTACCGCTTAGCGATGTAGAGCGGAAACCTCAATATTATGATTTTTTGCGTTTAGGAAGTAGGTCTGGGTTTTCAATTGGGTTTTGTTTTTCCTTTACAGCTCTTTCTATGTTTTCAATATATTCCATAGAATCATCATTATAAAAAATAAGCTCAGGCATTTTCCGAAGCTGATTTTTGGTAAGTTGCGCAACTTGATGTTTGATTTTTGGAGTAAGTTGCTTTAACTCCTTTAAAATTGCTTCAGCTTTTTGAGAAGGAAAAACACTCACATATACTTTTGCAATAGACAAATCTACGGTAACTGAAACTTTTGAAACCGTCAATATAGTGCTTAATTGCCCCGACTCTCTAAGTAGTTCTTGCAAAACCTTTGCAAGGTCGTTCTGTAATACGCCTGCAATTTTTTTCTGTCTGTTACTCTCTTTCATACTCATATCGCAAAAATAGAACATTTAATGCTAACAACAGACTTGTTTTAATGAAGTGATACTAAAATAATGTACACGTAGCTATAAAGAATGTGTAAATTTGAAAAAATAAAACGTACAATGGAAAAAATAGAACATATAGGAATAGCCGTTAAAAGTATTTCTGAAGCAAATAAGACCTATGAAAAACTATTTGGCTATGAGCATTATAAAACCGAAAGCGTAGATGGTGAGGGTGTCACTACTTCATTCTTTACGTGTGGAGAAAGTAAAATTGAATTATTGGAAGCAACTCGCAAAGACAGCCCAATTGCTAAGTTTATTGAGAAAAAAGGAGAAGGGATTCACCACATTGCTTTTTCAGTAAAAAACATTAAAAGTGAAGTCGACCGGCTTAAAAAAGAAGGCTTTGTTGTGTTAAATGAAGAGCCCAAAAAAGGAGCAGACAATAAATGGGTTGTGTTTTTGCATCCAAAATCGGCTCATGGAGTGTTAATTGAGCTTTGTCAAGAGAGAGATTAACAATAAAAGCACATTAAATGCAAAAATTGTTTGCAGTAAAAATAAAGTGTTTTACATTTGCAGCTAGTTTGGTCCCATAGCTCAGCTGGTTAGAGCACCTGACTCATAATCAGGGGGTCCATGGTTCGAGCCCATGTGGGACCACTTTTTTGGTTTAGAAAGTTTAGTTCTTTTTTTGATTTTAGTAAAGAAAAGTTTTACGTTTCGAATTACTTTTTTATATTGATGATTTTATTTCAAATAAATTGCTTTATTTTAGCCGTTTATAAAAAATAAATTGTTTTTTCATATTTACAGCAGTAATATAAACGAGAAAAATGAGTTATTAAATATTGTATAACTTTATTTTTACTTTGATATTAATAAAAAAATAGTACTTTAGACACCAATTATGCGACCCCGAATCGTTTTCATATTAACTATTGGACTAAGCTTATTTACTAATGTAATGAGTTTCGCACAATCTGTGTCCGATACTAAAGGCCCACCACCTCCAAATATTGAAAATAGACCGCCTGGAGGGGCACAATTGCCAGTTGACGACAATATTTACATTCTAATTTTATTTGGATTACTATTGGGGGGTTACTTTATAGTTAAAAAATATCGCTCTAACGATATCCCTGCGTAAGTCTCTTAACGTATTTTCCTACCACGTCAAATTCCAAATTGACAATCGAACCTTTTTCTAAGGCTTTAAAATTTGTATTATTATAGGTATATGGAATAATTGCCACACTAAATTCATTTTCTTTAGAATTTACAACGGTTAAACTTACTCCATTTATTGTGATAGAACCCTTTTCTATAGTCACATTGTGTTTATTTCCTTCATAAGTAAACGTGAATACCCAACTACCATCAACTTCTTCTATAGATTTACAAACTCCGGTTTGATCTACGTGACCTTGCACAATGTGCCCATCAAGACGATCCCCTAGCTTCATAGCACGCTCTAGGTTTACCCAATCTCCTTCTTTAAGATTACTAAGGTTGGTTTTTTGTAGCGTTTCGTCAATTGCGGTAACCACATATGATTCTTCATTTATATCAACAACTGTTAAACAAACTCCATTGTGTGATACACTTTGATCGATTTTTAATTCTGAAGCTAAACCACTCAATACTTCTATATGAAGATTTTTGCTTTCTGAGGTTAGTTTTTTGATTTTTCCAACCTGCTCAATAATTCCTGTAAACATCCTTAAATTAGTTACATTTGTATACTGCAAAAATAAAAATTAAATACCGCATAACACGCTATGGCGAAGAAGGAAAAAATAATTGTTGGCATTTCAATTGGAGATTTGAACGGAATAGGAAGCGAAATTGTGCTTAAAACATTTCAAGATGCTAGAATGCTAGAGTTTTGTACCCCTGTGATTTTTGCTTCGGTTAAATTAATGTCATATTTCAAAAAAGTTTATAAACTTGATATAAACCTGCACGGAATAGATTCACTAGACAAGGTTGCGCATAAAAAGATAAACGTATTAAATGTTTGGCAAGAACATGTAGATGTCAACTTCGGAAAAGAGGATAAAAAAATAGGCGAATACGCAATCAAGTCATTAAAATCTGCGGTGTTAGCACTTAAAAAGAAAGAAATTGGCGTATTGGTCACAGCCCCTATAAACAAGTCAAATATTCAATCTGAAGCATTTAACTTTCCCGGTCATACAAATTATCTTGCTCAAGAATTAGAAGGTGATAGTTTAATGTTGATGGTTTCAGACACATTACGAGTGGGCTTGCTCACAGATCATGTAGCTGTAAAAGATGTAGCTAAAAATATCACTTCAGAAGTGATAGAGAAAAAAATAACCACCATCCACAATTCACTTATAAAGGATTTCGGAATACGAAAACCAAAAATTGCAGTGCTTGGTATTAATCCGCATAACGGCGATAACGGTGTAATAGGTAATGAAGACGATACCGTTTTAAAGCCAACCTTAGATGCTATTAGAGAAAAAGATAGATTGGTTTTTGGTCCATACGCTGCAGATAGTTTTTTTGGCTCTGGCAATTACAAAAACTTTGACGCTATAATTGCTTCTTACCATGATCAAGGCTTGGTACCATTTAAAACACTTGCTTTTGGGAAAGGCGTAAATTACACAGCTGGTCTTAATAGAGTTAGAACCTCTCCAGACCACGGTACTGCTTATGATGTTGCAGGAAAAAACGAAGCAAATTATGAGTCTTTTAAAGAAGCCGTTTTTTACGCAATCAAAATTTATAATAAACGAAAGGAGTACAAGAAAATATCAAAAAACCCTTTAAAAACTAATCAAAAAAAATCCTTTTCAAAAAAGAATCAATAAATTAATTTGCTATTCAAATAATTTTTTATCTTTGCACCCGCCTTATCGCTAAGGTGTGAACGAGAAACAGGTGTGATAATGAAGGAATTGAAAGAATTTACCATCCCTTTTATAGGGTTGAAGATAGGCGAACACCGGTTTAATTTTAAAATTGAAAAACCGTTCTTTGAGCATTTTGAGTATGTTGAGTTTAATGATGCGGCCATAAACCTTGAAGTGTTATTGGTTAAAAAAGCAACATTATTAGAGTTCACATTGTTTTTTAACGGAACAGTCAATGTAAATTGTGATGTAAGTAATGAACCATATGATCAACAAATAAATGGAGAGTATAGGTTTGTTGTAAAGTTTGGTGAAGAGACCAATGTAGACGATGAAGACCTATTGGTTTTACCACATGGAAGTCATGAAGTAAATATACAGCAGTTTATTTACGAGTCTATTGTGCTTGCTGTACCGGCAAAAAAAATACATCCCGGTGTAGAAGATGGAACTTTAGAAAACGAAACACTCAAAAAACTTGAAGAATTACGCCCTAAAGGAAATAATAATAACCCCGACGATTCTAAAATAGACCCTCGTTGGGATGAATTAAAAAAACTATTAACGGATAAATAATATAGAGCAATGGCACATCCTAAAAGAAAAATCTCAAAAACTAGAAGAGATAAAAGAAGAACACATTATAAAGCTACTGCCCCTCAAATAGCAACCGATCCTACAACAGGTGAGGCACACTTATATCACAGAGCACACTGGCACGAAGGTAAATTATATTACCGTGGTCAAGTAATTATCGATGCTGCTGAAGAAGTAGAGGCATAAGGTAGTCATACTTAAAACCCATAACTCTCACTAAAGTGGGAGTTTTTTTTGTTTTTTAACATAGCAAACGTTAAAAAGCACTAATTTCACATTACATTTTGATGAATTTTTAGTAATTTTCACTCCTTTTAAAAGGGTTTTGAGCCCTTTTTGTGAATTTAATTCAAATCTATGAACAAAATCACAGCAGCAGTAACCGCTGTAGGTGGCTATGTGCCTGACTACGTCCTTACCAACCAGATACTCGAAACCATGGTTGAAACCAATGACGAATGGATTACAACCCGAACAGGAATTAAAGAACGTAGAATCCTAAAAGACAAAAATAAAGGAACTTCATTCCTTGCAATTAAGGCAGCAGAAGACCTTCTCAAAAAAAGCAATACCGACCCTAAAGACATCGATATGGTGATTATGGCAACAGCCACACCAGATATGCCGGTAGCAGCAACAGGCGTTTACGTAGCCACTCAAATAGGTGCCGTAAACGCTTTTTCATATGATCTAGTCGCAGCCTGCTCTAGTTTTTTATACGGAATGTCAACCGCAGCACGCTATATTGAATCGGGACGATATAAAAAAGTACTTCTTTTAGGCGCTGATAAAATGTCTTCTATAATTGATTATGAAGACCGTACAACTTGTATCATTTTTGGCGATGGAGGAGGAGCCATGCTTTTTGAACCTAATGAAGAAGGGTATGGAGTTCAAGACGAGATTTTAAGAAGTGACGGGATTGGTCGTCAAAGTTTAAAAATAGATGCGGGAGGTTCACTTATGCCAGCAACTTCAGAAACGGTTGCAAACAAACAACATTATGTTTTTCAAGACGGAAAAACAGTTTTCAAATTTGCTGTTTCAAATATGGCAGATGTAAGTGAAAAAATCATGCTTCGTAATAACTTAAAAGGTAACGACGTAGACTGGTTAGTTCCCCATCAAGCCAATAAGCGCATTATTGATGCAACATCAAAACGAATGAACCTGCCTTCAGAAAAAGTAATGATGAACATTCATAAATACGGAAATACAACTTCAGCAACTTTACCTCTGTGTGTTTCAGATTATGAAAAACAATTAAAAAAAGGAGATAATTTAATTTTTGCTTCCTTTGGAGGAGGCTTTACGTGGGGTGCTGTTTATTTAAAATGGGCCTACGATGCAAAATAAAAAAAGAACAAAAGATTAAATCAATTGATATGAAGTTAAAAGAAATTCAAAACTTAATCAAGTTTGTGGCAAAATCCGGTGCCAGTGAAGTAAAACTTGAAACAGGTGACGTTAAAATTACTATTAGAACCGGAACAGAAGATGGTAAAGAAAAAACTACATATATTCAACAAGTGCCAGCTGCAATGCCAGCACAACCTCAACAAGCAGCTCCTCAGGCTCCTGCTCAACCAGCAGAAGCACCAGCAGCTCCCACTGCAGGAAATACAGAAGCTGCAACAGACGAAGAATCAAAATATATTACAGTTAAATCGCCTATTATAGGTACTTTTTATCGAAAACCATCTCCAGATAAACCTGTATTTGTTGAAGTTGGCGATACCGTAAAAGAAGGTGATGTGCTTTGTGTTATTGAAGCAATGAAACTTTTCAACGAAATAGAAAGCGAAGTTTCAGGTAAAATAGTTAAAGTATTGGTAGATGACGCCTCTCCGGTAGAATTTGACCAACCACTTTTCTTAGTAGATCCTTCGTAAATAACCTCTAAAATTTCAAATCGAAATCTGGATTTTTAGAATTTTAGATTTGGAATTTGTTAATTTCAGAAAGTTATGTTTAAAAAAATATTGATTGCCAATAGAGGAGAAATTGCACTTCGTGTAATTAGAACCTGCCGTGAAATGGGAATTAAAACCGTAGCGGTATATAGTAAAGCAGATGAAGAAAGTTTACACGTTCGCTTTGCAGACGAAGCTGTATGTATAGGTCCTGCTCCTAGTAACGAAAGTTATTTAAAAATATCAAATGTAATTTCAGCCGCTGAAATTACAAATGCAGATGCTATTCACCCAGGATATGGGTTTTTATCTGAAAACTCAAAATTCTCAAAAATTTGTGAGGAACACGGTTTTAAATTTATAGGAGCATCGCCCGAAATGATTGACCGAATGGGTAATAAAGCAAGGGCAAAAGCTACAATGAAAGAAGCAGGAGTACCTTGTGTTCCTGGAAGTGATGGTGTGATACCAGACTTTAAGGCGTGTAAAAAAATTGCTCAAGAAACCGGTTACCCTGTGATGCTTAAAGCTAGCGCAGGAGGCGGTGGTAAAGGAATGCGCGCAGTTTGGAAAGAAGAAGACCTTGAAGCCGCGTGGGAATCTGCACGACAAGAAAGTAAAGCAGCTTTTGGAAATGATGATATGTATATGGAAAAGCTTATTGAAGAGCCTCGCCATATTGAAATTCAAATTGTTGGAGATAGCAACGGAAAAGCATGTCACTTAAGTGAGCGAGATTGTTCTATCCAGCGTCGACACCAAAAGCTTACAGAAGAAACTCCAAGCCCGTTTATGACTAAAAAATTACGGGACGAAATGGGTAAAGCTGCCGTGAAAGCTGCAGAATATATTAATTATGAAGGTGCTGGTACCATTGAGTTTTTGGTAGATAAACACCGTAATTTCTACTTTATGGAGATGAATACTCGTATACAAGTAGAGCACCCAATTACTGAAGAAGTAGTAGACTATGACTTGATTCGAGAGCAAATATTAGTTGCTGCCGGTGTACCAATTTCAGGAAAAAACTATTTACCACAACTACACTCTATAGAATGTAGAATTAATGCCGAAGATCCTTACAACAACTTTAGGCCATCACCTGGGAGAATAGACGTCTTGCACGCGCCCGGAGGTCACGGAGTACGTCTAGATACACACGTTTACGCAGGATATACCATTCCGCCTAATTATGACTCTATGATTGCAAAGTTGATAACAACAGCGCAAACCAGAGACGAGGCAATAAACAAAATGAAACGAGCATTAGACGAATTTGTCATTGAAGGAGTAAAAACTACCATACCATTTCACAGACAGTTAATGGACGATCCGGCCTATGTAAGCGGAAAGTACACAACTGCCTTTATGGATACCTTCAAAATGAAAGAACCTGAAGAGGAAGAATAGTATTTAATACTTATAGTTGTTAGAGCACCAAGCTTCAAAAATTAATTTTGGGGTTTGGTGCTTTTTTATGGAAATTTATCAAGTAAAACCAAATCTATGAATACATCTTACTGGGAATATAAATCGTGGT